>JBIOTO010000054.1:0-23890 GCA_044865945.1 Solirubrobacterales bacterium
TTCATCGCCTCGGTCTCGAAGCTGTCGCCATCGACCGAGGTGGCGGTGAGACAGCAGCCGTTGACCGCAATCGAGTCGCCGAGGGAGAGCTCGGCCGCCAAGCGGGACGAGATGCGCAGGCGGGCGCCGTCGGCGGTGCGGTCGAGGGACTCGACGGTGCCTAGGTCTTCGATCAGGCCGGTGAACATGTCACCACTCCTTGTACATGGCGGCGATCAGAATGTCGGTGCCGACGGATTTAGCCGACGACCTCAGGGCGGTCAGACGCGCGGGTCCTGTCACGGCGCGAGGAGCCGGATTTGGTTGACGACCTAGGAGCACTGGGGCGATGAAGGTACGCGATTCGTCGATCAGGTCAGAGGAGATGAGGGAGGAGGCAAGGGTCTGGCCGCCCTCGAGGAATAGAGAGGTGATCTCTCGGCGGCCCAACTCGTGGAGGGCAGACTCGATGTCGGCCGCGACGATTACCTCGGCGCCGGCGCCTTTGAGGGAAGAGACGCAATCGGCTGGCGCAGTGGGGGCGGTGATGATCAGGACCGGCGCCTGATCGAGAGTCGCGAGGAGTTGTGAGTTGAGCGGCAGTCGCGCCTGGGAGTCGAAGACGACGCGCTCGGGTTGGCGGGCGGCGTCGATGCGGGCGGTTAGGAGCGGGTCGTCGGCGAGGGCGGTGCCGATGCCGACGGCGATCGCGTCGTGTTCGGAGCGCCAGCGGTGGACGAGCTCGCGGCTCTCGGGACCGGAGATCCAGGGGCTGTCGCCGGGCGGGGTCGTGGTCTGGCCGTCGAGGGACATCGCCATCTTGAGGACGACGAGCGGCAGGCCGGTGCGCGCGTGCTTGCGGAAGGGCTGGTTGAGGCGACGCGCGGCGGTGGCCTCGGCGCCGGTGGCGAAGGCGACCTCGACGCCGCCGTCGCGGAGGATGCCGGGGCCGCGGCCGGCGGCCTTCTCGCTGGGGTCGTCGGAGGCGATGACGACGCGGCCGATCCCGGCCTCCAGGATCGCCTCGACGCAGGGCGGCTGCCGCCCCTGGTGCGCGCAGGGCTCCAGCGTCACGTACATCGTCGCCCCGGCCGGATCCTCGCCGCGGCTGCGGCAGTCCTCCAGCGCCGCCCGCTCGGCGTGCAGGCCGCCGAGCTCAGCGTGGAAGCCCCCGCCGATGATCTCGCCGTCGCGCACGATCACCGCCCCGACCAGCGGATTCGGGCTGACGCGCCCGCGGCCGCCCTCGGCCAGCTGCAAAGCGCGCCTCAGATGAGCTTGATCCGTGCCGGTTAGCTGGGGATTCATGGTTGATTGACTCGTCAATCAGTCTAGCTCGGCAGGCGCCGGAAAGCGAAGCGCGAATACGCTGAGGGCGTGAAGCTGATCATCCAGATCCCGTGTTTGAACGAGGAGGAGACCCTTCCCCAGACCATCGCCGACCTCCCGCGCGAGGTGCCCGGCATCGACGAGGTCGAGCTGCTCGTGATCGACGACGGCAGCACCGACCGCACGGTCGAGGTGGCGCGCGAGTGCGGGGTCGAGCACATCGTCCGCCTGACCAACAACAAGGGCCTGGCCGCAGGCTTCCAAGCTGGCCTGGACGCCTGCCTGAAACTCGGCGCCGACGTCGTCGTCAACACCGACGCCGACAACCAGTACAAGGGCGCCGACGTGGCGAAGCTGGTGGCGCCGATCGTCGCCGGCGAGGCCGACATGGTCGTCGGCGACCGGCAGGTCTCCCAGATCGACCACTTCTCCGGCTCGAAAAAGGGGCTGCAGCGGCTCGGCAGCTGGGTCGTGCGGCGCCTATCCGGCACCGAGGTGACCGACGCCACCTCCGGCTTCCGCGCCTACAACCGCGAGGCCGCCCTGCAGCTGCTGGTCGTCGACAACTTCACCTACACGCTGGAGAGCCTGATCCAGGCCGGCAAGATGCTGGTCGCCGTCGACGAGGTCGAGATCGGCACCAACCCGAAGACGCGCGAGAGCCGCCTGTTCGCCACCACGGGCGCCTACGTGCGCCGCAACGCGCCGGCGATCCTCCGCATCTACGCCCGTTACGAGCCGCTGCGCGCCTTCGCCACCGCCGGCCTCGTCGTCCTCCTGCTCGCCCTCTGCGCCTGGCTGCCGTTCCTGATCGACGCGATCTTCAACGGCGACTCCAGCGGCCACATCCAGTCGCTGATCCTCGGCGCCGTCCTCTTCATCGCCGCCGTGCAGCTCTTCGCCCTCGGCGTGATCGGCGACCTGCTCGCCGGCCAGCGGGTGATGACCCAGCGGGTCTTCGAACGGGTGCGGCGGGTCGAGCTGCAGCTCGGGGTCGAGCCCTCCCACTACGAGCCCGGCGCGCCCGCCGGTCGCGAGAGCGCCGAGTGAGCGAGCGGCAGGGCGGCGGCAAAGAAGCGAACGCCGCCGAATACGGGAAAACGGCGAGCTTCCTCGCGATCGGGGTCGGCCTCACCGGGCTGATCACCTACGCCTACTTCCTGATCGCCTCCCACACCCTTTCCAAGCCCGACTACGGGCAGATCACGGTGCTCTGGTCCGCCGTCTTCATCACCATCTCGACCCTCTACCGGCCGGTCGAACAGCTGCTTAGCCGCCACGTCTCCGAGCGGCTGGCGAGGGGCGAATCGCTGCGCCAGGAGCTGCGCGTCGCAACCACGATCCAGATCGGCCTGGCGCTGTTCTTCGCCGTCGTCGCCCTGGTCCTCCGCGGGCCGATCCAGAACGACCTGCTGGAAGGCAACGAAACGCTCTACTGGGTCTTCTTCGGCGCCGTCCTCTTCTACGCCGCCAGCTACTTCGCCCGCGGCTTCCTCGCCGGGCAGCGGACCTTTGGCCTGTTCACGGCGCTGATCCTTTCCGAGTCCTGCTTCCGCACCCTGTTCGCGCTGCTGGTCGCGGTCGGCCTGCTGAGCGGCCAGTCCTGGGTCGCGGTCGGCATCGTCGCCGCGCCGAGCCTCTCGCTGCTGGTGGTGCCGTTTGCCTTCCGGCGCCGCGCGAAGAAGGAGCAGGCCGAGGCGAAGCCCGCCGCCCCCGGACGCGAAGCGGAGGAGGCGGCGGATGACCAGGACCAAATGACGATGAAGGAGGGTGGCGGCTTCGCCGCGGCGGTGCTGGTGATCATGTTCAGCGAACAGGCCTTCCTCAACGCCGGGCCGCTGATCACCCGCGGCCTCCAGGGCGCGGCGGCCGCCGGCTTCATCTTCAACGTGCTGATGCTGGCGCGGGCACCGCTGCAGCTCTTCCAGGCGGTCTCGACCAGCATCCTCCCCCACCTCACCAACCTCCACACCTCCAGCGCCCCCGACAGCGAGCGCGAGTTCCACCGCTCGGTCCGCGGGGTCCTGCTCGGCGTCACCGCCTTCACCGCCTTCACCGCGCTGGTCGTCCTGATCGCCGGGCCTAAGCTGATGCAGATCGCCTTCAGCGCCAAGTTCGAGTACGACCGGCCAGGGCTGCTGCTGGTGACCCTGGGGATGGGCCTCTACCTGGCCTCGGTCACCGTCAACCAGGCCTGCCTCGCCCAGGGCCAGGTGCGGCGCGCCGCGGTGCGCTGGATCAGCTGCGCCGCCTTCTTCATCCTCTGGAACTTCCTGCCGATCGTCAGCGACGAGTTCCGCCGCGTCGAGGTCGGCTTCGCCCTGACCGCCGGCGTCCTCTTCGCCCTCCTCTACCTCGTCTACCGCCACCCGCACGGACGACCGGAGGACATCCCCCGCGAGGGCTCGACCGAGGAACTGGAGCTGCGCCTCGCCTCGATCGACGAGAACACCTAGACCGCTTCGTTAGGGTCCGTCGATGGGAGCCCATGACGCCGAGCTGATCCTGATTGCCGGGGCCCTGCTGGGCGCGGGGATCGTCGGAGCCCTGCTCGCCGATCGCGTCCGGGTCCCTGGGTTGCTGCTCTTCCTCGCCCTGGGGATGCTGGCCGGCTCGCAGGGGATCGGCGGCATCGAGTTCTCCAACATGGAGCTAGCGCGGACGCTGGGCACGATCGCGCTGATCCTGATCCTCTTCGAGGGCGGGCTGACCGCCGGCTGGTCGGAGATCCGGCCGGTGCTCGGGACCGCCGCCTCGCTGGCGACGATCGGCACCGTCCTCACCGCCGTCGTCGCCGGCTTAGCGGCGAAGCTGATCTTCGACATCGGCACCCTGGAAGGAATGATCGTCGGCGCCGCCATCGCCGCCACCGACTCGGCCGCGATCTTCGCCGTGCTGCGCCGTTCGACCCTGGAGAAGCGGCTGGCGCGCTCGCTGGAGGGCGAGTCGGGGATGAACGACCCGGTGGCGCTGCTGCTGGTGATCGGGTTCATCGAATGGATCCAGGAGCCCGGCTACGGCCTGGCCGACATGGCCGGGCTGCTGGCGGTCAAAATCGCGGTCGGAATCGCGGTCGGCTACCTGATCGGCCGCCTCTCGGTCGCGGCGCTGAACCGGGTGCGGCTGCCCACCGACGGGATCTACCCGGTGGCGACGGTCGCGATCGCCGCCCTCTCCTTCGGCCTCGCCGAGGTCGCCCACGGCTCCGGGCTGCTCGCCACCTACCTGACCGCGCTGGCGCTCGGCGGCGCCAGCATCCCCGCCCGCCGCACCGTCGTCGCCTTCCACGAGGGACTCGGCTGGGTGGCGCAGCTGGCGCTCTTCATCCTCCTCGGCCTGCTGGTCTTCCCCAGCCAGCTCGACGACGTGGCGCTGAAGGGGCTGGCGCTCTCGGCCGTCCTGATCCTTATCGCCCGCCCGCTGGCCACCTTCGCCGCCACCGCGCTGGCGCCGCTCAACGCCCGCGAGCGCTTGATGCTGGGCTGGGCCGGGCTGCGCGGCGCGACCCCGATCTGGCTCGCGACCTTCCCGGTCGTCGCCGGGATCGCCGGCGGCGAGGAAGAGTTCGCGATCGTCTTCTTCGTCGTCGTCACCTCGACCCTGGTCCAGGGCGCCAGCTTCGAGCCGCTGGCGACGCGCCTGGGCCTGACCACCGACGAGCCGGCGCTGCCGCGGCGGCTGCTGGAGTCGGGGCGGATCCGGCGCATGGGCGGCGACGTGATCGCCTACCGGGTGCCGGAGGGAGCGGCGATCGCCGGCCACCGGGTCCGCGACCTGGAGCTGCCGCGCGAGGCGCTGGTCAACGTGATCGTTCGCGACGGCAACGCGCTGCCGCCGCGCGGCTCGACCGAGCTGCGGGTGGGCGACGAGCTGCACGTGCTGGTCCGCAGCGAGCTGCGCGAGGAGGTGGAGGCGCTGACCGGCCACTGGGCCAAAGGGCCGATCGGCAGGCCGGCCCCGCCACCGCTGCCCAGGCGCGGCGCCTCGCAGGTCTTCACCGTGCGCCCGGCGCGCGGTGACGGCGAGCTCGGCGAGGAGATCGACGGCATCCCGATCGTCAGGGTGATGCGTGACCGCAGCGAGCGCGGCGCCTACCTGGTCGCCCTTGCCGACGGGCGCTACGCGGTGCTCAGCTCAGGCCTGGTCGCGATCGGCGGCCGGCGGGCGCTGGCCGGCTGGTGCGAGGGACGCGCGGCGCGCGAGGACGTCGACGCCTCCGAGCGTGCCTGGTGGCAGGAGGTGACGGGAGCGCTGATCGCTAGAGGGCGCTCACCCGGCGTCGGCGGCAGCAGCGATCTCGGCGTAAGCGGCAGCGGGATCGTCGGCTCCGAAAACAGCTGAGCCGGCGACGAAGAGGTGGGCGCCGGCGGCGGCGAGGGGGCCCGCCGTGGTCGCGTCGACGCCGCCGTCGACCTCGATCCGGGCGTTGCCGACCAGCGGCGCCAGGCGCTCCACCTTGTCGGGCGAGGTCTCGATGAACGACTGCCCGCCCCAGCCGGGGTTGACCGTCATGCAGAGGACGAGGTCGGCCATTCCCCGCAGCTCCCGCACCGCCTCGACCGGGGTGCCGGGGTTGATCGCGATCCCGGCAAGGCAGCCGAACTCACGCACCGCCGCGAGGGTCCGGTGCGCGTGCGGCGTCGCCTCCTCGTGGAAGGTGATCGAGTCGGCACCGGCCTTGGCGAAGTCGGCGATCTGGCGCTCCGGCGCCTCGATCATCAGGTGGACGTCGACCACCCCGCCGGCGTCGTGGACCTGGTCGGCGATCGCGCCGAGGACCAGCGGCCCGATCGTGATCGGCGGGACGAAGTGCCCATCCATCACGTCGAAGTGAATGACCCGGGCGCCGGCCGCCATCACCTCCTCGATCCGCGACCCGAGGCGCGACATGTCGGCGGAGAGGATCGAGGGGGCGACCCTCGCCTCGGCCAGCAGCTCTCGCATGCGCTCGCTCACAGTCGGAAACCTACTGAGCCCGTCCGGACGTGGAGTGGCTACGCAATGCGGAGCATCGAGGCTCCGCAGCCCTGGCATTCCATGTCGGCCGTGTTGGTCATCCGCGCGATCGTCTGGTGCTCGCCGCAGTTGGGACACTGGGAGACCAGTTCGAAGCGGGTGAGGCAGTTGACGCAGCGCAGGCGGCCAGGCAGCTGAGTCGGCCGGAGCCAGGGCTCGCCGCAATTCGGGCAGGGGGCACGGCCCAGGGGGTTCGAGTCCCCCTCGGTCGACTGGTTGGGGTGGCTCATCCCCGTAATCATGCCCTATCGCATTAGACAGATCTGGTTAACCGGGCGACGAAGAAGCCGGTGGTGCAATCGCGGTCGGGGCGCAGCTGCAGGCTGCGCGGCTCGGCCGGCGAGGCCAGGTCGGGCGCGAGGGCACCGAGGTCGTCGAGCTCCAGCGGCGGCGCGTCACCAGCCTCGGCGGCGTCCAGTAGAGCGGCTATCCGCTCCTCGTTCTCGCGGCGGGAGATCGTGCAGGTCGAGTAGACGAGGGTGCCGCCCGGACGCAGCATCGCGGCCGCGTTGCGCAGCAGCTGGCCCTGGACCTCGACCAGGCGCTCGATCGTGCGCGGTGACTTGCGCCAGCGGGCGTCGGGACGCGAAGCGAGCGTGCCGAGGTCCGAGCAGGGCGCGTCGAGGAGGACCCGGTCGAAGGTCGAGGGGAAGGTCGCCTCGGTCGCGTCGGCCTCGATCACGGTGACGCAGCGCAGGTCCAGGCGCTGCGCCTGGGCGGCGACTTCGGCGGCGCGGTCGGGATCGAGCTCGACCGAGATCACCTCGCCGCGATTGCCCATCCGCTCGGCGATCTGCCCGGTCTTGATCCCCGGCCCGGCGCAGAGGTCGAGGACGTGCTCGCCTTCCTGTGGGTCGAGAACCTCGACCACGGCGGCGGAGCCCCGGCTCTGCGGCGTCAGCTCGCCAGCGGCGATCGCCTCGGGCACGGCGCCACCGGTCCGCCCGGCGATCACGATCTCCTCCGGCGCCGCCAGCGGCCAGGCGGCGTCGGGTACCCCCGCCTCCACCCCGGCCTCGGCCAGCCGCGCCAGCATCCGCTCGCGGTCGCCGCGCAGAGCGTTGACCCGCATCGCCACCTCGGCCCGCTCGTTGCAGGAGGCAAGGGCGGCGCGCGCTGTTTCGGGGCCGATCTCGTCCCACCACATCTCCGCCAGCCAGGGCGGCGCCGAGTGGGCGACCGCGGCGGCGGACGGGGTCGCGTCGTCGTCCAGCAGCGCCGCGGTCAGCTCCGCGCGCTCGCGGCCGGCGCGGCGCAGAACCGCGTTGACGAGGCCGGAGGCGTGGGCCGCGCCGCCGGCCTTGGTCAGCTCGACCGCCTGGTCGACGGCGGCGTGGTCCGGGGTCGCGTCGGAGAAGAGCAGCTCGTAGAGGCCGAGCCGCAGCGCCGCCAGCACCGGCGGGTCGAGCAGCTTGGTCGAGCGGCCGGCGAGGCGTTCGATCGCGACGTCGCTGGTGCCGCGGCGCTGGACGGCGCCGTAGGCGAGGCGCTGGGCCTGGGCGCGGTCGCGGCCATCGAGGCTGAGCCGGTCGGCCTCGGCGCGGAAGGCGCGCTCGGTGAAGGCGCCGTCCTCGAAGGTGGCGCGCAGGGTGGCGAAGGCGAGCGCCCGCGCCGGCGACACGCGGCTCGGCGCGCCGGCGGTCCGGTCGGCGCTCATGCGCCCGGCAACTGGTGCCCGCGCAGGTAGGCGTCGGCCGGCATCGGCTTGCCGCCCGCGGGCTGGACGACCTCCAGCTGGAGAGCCCCATCGCCGGTGCCGAGCAGCAGGGCGCCTTCCCGCTCGGCGAGCTTCCCCGTGTCGAGATCTCCCTCGACGGCGCGCGCCCCCCGGACCCCGAGCCGCTCGTCCCCTGGCAGCTCCAGATAGGCGCCGACGTGCGGGGTCAGAGCGCGGACCTTCGCCGCCAGCTCCGCCGCGGGGCGCTCGGGATCGAGGCGGCGCTCCACCGACTCGATCTTCTCCGCGTAGGTGGCACCGGCCTCGTCCTGCTCGGCGAACTCAAGCCTGCCCTCGGCCTGCCGGTCGAGGGCGCGGACCAGCAGCTCGCCGCCCAGCTCCGCGAGCCGGGCCTCTAGAGCGCCGAAGTCCTCGTCGGGGTCGATCGGCACCTCCTCGACCAGCGCCACCGGACCGGAGTCGAGACCGTCGGTCAGCCGCATCACGCAGACTCCGGTCTCCGCATCCCGGGCCATGATCGCCCGCTCGATCGGCGCCGCGCCGCGCCAGCGCGGCAGCAGCGAGGGGTGCAGGTTCAGCATCGGGTACTCGGAGAGCAGCGGCTCGCGGATCAGTTGCCCGAAAGCACAGACGACGACCGCCTCGGGCTCCGCGGCCCGGATCCGCGCCAGCGCCTCGTCGTCGTTGACGTTCTCGGCCTGCAGCAGCTCCAGACCCAGCTCCCGGGCGGCGATGGCGGCCGGGGGCGGCGAGACCTTGCGGCCCCTCCCCTGGCGGCGGTCGGGCGGGGTGACTACCAGAGCCGGGCGATGGGGCGAGGCGGTCAGGCGCCGCAGGACGGTGGCGGCGAAGTCCGAGGTGCCGAGGTAGGCGGTCCTCACGCGTCGGTGCGAGGCTCGCGCAGGTCGTCGCCCTCGTCGATCTCTTCCTCCGAGGAGGGGCTGTAGCCGCTGCCTTCGCGCAGCGCCCGCAGCGCCGCCTTGCGCTGTTCGCGGATCGTGCGGTCGAGGATCAGGACGCCGTCGAGGTGGTCGATCTCGTGCTGGAGGACCCGCGCCTCGAGTCCGGCGGCCTCGATCACGATCCGCTCGCCATCGGCGTCGCGGCCACTGAAGCGCGCGTACAGCGGCCGCTCCACGTCCATCGAGACCTTGGGCAGGCTGAGGCATCCCTCCTCGGCGACCGCGAACTCGTCCGAGAGCCACTCGACCTCGGGGTTGATCAGCGCGGTCGGCTCGCTCTCCGGGCCGGCCTGGAAGACGAGCAGGCGGCGGAGGATGCCGAGCTGGGTCGCCGCCAGGCCGATGCCGAGGCCGTCCCGCATGATCTCGATCATTCGCTCCACCTCCGAGCGCAGCTCGGGGCCGAAGTTCGAGACCGGCGAGGCCTTGCTCTTCAAGACCGGGTCGCCGAACTTGATCACGTGAGCGAGCGCCGCTTCGCGGCGCTCAAGCAGCTCGACTTCGAGCTGCCGCTCCTCGGCGTCGCGCTCGGGGGTTTTCACCTCGTCGCTCATCGGGGCCTGAGTCTAAAAGGCTGATCCGTTCTGATACTTCCTGCGTTAAGCGTGTCTTCCCACCGGATCGCCATCGCCACCTGCGCCGCCTATCCCGAGCTGAAGGAAGACGACGAGCTGCTGTGCGAGGCGCTGAGGCGGCGTGGCTGCGAGGCGGCCTCGGTGGTCTGGGACGAGGAGGGCACTGACTGGGCCGAATTCGGCCTCTGCGTGGTGCGATCGACCTGGGACTACCACGACAAGTACGACGAGTTCCTCGCCTGGACGCGGCGGGTGGAAGCGGCGACGGCACTGCGCAACCCAGCCGACCTGATCGCCTGGAGCAGCGACAAGCGCTACCTGCGGGAGCTGGCGGATGCCGGCGTGCCGACGGTGCCGACGCTGTGGGTGGAGCGCGGCTCAGAACCCGACCTGGCGGGCATGCTTTCGGCGCGAGGCTGGGAGGAGGCGGTGATCAAGCCGGTCGTCGACCTCGGGGCGAAGAACCTGCACCGAGTACGGGCAGCCGATGCACAGGACGCGCTCGCCACGGTTCTCTACCGCCAGCAGGCGATGGTCCAGCCGTTCCTCCCCTCTCTGGAAGCCGAGGGCGAGCTCTCCCTGATCTACATCGACGGCAAGCTCAGCCACACCGTCCGCAAGCACCCAGCCACAGGCGACTTCCGCGTCCAGTCGATCTGGGGCGGGACGGTGGCGCCAGCGGAACCCGAGCCGCGGCACGTGGAAGTTGCGGAACGAGCCCTGGGCCAGCTCGACGAAGCCCCGCTCTACGCCCGCGTCGACCTCGTCACCGACCTGGAGGGCCACCCCGCCCTGATCGAGCTGGAGCTGATCGAGCCAAACCTCTACCTCAGCACCGACCCGGCCGCCGCCGAGCGCCTGGCCGAAGCGACCGTGCGCCTGCTCTAGCTATTGCGGGTCGACGTCGACGCCGATCGCCACGTCCTTCAGCGAGCGGTCACCGGCCTTGCGCTCGACCACCTCGCGGACGGCCGCGACGGTCCCCGCCCGGTCGTCGGCCTTGATCAGGATCCGCCGCCGGTGCCGGTTGCGGACCCGGAACATCGGCGCCGGCCCGAGCAGCTCCGACCCCTTCGGCAGCGACCGCCGCAGATCCCCGGCAACCGCGGTCGCCGCCGTGTCGAGCTTGTCCTCGCGCTCGGAGGAGAAGTTGATCCGGGCCAGGTGGGAGAAGGGCGGGTAGTGCAGCGCCTCGCGCCGGGTCAGCTCGCGCTCGAGGAAGCCGGCCGAGTCGTGGCGGGCGGCGTGCTCGATGCTCGGCGCGTTCGGGGCCAGGGTCTGGACGATCACCTCTCCCCCGGCTTCGCCGCGGCCGGAGCGGCCGGCGAGCTGGGCGACCATCGCGAAGGTCCGCTCCTCGGCGCGGAAGTCGGGGAAGCGCAGGGTGGCGTCGGCGTCGAGGATCGCGCTCAGCGTCACCTCGGGGAAGTCGTGGCCCTTGGCGACCATCTGGGTGCCGACCAGGACGGCGCTCGGCAGCTCGTCGAAGCGGGCGAGGATGCGGGCGTGGGCCCCGCGCTCGGCGGCGGTGTCGGAATCGAGGCGGAGGACCGGCATCGGCTCCAGCCGCTCGGCCAGCAGGCCCTCGATCCGCTCGGTGCCGGCGCCGGCCTGGGAGAGCGTGGTCGAGCCGCACTCCGGGCACGCGCGCGGCGCCCGCTCGGAGTGGGCGCAGTGGTGACAGACGAGGCGGCCGCTGTGGCGGTGGACGATCAGCGAGACGTCGCAGTTGGGGCAGTCCCAGTGGTGGCCGCAGGAGCGGCAGGTGAGCCAGGGGGCGAAGCCGCGGCGGTTGATCATCATGATCGCCTTGGCGCCGGCGGCGCGGACCCCCTCCAGCGCCTCCCAGGTCTCGGCGTGGATCGGACCCGAACGCGGGTCGGCCTCGCGCATGTCGACCAGGTGGACCGGCGGCATCCGGCGGCCGTCGACCCGCCGCGGCAGCTCCAGGCGCGGCAGCTCCAGCCAGGTCTCGGGCCGCGGCGTCGCGGTCCCGGCGACCAGCACCGCGCCGAGGTCCTCGGCGCGTTTGCGGGCGACCGCGCGGGCGTCGTAGGTCGGGTCCCCCTCCTGCTTGTAGGAGGGATCGTGCTCCTCGTCGATGACGATCAGGCCGAGGTCGCGGACCGGGGCGAAGACGGCCGAGCGGGGACCGACGCAGACGCTGGCCTCGCCATTGCGCAGGCGCTGCCACTCGTCGTAGCGCTCGCCCGCCGAGAGGGCCGAGTGGATGACCGCGAAGCGGTCGCCGAGGCGGGCGCGAAAGCGGGCGACGGCCTGCGGCGCGAGGCCGATCTCGGGGACGAGGACGATCGCGCCGCGGCCCTGCTCCAGCGCCGCCTCGACAGCGGCCAGGTAGACCTCGGTCTTGCCCGAGCCGGTGACGCCGTGGAGCAGCAGTTTGGGCGGGGAGTCGGCTTCGCCGTCGAGGGCGGCGACGATCGACTTCACCGCCTGCTCCTGCTCGGGCAGCAGTTGCGGGCGGGTGACGGCGGCGCCGAGGCTCGATTCGGCCGGGGCGCGGCGCACGGAGGCGGTGTGGGTGGCTATGAGGCTACGGCCCTCCAGGCGGCGCAGGGTGGCGCGATCCGCGCCGATCGCGGTCGCCAGCTCGCCGGAGGACATCTCGCCCGCGCGCAGCGCCTCCAGCACGGCGCGCTGTTTCGAGCCGAGGCGCTCGCCGCCGTCAAGGGCGGCTTCGCCGGCCGGCAGGATCGCGGCGCGCAGCTCAGTCTTGGCGCGCACGGTGCGGGCGCCGCTGCCGGTCCCGGTCCCCGGCGGCAGGACCAGCTGCAGGCCGCGCGAGGGGGTCGAGCAGTACTCGCGGGCGACCCAGAGGCCGAGCCGGACCAACTCCGGGGTCGCCCCCGCCTCCAATGCCTCGATCGGCTCCGCCAGG
Source organism: Solirubrobacterales bacterium (assembly GCA_044865945.1). Taxonomy (GTDB): domain Bacteria; phylum Actinomycetota; class Thermoleophilia; order Solirubrobacterales; family 70-9; genus VAYN01. The sequence goes on from JBIOTO010000054.1 coordinate 12,439, forward strand.
CGCTCCGGCGGCAGCTCGGAGGCCTCGGCAACCTCGACCACGACCCCGAGCAGGCGCCGGGGCCCGAAGGGCACACGGACGACGCTGCCGACGCCGACCGCCTCCATCGCCTCCGGCCGGCGGTAGTCGAAGGGGCCGCGCAGGGAACGCGCGGTGGTCAGGGGCTCGACCCGGAGAATCGCCATCGGTTCGAGGTTATGGGGCACCGGGGATGCCCTGGTTTCCCGCCCGAAGAGGTCATATGCTGCGCCGCGTGGGCATCAACCTCAACCCCGGCGAGCGGGTGATCTTCCAGGGACACCCCTCATGGCGGGCGATCCTCGGCTTCTACCTCAAAGGGGTGGTGGTCGCGGTGATCCTCGGGGTGATCGCGAAGCTGGTCGCCGACAACGGCACCGCCTTCCTGGTGATCCTCGTCGTCCTCGCGGTGACCGTCCTCGCTGGCTTCGTCAAGCGGGTGGCGACGACCTACACGATCACCGACCGCCGCCTCAACATCAAGCGGGGGATCATCTCGCGCGAGATCCAGGAGACGCGCCTGGAGCGGGTCCAGAACGTCAACTACAGCCAGAGCGTCTACCAGCGGCTGATGCAGATCGGCGACGTCGACTTCGACACTGCCGCCACCGACGACTACAACTTCGTCTTCGTCGGCGTCGCGGACCCGGGCGAGGTCGTCCACGCGGTCGACCAGGCGACGGGCGTCACCTCAGCTGGCACCCACGGGCTGGGCGAGCCCCAGCCGCCGAGCGCGTAAGTTCGCCGCGGTCTCGGCGAGTATGCGCTGGACATGGTCCGGTTCGTACTTCACCTGATAGTGGGAGAAGCGAAGCGGCGTTAGGCCAGCCGCGGTGTGGGTCTGGAAGCGCAGCGCGTCGCGGGTCTGTGCCGAGGGAGTGCGGTGGTAGCGCCAGCCGTCGGTCTCGACGACGAGGTCGAGATCGAGCCAGAAGAAGTCGACCTCGAATTCGTTGACCATGTGTTTGGTGAGCGGAGCCGGGAGCCCGGCCGCCGCCGCGATCGGCCGGAAGAGGCGTTCCAGCTCGTCATCGGAGAGGCGGAACGTGTGCTTGTCGAGCACGTGACGCAGGAGCCGGATGCCAGGCTGGCCGGGGTGCTCGTCAAGGGCCAGACGAAGAGCATCGGCATCGATCACGTTGAGCTTGTCCGCCTCGTTGACGGCGCGCTCAACGGTGTTTGGCCCGGTAACGGTCGCCAGGTCTAGAAAGGTGCGGACGGGCTGGGTAACCGGAATGCCATGGCGGGCTCCGATGTCGCGATTCCAGAGGCCGGCACGGTCATGCACGCGAATGCCCGGGCGACGCAGCGTGGAGTGCCGAGCGAGGCTGATCTCGATGTAGTCGGGATGCTCGACGCTGAACCCCCACAGCGCTGCGGCACTGCGATGACTCAACACCGCTCCCGTTCCGCAAGCAAGGACAGCGGCCATCCAACGTCGCTCGCTCGTCAGGCGCGGCCATCCCACCAGATAGACCCCACGTACCGAAGATCGATGAATCCTGCCCCGCTTCAGGCGGTGTTCGATGGCCTCTTCACTGAATCCCAGTACCAGAAGCTGCGATCGAGAAACGACACCGTGCTGACAACCAGCCAGCTCCCAAGCCTTTCGGCTTCTCGTTTCCAGAATCTCCCGGCCCATCGCACGGGTAAGTCTGGAAACGACGCAGCTCTCCCCTGGCTGGGGCTACAAGGCTCGATCTGTTGGCCCGACTTTGCGGACTTACGCCGCTGCGGCCTCGGCGCCCGCTGCCTCGCGGAGGGCGTCGGCGCGGTCGGTGCGCTCCCAGGTGAAGTCCTCGTCGCTGCGACCGAAGTGGCCGTAGGCGGCGGTCTTCTGGAAGATCGGGCGGTGCAGGTCGAGGTACTTGCGGAAGGCGCCGGGGCGCATGTCGAACTCCGCCTCGACCAGCTGGGAGATCCTGGTGTCGGGCAGCTTGCCGGTGCCGAAGGTCTCGACCATCAGGCTGACCGGGTGGGCGACGCCGATCGCGTAGGCGACCTGGACCTCGCAGCGCTGCGCCAGGCCGGCGGCGACCACGTTCTTCGCCACGTAACGGGCGGCGTAGGCGGCCGATCGGTCGACCTTGGACGGGTCCTTGCCGGAGAAGGCGCCGCCGCCGTGACGGGCCATGCCGCCGTAGGTGTCGACGATGATCTTGCGGCCGGTGAGGCCGGCGTCGCCGACCGGGCCGCCGATCACGAACTTGCCCGTCGGGTTGACCAGGAACTCGCTCTGCAGCTCGTTCGGGTCGAAGCGGTCGGGGACCTCGGCCTCGAGCACGGGGAGGACGACGCCCTCCCACAGCTCGGGCTTGATCTGGGTCTGCGAGTCGATCCCCTCGTCGTGCTGGGTGGAGATCAGGAGCTTTTCGACGGCGACCGGGCGGCCACCGGCGTAGCGGACGGAGACCTGGGTCTTGCCGTCCGGCCCGAGGTAGCCGAGGGCGCCGTCCTTGCGGACCGCGGCGAGCCGTTCCGCCAAGCGGTGGGCGAGGTGGACCGGCATCGGCATCAGCGCCTCGGTCTCGTCGGAGGCGTAGCCGAACATCATGCCCTGGTCGCCGGCCCCGGCGACGTCGAGCTCGTCGGTGTCCGACGGGTCGACCTTGGTCTCGTAGGCCTGGTCGACGCCCTGGGCGATGTCGGGCGACTGCTCGTCGATCGAGACGATCACCGAGATGTGGTCGCAGTCGTAGCCGTAGCCGCCGCCCTTGTAGCCGATGTCCCGCACGGTGTCGCGGACGATGTCCGGGATGTTGAGGTGGGCGCTGGTGGAGATCTCCCCCGAGACCACCGCCATGCCGGTGTTGACGAGGGTCTCGCAGGCGACACGGCCGCCCGGGTCCTCGCTCATGATCGCGTCGAGGACGCCGTCGGAGATCTGGTCGGCGACCTTGTCCGGATGGCCCTCGGTTACTGACTCCGACGTGAAGAGGTACTCGCCCTCGGCGAGCGGCTTTGAAGTTGGCATGCCGGGAAGAGTAAAGGAATCCCGAGTGGCCCTGACGGCGCATCTCGGCGTCCTCGGTCGCTTGCGTGCAGAGCACGCGGCGCTCCCTGCGTCCTCGACCTGCTTGGTCAGGTCAGGAGTAGCGGCGCCTACCGGACGCGGGCGTGAAATCGATGATCAGGGGAACCCCCTCCAGCTCGTAGGTCTCGCGCATCCGGTTCTCCAGGTGGTAGGCCCAGTCGCGGACGATCAGTTTGCGGTCGTTGACCTGGATCGCGATCCGCGGCGGGCTCTCCCCTATCTGCGCCGAGTAGTAAAGACGGAGGCGCTTGCCGCGGCGGGACGGCGGCGGCGCCTTGGCGACGACGTCGTTGACGAAGCGGTTCAGCTCCGGGGTCGGGATCCGCTGCGCCGCCTTGTCGGCCAGTTGCAGCGCCCGCGGCAGCAGGGAGCCGACGTTGCGGCCTCGCTGGGCGGAGACGGTGATCACCGCCGGCCGCAATCGCAGTTTGCGCTCGACCCTTGCCCGGGCGTCGTCGATGTCGGTCGCGGTGATGTCCCACTTGTTCATCGCCAGCAGGCTGGCGCAGCCCGCCTTCATCGCCGTCTCCGCCACCCGCAGGTCCTCGCTGGTGACCCCCTCGGAGGCGTCGCAGACGATGATCGCCACGTCGGCCCGCTCGACCGCCCGTTCGGAGCGCAGCTGGGCGTAGTAGTCGACCGTGCCGGCGACCTTGGAGCGGCGGCGCAGCCCGGCGGTGTCGATTAGGACCACCGGGCGGCCGTCGACCTCCAGCCGGGTGTCGATCGCGTCGCGGGTGGTGCCGGCGATGTCGGAGACGATCACCCGGTCGGAGCCGAGGAAGGCGTTGACGAGCGAGGACTTGCCGACGTTGGGCCGGCCGATAACCGCGACCCGGACCGCCTCGTCCTCGTCGGTCCGCGGCTCGCGCTCGCCCAGCGCGGCGACGATCGCGTCGAGCAGGTCACCGGTGCCGAGGCCGTGGGTGGCCGAGACCGGCAGCGGCTCACCGAGGCCGAGGGCGTGGAACTCGGCGGCGATCCCATAGTCGTTGGCGCGATCGGCTTTGTTGACGACCGGGATGACCGGGACCTTGGCGCCGCGCAGCGTCTTCGCCAGCTCGGCGTCGCCGGCGCGGAGGCCGGCGCGGCCGTCGACGACGAGCAGAATCGCGTCGGCTTCGGCGATCGCCAGCCGCGCCTGGGCCTGCACGTCGCGGGCCAGCTCGGCCTCGTCGCCGAGGTCGATGCCGCCGGTGTCGACCAGCTCGAAGGCGACCCCGTTCCACTCGGTGGAGAGGCGCTTGCGGTCGCGGGTGACGCCGGGCTCGGGCGAGGTCACCGCCTCGCTGCCGCCGACCAGCCGGTTGACCAGGGTGCTCTTGCCGACGTTGGGGAAACCGACGACGGCGACGGTGGGCAGACTCAAGCGATTCCCCGCTCACGGGCGAGGGCGACGACCCGGGCCACCACCTGCTGCAGGGAGAACCCGGTCGTGTCGAGCTCGACCGCGTCCTCGGCGGCGCGCAGGGCGCCGTGCTCGCGCTCGGTGTCACGCGCGTCGCGCTGGCGCTGGGCGGCCAGCACCGTCTCGAAGTCCTCGCCGGTCTGCGCGGCGCGCCGCCGCGCCCGCTCCTCGTCGGAGGCGGTGAGGAAGACCTTCAGCGGCGCCTCGGGGCTGACCACGGTGCCGATGTCCCGCCCCTCGGCGACGTAGCGACCGGCCTCGATCAGCTGCCGCTGGCGGGCGACCAGCGCCTCCCGGACCCGTGGGTGGACCGAGACCCGCGAGGCGGCGGCGGTGACCTCGGGACTGCGGACCTCGCGGCTGACGTCGCGGTGGCCGAGCAGGACCAGGCGGCCGTCGAAGCCGATCTCCAGCCCCTCGGCCAGCCCGCCGAGCGCGTCGCCGTCGTCGAGGTCGACGCCACCCTCCAGCGCCGCCAGAGCCACGCAGCGGTACATCGCCCCGGAGTCGAGATAGGTGAAGCCGATCTCGGCGGCAACGGCACGCGCGACCGTGGACTTGCCGGCCCCGGCGGGTCCGTCGATCGCGATCACCATGGCGGCAGCGTATTCATCGTCGTTTCCAGACTTTCCCTTGCCATAACGAGGAAAAGGGTGGAAACGACGTTCAGTGGCTGAAGAGACGTGAGAGATCTGACTCGAAGTTGGGATAGCTGACGGCGGCGGCGTCCATGCCTTGGACCTCGACGCCTTCGCGCGAGGCGAGGCCGGCGACCGCGCCGAGCATCGCTATCCGGTGGTCGCCGTGGGAGTCGATCGTGCCACCGCGCAGACCGCCCGTACCTTCGATGACCATCCCGTCCGCCATCGGCTCGACCTTGCCGCCGAGCTCCCGCAGCGCCGCGGTCACGGTCTCGATCCGGTCCGACTCCTTGCGACGCAACTCCTCCGCGTCGCGGATGACAGTCGTCCCCTCGGCGAAGCAGGCAGCAAGCGCGACGAGCGGCAGCTCGTCGATTGCCAGCGGGATCTCGGCGCCGCCGACCTCGGTGGCCTGGAGGGGCGCGGAGGGGACACGAAGGGTGGCGATCGGCTCGCCGCCCTCCTCGGTCTCGCCATCGCGCTCGATCACGGCACCCATGCGTTCGAGGATCGTCAGCAGGCCGGTGCGCGTCGGATTGACGTTGACGCTGTGAAGGGTGATTTCGCTATCCGGGACCAACAGAGCAGCGACAATGAAGAAGGCGGCTGAGGAGATATCGGCGGGGACGGTGATCGGCCCAGGTTCGAGGCTCTCAGCTGGCTGCACGACGACCGCGTCGCCATCGCGCTCGATCACGGCTCCAGCCGCCTTGAGCATCCGCTCGCTGTGGTCGCGGCTGGGCAAAGGCTCGACGACACGGGTCTCACCCTCCGCAAGGAGGCCAGCGAAGAGCAGACATGACTTCACCTGGGCGCTGGCGATTGGCATCTCGTAGGTGATCCCATGGAGCGGTGCGCCCTCGATCTCCAGGGGCGGCAAGCGGTCCTCACGCGCGGTCAGACGGGCGCCCATCTGACTCAGCGGAACGGTGATCCGGTCGACGGGCCGCCGACGGATCGATTCGTCGCCATCGAGTGACCAGCGCTCCCCTACCTGCCCCGCCAGCCATCCCGGCATCAGACGCAAGAGCGTCCCCGCGTTGCCGACGTCGATCGTCGCTGGGCCGGCACCGCGCAAACCCACGCCGCCGATCTTTAGCCCCTCCTTTGGGCTCCCTTCCACCCGTGCCCCGACGGCCTCCACCGCAGCGAGAGTCGAGCGCGTGTCGGCGGCGTCGAGATATGCGCGAATCTCCGTCGTCCCCTCCCCCATCGCCGCGATCAGCGCCGCCCTGTGGGAGATCGACTTGTCCGAGGGCGGGCGCAGCGCGCCACGCAGAGGTCCGGAGGGCTCGAAGCGGGCGCCGCTCATTCGTTCACGGCGGAAACCGTGTGGCCGCGCTGGCGCACCAGCTGCTCCGCCTTCGCCGCCTGCTCGTCACCCGCGACCCAGACCGAGACCGCGCCGGAGGTCATGTCCGGCGCCGGGTGCAGGGCCATGTCCTCGATGTTGACCCCGGCCTCGCTCAGCGCCAGGGCCAGCTCGGCGATCGTCCCCGGCTTGTTGGCGACGACGATCCGCAGCTCGCGCAGCGGCCCCGCCTCCGACTCGGCATCCAGCAGGCGGCGGCGGTCGTCGCCCGCGGCGGCATGCCAGGCGGCGAGCGCCTCGAGGTCACCACCGCGAATCAGCTCCGCCGCCCGCTTCAGCCGCGCGGCGACCGAATCGACCGAGTCGGCCACCGCCTCGCGGTTGCTGGCGAAGATGTCGGCCCAGATCGCCGGATTGGAGCCGGCGACGCGGGTCGCGTCGCGGAAGCTCGGCCCGACGTCGGGCAGGCGCTCGGTGTCCTGGGTCAGCGACTCGGCCCCCTCGCTGGCCAGCGCGTTGGCGAGCACGTGGGGCATGTGGCTGACCGTCGCCATCAGCCGGTCGTGGCTCGCCGGGTCGATCGCCTGGGGGCGCGCGCCCAGGGCCGAGAGCGCCCGCTGCAGGCGGTCGTAGAGCAGGCCGCTGGAGCGCTCGGTCGGGGTCAGGTACCAGCGGGCGCCCTCGAAGAGGTCCTCGCGGGCGTTCTCCACCCCGGCGGTCTCCGCCCCGGCCAGGGGATGGCCGCCGATGAAGCGCTCGTCATCGCCGACCGCGGCGACCAGCTCGCCCTTGGTCGAGCCGACGTCGCTGACCGCCGTCTCCGGTCCGGCCGCCGCCAGCGCCTCGCGCGCCTGCTCCGGCAGCGCCGCCACCGGCGCGCAGCAGAAGACCAGGTCGGCGCCCTCGCAGGCCTCGGCCAGCGAGCCGGCGGCGCTGTCGATCGCGCCCAGCTCCACGGCGCGCGCCAGCCGCTCCGGGCTGCGCCCGTAGCCGACCACCTCGGCCTCCAGCCGCCGCCGCGCGGCGAGCCCGATCGAGCCTCCGATCAGGCCCACCCCGAGGACGGCGATCCTCATGCGCGGGCGGTCGCCTTCATGAACCGCGTCGCGCCTCCACGGCGGAAGCGAACCGCTCCAGCGCGGTGATCGTGTCCTCCCAGTCGATGCAGGCGTCGGTGATCGACTGCCCGTAGGTCAGATCCTCGCCCGGGACCAGGTTCTGCCGGCCCTCGACCAGGAACGACTCCAGCATCACCCCGACGATCGCCTTGTTGCCGTCGGCGATCTGGTCGGCGATGTCGCCCGCGGCGAAGAACTGCTTTTCCGGGTCCTTGCCGCTGTTGTCGTGGGAGGCGTCGATCACCAGCCGCTCTGGCAGCCCGGCGACGCCCAGGGTCACCAGCGCGTCCTCTACCTCGGGCGGGTGATAGTTCGGTTGGCCATGGCCGCCACGCAGGATCAGGTGGCAGTCGGGGTTGCCGGTGGTGTGGAGGATCGCCGGCATGCCGGCGTCGTCGATCCCGGCGAAGGCGTGCGAGGCCGCCGCCGCCCGCACCGCGTCGACCGCGATCTGGATGTTGCCGTCGGTCCGGTTCTTGAACCCGATAGGCATCGAGAGGCCCGAGGCCAGTTGCCGGTGCGTCTGGCTCTCCGAGGTGCGCGCCCCGATCGCCCCCCAGGCGACCGCGTCGGCGATGTACTGCGGCGTGATCGGGTCGAGGAACTCGCAGCCGATCGGTAGCCCGGTGTCCAGCACTTCCAACAGCAGTTTGCGGGCGATCCGCAGGCCGGCGTTGACATCGCCGCTTTCGTCCAGGTGCGGGTCGTTGATCAGCCCCTTCCAGCCGGTGGTCGTCCGCGGCTTCTCGAAGTAGACGCGCATCACCACCAGGATCTCCTCGCGCAGCGCCCGCGCCGTGGCGCTCAGCCGCGTCGCGTACTCCATCGCCGCCTTCGGGTCATGAACGCTGCACGGGCCGACCACGACCATCAGTCGCGGGTCCTTTCCCGACAGCACGTCCCGCACTTCTTCGCGGCCGCGAACCACCGCCTTGGCCCGCTCCTCGCCGAGCGCAAGCTCCCCGAGCAGCCTTTCCGGCGGCACCAGCTCGACCACTTTGGCGATCCGCTGATCGCGGACGCCGTCTCGTTTCGTCCCCTCCATCCCGATGAACATTTTGCCTTTGCCTTTCTCCAAACCCCTGAAATCGTACTTTCTGGTCGCTCGCAACCGGGGCAGGTCGGAGCGAACGACCAACCTTGAAGGGCGCCCGACCGGAAGATGTGAAGTCTTCGGGCGGCAGTGGGCCGCCGGGCCGGACGCCTAGCTAAATCGCCAATAGGTGAGGTAGCCGCACGCGACGGCAGCGGTGGACGCTGCGGTGGTCGCGGATGTCGGCTTGTCCAACCTCACGGTCTGGACGTTGTATCACGGGCGCAGCTTTAGTCAAGTAATTCCGACAGGCCGCGCAGGAAGCGCTCGTTCTCCGCCTCGGTGCCGTAGCTGACGCGGACGTGGCCGGGGCCGCCGAGCGCCTTGCCGGGACGGACCGCGATCTCGCGCTCGGCGAGGCCGGCGATCACCGCGGCTTCGTCGGCGTCGCCGAGGTCGATCCAGGAGAAGTTGGCGTGGGTATCGGAGGTCCGGAGGCCGAGTTCGCGCACTCCCTCCTCGACCGTGAGGCGGGCGGCGATCGTGTTCTCGACCCGGCGCAGGACGTCGTCCTGGTGGAGGATCGCCTCCGCCCCGGCCGCCTGGGCGAGGGCGTTGACGCTGAACGGCTGGCGCACGGCGTCGACCGCTGCGCGGAACTTGGGTGAGCCGATCGCGTAGCCGACCCGCAGCCCGGCCAGGCCGTAGCACTTGCTGAAGGTGCGGAGGACGACCAGATTGGGGAAGTCAGCGAGCAGGTCGAGGCTGGCGTCGGGGTCGTCGTGGGTCTGGAACTCGACGTAGGCCTCGTCGAGGATCACCGTCACGTGCTCGGGGACCCGTTCGCAGAAGGCGGCGATCTCGGCCGCGGGGACGTGGGTCGCGGTCGGGTTGTTCGGGTTGCAGACGATCAGCAGCTGGGTCGCCGCGGTCACCTCCGCCGCCATCGCGTCGAGGTCGTGGACGTCGCCCTCGGCCAGGGGCACGCGGATCTCGCGGGCACCGGTCAGCGCCGGCAGGTACGGGTACATCGAGAAGGACGGCCAGGCGTAGACGATCTCGGCCCCGGGCTCGCAGAGCGCCTCGGCGGCGGCGAGGAGGATCTCGCAGGAGCCGTTGGCGACAGCGATCCGGGCCGGCTCGGTCTCGTAACGCTCGGCCAGGCGCCGGCGCAGCAGGGTCGCGTCGGGGTCCGGGTAGCGGTTCATCGCCGCCGCGGTCGCCTGGATCGCCTCGACCACCTTGGGGTGCGGCGGGAAGGGCGACTCGTTGGAGGCGAGCTGGGCGATGTTGCCCGACGCGATCGCCTCAGGGGCCTGCCCGGTCGGAACCCCGGCCTGGTAGCCCGGCATACGGGCGAGCTTCTCGGCGAAAGTGATCGTCATCGGCGACCGATTGTGACGGACGCGGACCGGCCAGTCCCTGCTAGCCGCTACTGAGCCGCTTCGAGATCGGTCCGCAGCTTTTGCGCCTCGCCGACGTAGACGTGGATCGGCACGTGCTCGGCCGGGGCGTAGAAGTGCAGCATCACCCGGATCACCCGGGGCATCGAGCCGGGGACGGGGATCTCGCGGCAGCACATCAGCGGCACCATTGTCAGCCCGAGGTCGCGAGCGGCAACGGCGGGGAACTCGGCGTCAAGGTCGTCCGTCGTCGTGAACAGGCAGCTGACCATCGCCTCCGGCTCCAGCCGGTTGCGCTCGATCAGGTCCCGCATCAGCTCCTCGGTTGCTCCAAGGATCGCCTCCGCCTCGTTCGCCTCAGCCTGCACCGCACCGCGCACCGCGAAGAGGCGCTGCGCAGGTGGCTGATGGGCGCCGAGCGGCAACTCGCCGTTGCTTCCGTTCTCGGTCACTCCGCACATATTCCCAAAGCCGGGGGGCGAAACCCACAGCGGTGTGCCTTATCCCCCCAATGACGGGGAAAAGGAACACCGCTGGGAGACGGAGCAAACTGATGCGCCTTGCGGGGAGCCAGCATGGAGTTGTTTCGCGCAACCAGATGCGCAGTTTGGGATTCAGCGACAAGGCGACAGATCACGCGCTGGAGTCGGGCAGAGCGCATCGAGTGTTCCGCGGCGTCTACGCCCTCGGCCATCCGAGGATCACGGAGCGGGGGCGCTTGTACGCGGCCTCGCTTGCCTGTGGCGATAGTGCCGTGATCTCACACCGCAGCGCGGGCGCCCTCCTGGGCCTACTGGACAAGGGTCCCGTGGTCATTGATGTGATTGCACCGCCGGAGCGCGGCCGCAATATCGACGGCATTCGCTTCCACCGCGTGCGGCCGCCGCGACGCGACGAGGTCGGGACCGTCGACGGCATTCCCTGCACCAGTCCGGCGCGGACGCTGATCGACCTCGCGGGAACCGTGGGTGACTGGACGTTGCGCAGCTGCTTCGAGCGGGCGGCGCAGAAGAAATACCTCGACATCCCGGCGATCGAGGCGTCGATGGACCCGGGACGGCGGGGCAACCGGGGCCTGCGAGCGCTGGTCGACGAATGGCGCAAGGCGGCGCCGGTCGCCAAGAAGGGGCGGCTCAAGAGCCCGCTTGAGGCGAAAGTCCTGCCCCTCGTCCTTACGCACAACCACCCCGCCCCGCTCCTCAACGCGCCGGTCGAGATCGCCGAGGGACGGATCGAGGTCGACTTCCTCTGGCCGGACCACCGCTTCGCCCTCGAGGCCGACAGCCGCGACTTCCACACCACCCCGATTGCCTTCGAGCGCGACCGTTGGCGCGACCGCGAACTTCTCCGCGCCGGCTATACCGCCCTTCGCGTCACCCACGCACAGGCCGAAACCGAAGCCCAAGCCATCGCGGAAACCATCGCCTCCCGTCTCTCCGGCAGCGGCGTGGGGTGAGGAGCAGAGTCGCCCTCCTACTTGCGGGT
>JBIOTO010000055.1:0-10880 GCA_044865945.1 Solirubrobacterales bacterium
CGACCCACTCAGCCAGCGGCGGGGGCAGGGTTGACCCCTGACCCGAGGCGAAATATGAGCCGAGCAGGTCCAGTGCCGCGCCGCTCGCGGCGGCGATCGCCCCGTCCGGACCCAGCGCGAGGACCGCCGTGTCCCGCTCCGCGAGCCCGCGTTCGAGCACCGCGACCAGTAGATCCAACTGCTCGCGCTCGCGCAGGCGGGCGTGGGCGCGGGTGAGATGGGGGCGGAGCAGGTCGAGGAGGCCGCGGTCGCGTTCGCTGAAGCCGCGGCGGTCGCGGTTCATCGCGATTCCGATCACCATCGGTCCGGGCAAGCCGAAAGCGATCTGGTCCTCGGCGTCGAGCAACCGGTAGAGCTCGTCGTAGAGCTCCAGCGAGTGGAACTCGCGGCGGCTGAGGAAGTCGGAGATCTTGTAGGTGCGGTCGTCGCCGTTGGCCTGAACGGCGATCAGTGGGTGCTGGTGGGCGAGGCGCGACAACACCTCACCGGCGATGTCGAGGGGCGGGTCGGGGTAGGTGATGACGAGCGCGTCCTCGCCGCTCGGGACCTCGTTGTAGCCCACCAAGTCGCAGGGCACGAGCTTTTCCAGGCCGGGGAGGATGCCGCCGCGAAACGAGTCCAGATCCGCGAACGAGTGCGCCTCGTCGACGAAGGCGAGGGCCGCGTGCAGGTCCCGCGCGGGCAGCTGGGTCATCGGACCCTGAGTGTACGCCGCGGCGAATTACGCCAAGTTACGTATTCAAACCTGCTCAATCCCTGATAGGTTCGCGCCGCAAATGAGGCCGTCAACCAGTCAATCGGACGGCCGCCGCGTCGGGCGCTGGGCAATTCTGCCCGTGCTGATGGTTGTGGCGGCGGCGTTTGTTCTTCCCTCGACCGCGTCGGCGGCGCAGTGCCCGGTCACCCCCGGCGTCTTCGCCACCGCCTGGCTCGGCGGCAGCGGCAGCCTCCACAACGACGCCAACTGGACCAACGGCACCCCGAGCGGGGCGTGCGACGTCTCGATCACCGCAGCCGGCGACTACACGGTGTCGATGACCGGCGGCGCCAACGCCAAGTCGCTCGTCCTCGGCGCGGTCGGCTCGACGCCCCACCTCGTCATCTCCGACGAGAGCCCGAACACGAACCTCGACGCGCAGCCGGCCGGGATCACGATCGCTGCCGGCGCCACGGTGACGCTCACCTGCCAGGTGGGCGGCTGTCCGGGCGGCGGACCGGACATCAACAGCGGGCCCAGCCCCTTCGCCAACGCGGGGGTGATCACGGTCGGCGCGAACACCGGCGGCGGAGCCCTGGTGGGGGGCGTGATCAACAACACCGGCACGCTCAACTTCGAACAGAGCGGGTCGCTCAGCGGTCAGGTGACGAACAAAGGCTCCATCACCGTCGCCAATGGCGCCACCGCCACCAACGCCGGCAGCTCCTGCGGCGGGACCGAACCGTTCGTGAAAAACGACACCGGCGGCACGATCAGCGGTACCGGCACCGGCGTCCTCAGCGCGATCAACTTCGAGCAGGGCAACGGCACCAGCGAAGACGTGGTGATCCCCTGCGGCAGCCTCAAATACAGCGGCAACGGGGCGAGCGCAGTGCAGGCCTTCGGCGGTTTCAACCTGCGCGGAGAAATCAAGAGCAACCAGGCCCTGACCATCTTCGCCGCCAGCAACAACACCAACGCCGTCCTGCAGGAAAACATCACCAGCAAAGGGCAGATAACGCTCAGCTGCCTCGAAGGCGGCTGCAGTGGCGGCTCAGGCGGCGGCGTCGGCTTCAACGTCAACGACAAGGACTTCGTCAACGCCGGGACGTTTACCGTCGCCGCAGCCTCGGGCACGGGCGGGGGCATCGGCGCCAACACCGAAGGGACGATCGTCAACACCGGCACGATGCAGTTCGACCAGAGCGCCTACCTCGGCGGGCCGGTGACGAACAAAGGCAAAATCAACATCGCCAACGGTAAGACCGCCACCTCGAGCGGCAGCTCCTGCGGTGACACCGGCGGCTCCGTGAAGAACGACACCGGCGGCTCGATCAACGGCACCGGCAGTGGCTTTCTCAGCGTCCTCAACTACGAGCAGGGCAACGGCACGACCAGTGGTTCGGCGCCGGTTCAGATCCCCTGTGGCAGCCTCAAGTACACCGGCAACGGCGCCAGCGTCGTGCAGGTGAACGGAGGCGGGACGCCGATGACGGGCAACGTCGCCGCTGGCCAGGTCCTGCGGCTGGTCGGAGGGGTCAGCCTGGGCACCTTCACCAACGCCGGCACCATCGTCCTCGACCCGACCGGCACCCTGAATAGCCCGCAGCTGGTGAATACCGGAACCCTGAAGGGGACCGGCACGGTCACCGGTTCGGTCGAAAACACCAGTGGGATCGTCTCGCCGGGCGCCAGCCCCGGCAAACTGACCCTGAACGGCAACTACACGCAGGGGGCGGGCGGTCGTCTCGAGATCGAGATCGCCGGCACCGGCGCCGGGCAGTTCGACGCGCTCGCCGTCGGCGGCAGCGCGAACCTGAACGGGACCGTGGCGCTGACTCCGGTCGACGGCTACCAGGACGCCGCGGCGGTGGGCGACAGCGTTGCCTTCCTCACCTACGGCGGCAGCCTCGCCGGCGGGTTCGCCACGACGACCGTCGACCCCGCGCTCCCCTGCTCGAAGCAGCTGACCGTCAGCAGCGACACCGGCGCCAAAGCGCTGAAGGCGACGGTGGGCAGTGCCAGCTGCGGCGGCGGCACGGTCACGCCGCTCCCGCCGGTTGTCACTCCCCCGACTCCGCCGCCAGCGAAGAAGACCTGCCCGAAGGGCAAGAAGCTTCAAAAAGGCAAGTGCGTCCCGAAGAAATGCCCGAAGGGCAAGAAGCTGAAGAAAGGCCGCTGCGTCAAGAAGAAACAGCCGAAGGCGCGCTCCCGGCGGAGCTGATGACCTACTCGGCCAGGTGGGCCGGGACCTCTTCGTAGCGCTCGAACTCCATGGTGAAATCGGCGCGGCCGCCGCTGATCGAGCGCAGGTCGGGGGCGTAGTCGAGCACCTCGGCCATCGGCACCTCGGCCTTGACCTCGGTCACCTGGCCTTTCGCCTCCATCCCCAGCGGCCGGCCGCGGCGTGAGTTGAGGTCGCCGATTACGTCGCCGACGACGTCGTCGGGACAGCTGATCGTGAGCTTGACGATCGGCTCCAGCAGGACCGGGTCGGCCGCCGCCATCGCCTCTTTGAATGCCATCGCCCCGGCTAGTTTGAAAGCCAGTTCGGAGGAGTCGGTGTCGTGGTGTTTGCCGTCGACGAGGCGGACGCGGACACCTTTGACCGGGTAGCCGGCGACGGTGCCGTGCCGCATCGCCTCGACGACGCCCTTCTCGACCGCGGGGATGAAGCCGCCGGGGATCGCCGCCCCCTTGATCTTGTTGACGAAGTCGAGCGCAACGCCGTCCTCGGCCGGCTCGATCTCGATCGCGCAGTCGGCGAACTGACCTTTGCCGCCGGTCTGCTTCTTGTAGCGGGCATGAGCCTCCGCCGGCTGGCGGATCGTCTCCTGGTAGGGGACGCGCGGCGGGTGCAGCTCGATCTCGGCGCCGAAGCGGTTCTTCATCCGCTCGACCAGGACCTCGACGTGGACCTGGGTAAGGCCGGCGATGATCTGGTCGCCGGTCTGCGGGTCGCGGTGGACGTCGAGGGTCGGGTCCTCCTCGCTCAGCCGCCGCACCGCGGTCGCCGCCCGGTCCTCGTCGCCCTTCGACTTTGGTTCATAGGAGAACGCCATCACCGGCGCCGGCAGGTCGAGCGGCCGGACCGCGAGCTCGCGCTGGGCGTCGCAGAGCACGTCGCCGGCCCGCGTCTCCTTCAGCTTCGCGACGGCGCCGATGTCGCCGGCCCCCAGCTCGGGGACCGGCCTCAGATCTTTTCCCAGCGGCTGGCCGATCTGGCCGATCCTCTCCTTCTGCTGGCGGCTGACGTTGACCGCCTGGGAGTCGGAGCGCAGGGTGCCGCTGTAGACGCGGAAGATGTTGATCCGGCCGGCGTAGGGATCGGCGGTGGTCTTGAACACGTAGGCGACCAGCGGCCCGTCCTCGTCGGGGGCGACCTCGACCGCCTCGCCGGCGCCGTTGAGCGCCGCCAGCGGGCCGCGCATCCGCGGCGAGGGCAGGTCCTCGACCAGGGCGTCGAGCAGCCGGTTGGTCCCCAGGTTGGCGGTCGCGACGCCGCAGGTGACGGGGAAGAGATGGCCCTCGGTGACCCCGCGCTTCAGGGCGGTGACGATCTCCTCGTGGGCGATCTCCTGGCCTTCGAGGTAGCGCTCCATCAGCGCGTCGGAGTTCTCGGCGACCTCGTCCATCAGCTTCTCGCGGTACTCCTCGGCTTGGGGGAGGAGCTCGTCGGGGATCGGCACCTGCTCGGCGTTACCGCGGCCGGCCCCGTCATAGACGAAGGCCTCCATGTCGATCAGGTCGACCACTCCTCGAACCTCGCGCTCGGCGCCGATCGGGATCTCGGTGGCGACGACGTGGGGGCCGAAGGCGGCCTTCAGCGACTCCAGGGCGGCGAAGAAGTCGGCCCGCTCGCGGTCGAGCATGTTGACGAAGACGAGGCGTGAGAGGCCCTCGGCGTCGGCCCGTTGCCAGAGCCGTTCGGTCTGCACCTCGACCCCGGCGACGGCGTTGACGACGATCACCACCGAGTCGGCGGCGCGCAGCGCCGCGGCGGCGTCGGCGACGAAGCTGGGGTCGCCGGGGGTGTCGACGAGGTTGATCTCCCGGTCGGCGTGCTGGAAGCAGGAGACGCAGGCGTTGATCGAGAGTCCCCGGGCCTGCTCGTCGGGCTCGTGGTCGGAGACGGTCGAGCCTTCGGTGACGCTGCCGAGCCGGTTGATCGCCCCCGCCTCGAACAGCATCGCCTCGTGGAGGCTGGTCTTGCCGCAACCCCGATGGCCGATCAGAGCGACGTTACGAATCCGATCCGCAGCCTTGTGCGACATGTATCGAAGGTACACCCGCGCGCAAGTCGATTCGCGCGGTCTCCGGGTCCTGTCCGGTTCTAGGTCTGCGACCGGAGGCTTTTCGGAACCCGGGAAATCCGCACAGAGCGAATTGCCAAAATCCACCTTGTAGTTAACTCTCTGGTGGATTCGGCCAGGACGGGTTCTGCTTCAGCCGTCTTGCCCTTGAGTTCGCCCTCAACCCCGCCGCACCCCGAAATCGGAGGCACGATTCGTTTCCTTCGGCTCCAGGCGGGGCTGTCTCAGGAAGCATTGGCGGAGAAGGCGGAGATCAACGTCAGCGAGGTTTCACTTCTGGAGAACGGCAAGCGCAACCCGAAGTGGGAGACGATGGAACGTCTGGCGGATGCCCTCGGGGTCTCCACCTGGTGGATGGCCCACATCAAGGAAACGCTGAGGGAGAAACGACCGCCGCGGAAGTAGTCGCTTTATCCGCCTGTGAGAATCGGGGACGTGATCGAAGCCGTCACCTTCGACTTCTGGAACACGATCGCCCGGGTGCCGACCGGGGCGATGAGCGAGGCGCGACAGCGGGCGGTGGCGCGGGCCTGCGAGAGCAACGACGTGCGGGTCGAGGCCGAGCTGCTGGTCGCGAGCCTGGAGGAGCTCGGATTGCACTGGGAACGGTCGTGGGCGGCGGGCCGCCACCTGCCACCGGGTGAGGCGGCCGAGACGCTGGTCCGCGCCCTCGGGGTAGAAGGAGCGGCGCGGGAGATGGTCGCCGAGGCGTTCCTCGGCGCCGGCCGCGAAGTCGAACTGGAGCTGGCCCCGGACATCGCCGCTTGCCTGGAGGAACTGGTGGAGCGCGGGGTCCGGCTGGGGATCGTCTGCGACGTCGGCTTCAGCGGCGGCGAGCTGCTGCGCGAGTTACTGGATGGAGAGGGGCTGCTTACCCACTTCTCCGGCTGGGCCTTCTCAGACGAGGTCGGCCACTACAAGCCCTCGCCGCGGATCTTCGAGGCGGCGCTCGGCGCGCTCGACGCCGACCCGGCAGCGGCAATGCACGTGGGCGACCTGCGCCGCACCGACGTCGCCGGTGCCGCGGCCCTCGGGATGCGCGCCGTCCGCTACAAGGGCATGAACGACGAGGGCGCCGCCGACCCCGGACCGGAAGGCGAGTTCGTCCTCGACAGCCACCTGGAGCTGCTGGACGTCATCGACCGCCTCGCCTAAGACCGAAAGGCACGACCGCCCGAAGGGGCGGTCGTGCCGGACTGCTCAACTCGTCTGACGAGATATCGCTACGGGGCGACGTAGAGCTCGGTTGTCGAGATGTAGTTGCCTTCCCATTTGGCGTTGCCTTTACCGCAGAGTTCACTGCTGCCCGCGGCGATCGGGATGCTGGCTTCGATGTCCAGTGTCGCCGGGTTGCCGCCTGTGACGGTGCCGACTTTGGTGTTGTTGGTTTCGTAGTTGCACGGAACCAGGAACCTTGTGGTTTTCACCAGGGCACCACTTGAAGAAAGGGTGCCGTTATGGCCGCTGGTCCAGTCGACCGACAGCGTGCCCGGTTTTTCGGTTGTCACGTGCCAGCTGTTTGTGCAGCCGGTAAACGTAAGGGTTTCGATTTTCCCGAAGGCGTCGGTCCTTGTGACTTCATTGACGATTCTGTCGCCGTGTTCTTCGACTTTGCCTTCGGCTGTCGAGCTGCATTCGATCGTGGCGATCGCGTTTGCCAGTTTGACGTGGCCGTTCTCGTTGACCGCGTGGATCACCGGTGTGGCGGCCGAGCCGCCTGTGGTCGTGGTGACGGTGGTCGCCGAGGCCGAGGCGGCGAATGCCATCAGGGCCGCGGCGGCAACCGCCAGCAGTCCGAGCAACTTGAGGTGCTTCATGTGTGATCTCTCCTTGAATCGGGCGTCCCTACGCCCGAGTAGATTGCGAGCGGATTCCTACCGGGCGCGGGTCAAAAGGAGCAAGAGATCCTGAGTAATACCGTTTAGTACCTTGGGCGTACCTAGGAACGGCGCTGGAAAGTGCGTGGGGTGGATTTGCGCGCGCTCCACTTGGGGCGTTGCGTCTCTCGCACACGAAACGCGGCGGCCGCCCCACCTGGAGACGGCCGCCGGCGCTTGATGGGCTCGTCGGACGAGCTACCTATCTATCGGGACTAGCCCGACGGGATGTTCGCTACGAGTTGACGACGTACAGCTGGCTTGTCGTGACGTAGTTGCCTTCCCATTTGGCGTTGCCGCTACCGCAGAGTTCGCTGCTGCCCGCGGCGATCGGGATGCTGGCTTCGATGTGCAATGTCGCCGGGTTGCCGCCTGTGACGGTACCGATGTGGGTGTGATTGGTTTCGTAGTTGCACGGAACCAGGAACCTTGTGGTTTTCACAAGCGTGTCATCCGAGACGAGTGTGCCGTTATGACCGCTGGTCCAATCGATCCAGAGACGACCTTTAGCTTCGGTTGTCACGTGCCAGCTGTTTGTGCAGGTAGGCCAGTTGAGGACGGAGATTTTGCCTTCCGCCGCTCCACCGCTTGTCCCGCCAGCGTGGCTTTCGACGGTCCCTTCGACTGTCGAGGTGCATTCGATCGTCGCGATCGCGTTGGCGAGTTTGACGTGGCCTTTCTCATTTTCCGCATGAATTTTGATGGAATTCAAAGCGGGTGTCGAGCCACCTGTGGTGCCGGTGACATAGTCCGCCGAAGCGGTGCCGACGAATCCCATCAGGGCCGCGGCGGCAACCGCCAGCAGCCCGAGAATCTTGACGTACTTCATGTGTTCTCTCCTTGAATCGGGCGTCCCTACGCCCGAGTAGATTGCGAGCAGATTCCTACCGGGCGTGGGTCTGAATGAGCAAGAGATCCTGAGCAATACCGATTGATACCTTCGTCGTACCTAGGAATGGCGCTGGAAAGTGCGTGGGGTGGATTTGCGCGCGCGCCGATTGGCACCTTGCACTGTCTGCCCCGTGGCGAAGCTGTCGGGCAACTAAAAAGCGCGGCCGCCCAAGGGGCGGCCGCGCCGGTGCTGCTTACGGCTCTAGTTGAGCTCTGGGCTCAGCTATCGATGTACAGCGATTCTTTGGTGACGTAGGCGCCTTCCCATTTAGCGTTGCCGCTACCGCAGAGTTCGCTGCTGCCCGCGGCAATCGGGATGCTGGCTTCGATGTGCAGTGTCGCCGTGGCGCCGCCTGTCACGGTGCCGATTTTGGTTTCTTTGGTTTCGTAGTTGCACGGAACCAGGAACCTTGTGGTTTTCACCAGGGCGCCGCTCGATGTAAGGACGCCGTTGTAGCCGCTGGTCCAATGGACTTCGAGGCTGCCGGGTTCAGCGGTTGTCACGTGCCAGCTGTTTGTGCAGCCGGGCCAATTCAGCGTGGTGATCGCGCCTGCGGCTGTGACTCCGGAGCCGTGCGTCTGCACCGTGCCTTTGACTTCCGAGCCGCATTCGATCGTCGCGATCGCGTTGGCGAGTTTGACGTGGCCGTTCTCGGGTTCCGCGCTGATCGTCGGTGTGCCGGCCGTGCCTGTCGGCGATGTGATGGTGGTCGCCGAGGCTGAAGCGGCGAACGCCATCAGGGCCGCGGCGGCAACCGCGAGCAGCCCCAGAATCTTCACATGCTTCATGTGTATCTCTCCTTGAAAGTCGGGCGTCCCATCGCCCGAGTTGGCTTGCAATTCAGATTCCTAGCGGTCCCGTAACGGGACGATCAAGGCGGTCTGATCAATACGAAAACGTTCCTAAGACGTATCCGCAATTAGACCTGTAAAGCGCGTTGCGCGGAATCGCGCGCGTGCTTGATTGCACGCGTTTGGATATGTGCCATACCCGCAAATTGCGGGCAGTTCAGATCGGCCCCTCAGCCGCGGCTGAGGGTATATGCCGTCATGCCGGACGGCGCGCCCTTGGCGCTGAAGCGGCGCTTTTTCGATTCCGCGAGGTCGGGCGGGAGTTGCCCGAGCGTCTGGCCGGAGACGAGGATCTCCCCCGGCTTGGCGGCCTCGGCGAGGCGGGCCGCGATGTTGACGTCGACGCCAAAGTAGTCGCCGCCGAGCTTGCGGGGGCGGCCGAGGTGGATGCCGGTGCGAAGCAGGGGGCGGTAGCCGTCGACCTCGACTGGGGCCACTCGGTCGCTGGCCGTGAAGGCGGCCTCGACGGCGTGGGGCGCATCCCAGAAGGCCGCCATCAGTCCGTCGCCGAGCCGCTTCACCACCTCGCCTTGCCGTTCGAGGACGGGCGGCTCGATCGCCTCGCCGACCTCACGCAGAAGCTGCAGCGCTGCCCGGTCGCCGGCCTCCAGCGCCCAGCTGGAGAAGCCGACCAGGTCGGTGAAGAGGATCGCCACGTCGACCTTGCCGCGGCCGCGGTCCTGCGACTCGGCCAGCCGCTGCCACGCCTGCAGCGCGGTCAGGCCGAGCTCGCCGACGAAGCCCGGCTCCTCCCCGCGCAGCTCGACTAGCTGCCGGGCGGCTAGGTCGGATGGACGCCCGCGAGCGGTGGAGAGGTGGTCGATGTGGTCGTCGTCGCCGAGCGTGCGCTCGCGCGTCCGCCGCGCGAAGCCGACGAGCTTTTGGTTGCGGTTGAACCGCCGCGCGGCGGCGGCCCACCGCCGGCCGGGTCTCTCGTTCATCGCCGGAAGAGTGGCGCGCTCAGCGGCAGCCTGAGACCGTCGATCGTGCTGCCATGGCAGCCGGAGTGCTGGCAGAACCGCGCGTCGAAGCTCGGCCCGGTCAGGGCTACCCGGTCGAGGCCGGGGAAGTCGACGGAGAGCGTGCCGGTCCAGCTCCGGTCGCCCTCGGGGGTGCGCTGGAACTGGGCCGAGCCGTGGAATGGGGGCGGGGGAGTGACGGTTCCTGAAAGCGGGTGAGGGCGGGAGTCGCCGGCGATGAGCTGGCTTTCCTTCTCGTCGGCGAACGTGTGCCGGAAGATCGTCAGCCCCCGACGACGTTCCACGATCGATGCGCCGAAGGTGGTCAACGGCGATTCCGCAGGACCAAAGATCGAGGCGCTGAACCCGACCGCCCGCCCCTTCGACCTCGAGTAGGCCCAGAGCTCGGTCCGGTCGGCTTCGACATCGGGGTCGTCGTCGAACATCGACCGCTTGCAGATTTCCTTCTCGGTCGTGGCGACTTCACCGGGTGCGCGCGTCGCCCTGACGGCGGTGTACCCCCGCTCGCCGCGGAAGCGGATCGTGCCCTCGAAGTAGCCCCGCTGCTTGACCGTCCCACCACCCTTGCACTGGGAGAAGAAAGGGGGCTCGCGTCGCAGCTGGCCCTGTGGCTCGAACCGCACCGAGATCCGGCCGATTCCGGGGAACTTTGCCTCGACCCCGTCGCCCTCCTGCCTGGGCGAACGATTGAGGTAGGTGGCGACGCTCCGCTCGTCGGCGGCCTGGACGTAGAAGAGACGGCCGAACTTCCCGGCGCTGATCCGAAAGCCATGGCTGCCCTCGAGGCTCAGTTCAACCGAGTGGCTGCCTGGGATCACGACGTAGCCGGGCTTGGCGTTAGCCCCCGGCGCGAATGCCAGCAGCGCCGCGAGAGCGCAGGCGAGAAGGGTCGCTTTGGTACGCCGCGAGGTCACCCGGCGGGACTCTATGGACCTAGCGGCTCTTCAGCAGGCGGCCGACCGCTGCCATCATCTCGTCGGTCTTCTCCGCACGCGCCTCGGGGGTCTCGGCACCGACGACGCAGTGGCGGGTGTGTTCGTCGAGCAGGGCAAGGGCGACGTTGTCGATTGCCGCCTGCGCGGCCGAGATCTGGGTGAGGATGTCGATGCAGTAGCGCTCCTCGTCGACCATCCGCTCGATGCCGCCGATCTGGCCGGCGATCCGGCGCAGCCGGTTCTTGACTTTCTCCTTGTTGTCGGCGTAACCGGGGTCCGCGTGAATCTCCGCCATCTCGTTTCCTTTCTGGCGCACTTTTGTAAGCCGGCGTTCG
>JBIOTO010000056.1:0-9282 GCA_044865945.1 Solirubrobacterales bacterium
GGGTTGGCCTCGTTGCCGTACTGGTAGGGCATGTAAAAGCCGGGGTCTTGGGACATCTCCAGCGCCACCTCGACGGCGCCGTTGGAGCCCTTGGCGCCCTCCGAGTAGACGATCTCCGCCCCGTACATGCGCAGCAGCTCGGTCCGCTCCTCGGTGACGTTGTCGGGCATCACCACCTTCAGCGGGTAGCCCTTGCGGCGGCAGATCATCGCCAGGGCGATGCCGGTGTTGCCCGAGGTCGGTTCGAGGATCGTGTGGCCGGGTTCGATCGCGCCCTCGGCCTCCGCCGCCTCGATCATCGACTTGGCGACCCGGTCCTTGACCGAGCCGGTCGGGTTGTGCCCCTCGAGCTTGGCGTAGATGCGGACGTCGGGCTTCGGCGAGAGCCGCGGCAACTCGACCAGCGGCGTGTTGCCGATCGACTCGACGACGTTGCCGAAGCGGCCGCCGCAGGGTTTGTTCAGAAGTTCCGCCATTTCGCCGCCCGTTACTTCAGAAAGTGTAGCGACGTCTTGGCAAGCGCCAAGCGGGAGGATTAGAAAGCTCTCCCATTGGAGAGATAAGGCGCAACAGGTATACCTATTCCGCGTCTGTCAAACCCTCGAACGGAGGAATTCGATGAGATCCACCCGGCTGACCGCCCTGCTCGCGGTCTTCCTTCTGGCAATCGCCTCGCTGGCTGTGGCCGGCTGCGGCAGCAGCGACGACGACACCACCAGTGGCGGTGGCGGCAGTGGCGGCGGAGGTAGCGAGCCCCTGACCGTCGGCTCCGACATCCCCTATCCCCCGTTCGAGCAGGGGAAACCTGGCGAATACACCGGCTTCGACATCGAACTGATGGAAGCGATCGGCGAAAAGATCGGCCGCACGCCCGAATTCCAGGACACCTCGTTCGAAACGATCTTCCGTGACGTCCAGCAGGGCAAGTTCGAAGCGGTGATCTCGGCCGCGACGATCACCGAGGAACGCGAGAAAGCCGTCGACTTCTCGAACCCCTACTACCTGTCTGAACAGGCGGTACTGGTCAAAGAAGGCAGCGACATCAAATCCCTCGAAGACGCCGATGGCAAGACCGTCGCCGCTCAGCAGGGCACGACCGGACTGGAACTCGCCAAAGAACAGCTCGGCGACAGCGAAGTCCGGCCCTACCCTGAAGGCCCCGACGCGGTCAACGCGCTCAAATCCGGGACGGTGGAAGCGGTCATCATCGACGCCCCGGTGGCGCAGAACGCGGTCGAAAAATCCGGCGGCGTCGAAATCGCCGAAAAAGTCCCGACCGAAGAAGAGTATGGAATCGCCGTCGCCCAGGGCGAAAGCGATCTCCTCGAAGAAATCAACACCGGTCTCGAAGAAGTGATGGACGACGGGACCTACAAAACGATCTACGAAAAGTGGTTCAAGCTCGAACCGCCAGAGGCGATCTTCTCGGCCACGCACGAAGCGGAATAGCCGAGCGAGCCGAGTTGAGAGGATTGGGGGGCGCCGCACGGCGCCCCCTTTGCTTTCCGTGAGGGGACAGCCAGGGCACCAGGAGGGCCGATGAGCGAATTCTTCAATCAGTACTTCGACTTCACGGTCATGTTCGACCACTTCGACGAAGTGCTCGACGGCTTCCTCAAAAACCTCATGGTCTTCGTCGTCGCCGCGGCCCTGGCGCTGATCTGGGGCTTGATCCTCGCCCTGATCCGGCAGCTGCCCGGGAAGAAGTTCATGCCGCTGCGCGGCCTGACGATCGCCTACATCGACGTCTTCCGCGCGGTCCCGATCCTGATCGTGATCCTGCTGATCTCCGGCAGCCTCCCGTTCCTCGAATTCCTGCCGAAATCGATCCGGATCCCGCAGTGGTTCGGTCAGCCAGACCCCTACTGGTACGGGGTCATGGCGCTGACGCTGGTCTACGGCGCCTACATGGCCGAGGTCTACCGGGCGGGGATCGAAGCGGTTCCCGGCGGCCAGGTCGAGGCCGCGCGCTCGCTGGGGATGAGCCACGGGCAGGCGATGCGGCACGTCGTCGTGCCGCAAGCGGTGACGAAGATCCCGGCGCCAATGCTGAACGAACTGATCTCGCTGCTGAAGGACACGACCCTGGTCGGGGTAATCGCGCTCGGCGAGGCGGTTCTGATCGGCCGCGAAATCCAGTCCGAAACCTTCAACAGCTCCGCCTACATCCTCGCCGGGGTGATGTTCCTCGTCATCACCCTGCCGATGGCCCGCCTGGTCGACTACCTGATCAAGCGCAACCGCGGCAAGATCACCCGCGGCTCCCACATCGAGGTCGCCTGATGGCGGAGCCGATGGTCAGGCTGCGGGGGATCCGCAAGGGCTTCGGCGAGCTCGAGGTGCTGAAAGGCGTCGACGTGGACATCGCCAAAGGCGAAGTCGTCTGCATCCTCGGCCCCAGCGGCTCGGGCAAGAGCACCCTGCTGCGCTGCGTCAACCTGCTCGAGCCTCCCGAGGAGGGGGACATCTACATCGAGGGCAAGTCGATCTGCAGGGGACCGGGAAGCGGCACCGGTGAGCAGAGCTGGGAGCTCGACTTCGTCCGCCAGCGGGTCGGGATCGTCTTCCAGCAGTTCAACCTCTTCCCTCACAAGACGGCGCTGGAGAACGTCACCCTCGCCCAGGAAACGGTGCTGGGCCGCTCGCGCACGGAGGCGCGGACGAAAGCCACTGAGTTGCTCGAGCGCGTCGGCCTCGGCGACAAGCTGAACCAGTATCCGGAAATGCTCTCCGGCGGCCAGCAGCAGCGGGTCGCGATCGCCCGGGCGCTGGCGATGGACCCGCACGTGATGCTCTTCGACGAGGTCACCAGCGCGCTCGACCCCGAGCTGGTCAAGGAAGTGCTTGACGTGATGCGCGAGCTGGCCGAGGAAGGGATGACGATGATCGTCGTCACCCACGAGATCGGCTTCGCCCACGAGGTCGCCGACCGCGTCGTCTTCATGGACGGCGGCGTGATCGTCGAGCAGGGCCCCCCGGCCGAGGTCCTCGACGCGCCCCGCGAGGAGCGGACCAAACAGTTCCTCGGCCTAGTTCTCGATCACTAAAAGCGCGTCGCTACGCGACGCGGGCGCCGCCGGCCATCGCCGGCAGGATGACGACCGTGTCGCCATCTTTGACCGCGGTCTCGAGCCCCTGCAGGACCCGGACGTCCTCGTCGTTGAGGTAGACGTTGACATAGCGGTTGAGCTCGCCGTCCTCACCGAAGAGCTGGGCCTCGGTGTCGGGGAACTCGCCGGTCAGCGAGCGCAGCACCTCGCCGACGTTGGCGCCGCCGGCCTCGACCTCGGGCTGGCCACCCGTTTTCGGGCGCAGCACTGGGGGGATGCGAACGGTCGCCATGAGCGCGGTGATCCTAGCCTAGGAGGCCAGGGTCTGGCGGTCGCCGCCGGCGCCACTGCAGAAGGCGTCGTAGTCGGGGAACTTGCCCATCTCCGACTCCGGGATCTCCTCGGCGTGCTCGCCGCAGATCGGGCAGTCGGGGTCGCGGCGGACCTTGAGCTCGGTGAAGCTGGTGCCGAGCGCCTCGTAGAGGAGCAGGCGGCCGACCAGCGGGTTGCCCTTGCCGAGGATCAGCTTGATCACCTCGTTGGCCTGCAGGGTGCCCATCGTCCCGGCCATCACCCCGAGCACCCCGTTGGCGGAGCAGCTCGGCGCCAGCTCGGCCGGCGGCGGGGTCGGGTAGAGGCAGCGGTAGCAGGGCCCCTCGTAGGGGACGAAGGTCGAGATCTGGCCGTCGAAGCCGAGAATCGAGGCGGAGACGACCGGCTTGCGCAGCCGCACCGAAGCGTCGTTCAGCAGGTAGCGGGTGGGGAAGTTGTCGGCGCCGTCGACGACGATGTCGTAGTCGGAGATCACGTCGAGGATGTTGCTCGCGTCGAGGCGGCCGTTGTGCTCGACGACCTTGACGTCGGGGTTCAGCCCTTCGATGAAGATCCGGGCCGAGGCGGTCTTCGCCATCCCGATCCGTTCGGTGTTGTGGATCACCTGGCGCTGCAGGTTGGAGGCGTCGACCACATCGTCGTCGACGAGACCGATGGTCCCGACCCCGGCCGCGGCGAGGTAGAGCGCGGTCGGCGCGCCGAGCCCGCCGGCGCCCAGCAGCAGCACCTTCGCGTTCAGCAGCTTCACCTGGCCGTCGACCCCGACCTCGGGCAGCAGCGTGTGGCGCGAGTAGCGCTCGCGCTGCTCGGGGGTCATGCCGTGGGCGGCGACGACCGGAAGACCCTGCTCCTGCCACTCGATGATGCCGCCGCTCATCGAGGCGACGTTCTCGTAGCCCAGCGCCCGCAGCTGCGCGGTGGCGATCGCCGAGCGGTTGCCGGAGCGGCAGTAAAGGATCGTCCGCGCCGATTTGTCGGGCGCCGCAGTGGCGATTTCATCGGCCAGCAGCCCCGGCGGCACCAGCTTCCCGCCCTCCAGATGGGCCTCCTGGTACTCGTGCGGCTCGCGCGTATCGATCAGGACGACATCGCCGCCGTTGATCTCCTCAGCAGCCTCGAAAGGAGCAATCTCCTCGATCGTCTGAACGCGCCTGGTGTCGATGGCCATGAAATCCCCTAATCCGGATCAGCTTTTACTTCAAAAAGTATAGCGAGCCTTGAGAGCGGTGGTGGGTCAGTTTGAAAGTGCTGCCCGTAGACTTGCTCGGTGTCCATCATTTGGGAGTACAGAGAGGTCTCCGCCTATGCCTCAGTGCGTGATCTCGACGACCCGGGGCAGGTTGCAGCAGCGGTCAGCGAGCAGTGGCTATCCAGGCTGAACAAGCTCGGCGCGGAAGGGTGGGAGCTTGTGAGCGAGATTCATGCCGAGGCCCCGGACCGACCAGGTGCCACCTATTGGTATGCGCGTAGCGGCACGATGAAGCGCCCCCGCCAGGACTAGTCCGGCAGCGGGTAGTGGGTCAGTTTGAATCGCGGCGGTGCTGACGACTAGGCTTTGCCACGGAATGGTCTACAGGCCTTCGAAGATCCTGGTGTGGCTTTCGCTCGTCGCAGCCGCACTGCTGCTTCTCGGGGCGTTCGCTCCGATCTCCGACCCTTGGGACACGATCATGTCGCGGGTGGGCTTAGTGCTCTTGCTGGCCTACATCGCAATCACTTGGAGGGTGAAACGCCGCCTGCGGCAAGCGAATTAGTCAAGTAGCGCCGCGATCTCTTCCAGCACCCGCGCCTGACCCTCAACACAGAAAAACGGCCCCGGGTGAAGGGACCCGAGGCCGCTTTATCTCTTCCCGAGAAGTGGCTCGCGTTTCTTACGCGAGGGTGGGGCGCATCTGGCGCAGGCGGCGGACCCGCTCTTCGATCGGGGGGTGGGTCGAGAACAGGCCGGCGATGCCCCCGCCCTTGAAGGGCTTGACGATGTAGAGGGGCTCGGACGCCTGGTTGACCTGCATCGGGATCGCCTCCGCGCCCTGCTCGAGGCGCAGCAGCGCGCTCGCCAGCGACTCCGGGTTGCCGCAGATTTCGGCGCCACCGGCGTCGGCCGCGTACTCACGCTGGCGCGAGATCGAGAGCTGGATGATGCTCGCCGCGATCGGGGCCAGCATGATCATCGCCAAACCGGCCACCAGGCCGAGCGGGGACTCGTCGTCGCCGCCGAACCACATCGCCATGTAGGCGACGTAGGTGATCGCCGCGCCGATCGCCGAGGCGACCGACTGGATCAGGATGTCGCGGTGCTGGATGTGCGCGAGCTCGTGCGCGAGGACGCCCCGCAGCTCATCCTCGGAGAGCAGTTTGGTGATCCCCTGGGTCACCGCCACCGCCGAGTGCTTCGGGTTGCGGCCGGTGGCGAAGGCGTTCGGCTGATCCTGGGGGATCATGTAGAGGCGCGGCATCGGCAGGCCGGCGCGGGTCGTCAGTTCGCGGACGATCTGGTAGAGCCGCGGCGCTTCGGACTCCTCGATCGGCTTCGCGCCGCTCATCTTCAGCGCCATCTTGTCGCTGAAGAAGTAGGAGAGAAGGTTGATGCCGAGGGCGATGAAGAGGAAGAGAAGGGCGGTGCTCGGGCCGCCGATCGCGGCGCCGATCACGACGAGCAGGCCACCGAGGGTGGCGAACAGGATCGTGGTCCGCAGCGCGGCGCCCCAGGTGGATTGCTTGGTGGTGGTCATCGAGTGGTCGCTCCTCAAGAGTTGGGGTTGCCGTCCAAGTATCCGCTGGGAGCGGGAAATCTCCTATAGGTGGAATCCCCCTACCGGCGGGGGAATGACCCCTAGGCTTGCCTCATGACCCTGTTGGTGATCGGGCTTTGCCTGGTGGTCGTCGCGCTGATCCTCGCCCTGGCGCGGGAGCGGCGGCGGCTGCGGCCGCTTGAGGACCTGGTCGAGGCGATGGAGAAGGTCGACCTCTCCAGCCCCCGCCCCCTCCTCCCCGCCTCGATCGACGGGGTCGGCGAGACCGAGGAGGTGGCGCGGATCGAGCTCGCCTTCCTGCGGATGATGCGGCGGCTGGAAGCCGAGCGGCGGCGGGCGGGCTCGGCGACGCTGCACGCGCAGGAGGAGGAGCGGGCGCGGGTCGCCCGCGACCTCCACGACGAGGTCAACCAGTCGCTGACCGGGCTGCTGCTGCGACTGGAGGCGGCGCGCGAGGCGGCGCCCCCGGCGCTGGAGGCGGAAATCGCCGAGACCAAAGCGCTGGCCAACCAGGCGATGACCGAGCTCCTCTCCCTCGCCCGCCAGCTACGCCCGACCGCGCTCGATGACCTCGGGCTGGTGGCGGCGATCGGCGGCCAGGTCGAGCAGTTGGGGCGCGGTGAGATCGCGGCGCGCCTGGAGGCGGAGGGCGACTTCTCCGACCTCGGCGACGACCAGCAGCTGGTCGTCTACCGCGTCGCCCAGGAGGCGCTTAACAACGCCGCCCGGCACAGCGAGGCGGGGCAGGTCGAGGTGCGGCTGCGGCGCGTTGCGGACGGCGGCGTCGTCCTCGAAGTAAGCGACGACGGCCGCGGCTTCGCCTTCGACGAGTCCCAGCGCGGCCTCGGCATCGGCGGCATGCGCGAGCGTGCCCTGCTGGTCGGCGCCGAGCTGACGATCGAGTCGCGCCCCGGCGCCGGCACCACGGTCCGCCTCGACGTCCCAGGAGAATCGGATTGATGAGAGTTCTGATCGCAGACGACCACGGGATCGTTCGCTCCGGGATCCGGCTGCTGCTGGAGCGCCAGCCGGACATCGAGGTCGTCGCCGAGGCCGGCGACGGGGCCGAAGCGCGGGAGCTGGCGGTGCGCGAGCGGCCCGACCTGGCGATCCTCGACGTGAAAATGCCGAAGCTGACCGGGCTGCAGGCGACGCGGGAGATCAAGAAGCAGGCGCCCGAGGTCGCGGTCCTGATCCTCTCGATGCACGACGACGAGCGCTACCTGTTCGAGGCGCTGAAAGCCGGCGCCTCGGGCTACGTGCTGAAGGCGCAGGCCGACACCGACCTGCTGGCGGCGATCCGGGCGGTCGAGCGGGGCGAGCCGTTCCTCACCCCCGAGGCGCAGCGGACGCTGATCAAGGACGTGCTCGAGCGCGGCTCCAGCGGCGAGGAGGAGCTGACCCCGCGCGAGGAGGAGATCGTCAAGCTGGTCGCCGAGGCGCACACCACCAAGGAGATCGCCGAGCTCCTCCACCTCTCCGAGAAGACGGTCGAGAACCACCGCGCCAACGCGATGCGCAAGCTCGGGATGCGCGACCGGGTCGAGCTGGTCCGCTACGCGATCCGCCGCGGCCTGATCGAGCCCTGAGCGCTCAGCGGGGCATAACCGACCGCTTCAGTAGGATTTGAAGCGATGCTGTTCTCGACCAAAGCCGAGTACGGAGTTCGCCTGATGGTCGAGCTGGGCCGCCAGCCCGGCTCGCAACCCGTCAGCCTGGGCTCCGTCGCCGAAGCGGAGAACCTGCCGCTCTCCTACCTGGAGCACCTGGTGGCGAAACTGCGCAAGGCCGGGCTGGTCACCTCCACCCGCGGCGCTCACGGCGGCTACCGCCTGGCGAAGCCGGCGGAGGAGATCCGGATGGACGCGGTGGTCGAGGCGCTGGAAGGGCAGATCGCCCCGATGGAGTGCTTCCACGACTCGCCGGAAGGCAAAGTCCTCTGCTCGCACGAGTCCGACGGCGACCACGCCTGTTCGACCAAGCTGCTCTGGATGCGCGTCCAAGGCGGCGTCACCAAGGCCCTCGCCGGCACCACGCTGGCGGAGCTGGTCGAGTTCTCGGAGCACAGCGCCCCGAAACGCGCCGCGGCGATCAGCGTCGCGTAGGCATCACACAACTTCGAATAACCCCAGAAACGGAGCGAAATGGCTGAGCTGGGGATACGGAATCTGCACGTGGAGGTCGAGGACAAGAAGATCCTCAAAGGCCTCGACCTCGACGTCGAGAAGGGCAAGGTGCACGCCCTGATGGGCCCGAACGGCTCCGGCAAGTCGACCCTCGCCAACGTGATCATGGGCCACCCGGCGCTCGAGGTGACCGAGGGCACGATCACCTTCAAAGGCGAGGACATCACCGAGGCCGCCCCCGAGGACCGCTCGCAGGCCGGCCTCTTCATGGCCTTCCAGTACCCGGTCGCGATCCCCGGCGTCTCGGTCAGCAAGTACCTGCGGATGATCATCAACGCCCAGCGCGAGGCCCGCGGCGAAGCGCAGATCAAGATCAAAGACTTCGCCAAAACCGCCCAGGAGGCGATGGAGCTGGCGAACATCCCGAAAGACTTCTCCAGCCGCTACCTCAACGACGGCTTCTCCGGCGGCGAGAAGAAGCGGATGGAGCTGCTGCAGCTGGCGCTGCTGCGACCGGAGATCGCGATCCTCGACGAGACCGACTCGGGCCTCGACATCGACGCGCTGCGCACCGTCGCCGAGGGCGTCAACAAGTTCGCCGGCCCGGACATGGGCGTCCTGATCATCACCCACTACCAGCGCATCCTCCACATGGTCAAACCGGATGCGGTCCACGTCATGTACCAGGGGCGGATCGTCAAAGAAGGCGGCCCGGAGCTGGTCGGCGTGCTGGAGGAGAAGGGCTACGGCTGGATCAAAGAGGAGGTCGAGGCAGGCGCTGCTGCCTGACCTCGAAGCGATGGAGCCGGTGAGTGCCAAGAGCCCCGCGGCGGCGGCGCCGTTCTCCGTCGAGAAGGTCCGCGCCGCCTTCCCGGCGCTGGAGCGCGAGGTCAACGGCCAGCCGGTCGCCTACCTCGACAGCGGCGCCAGCTCCCAGCGGGTGCTGGCCTCGATCCAGGCCGTCGACCGCTACGAGCGGCGCCACCACTCCAACGTCCACCGCGGCTCCCACACCCTCTC
>JBIOTO010000057.1:0-4626 GCA_044865945.1 Solirubrobacterales bacterium
CATCGAGCCATAGCGAGATGTGTCTGGCGAGGGGCACCCACCCCTCCCCTAAGCGACTGCAGACAATCCCGGTGCTTCGCCCTCGTCCTCGGCGTCTTCGCCCACTTCGCGCGGGAGGCGGCGGGAGACCACCTTGGTGACGCCGTCGCCGCCCATGCTGACGCCGTAGAGGACGTCAGCGGCGTCCATCGTCCGTTTCTGGTGGGTGACGATGACGAACTGGGCCCGGTCGGAGAAGCGCCGGATCAGCTGCAGGAAGCGGTCGATGTTGGCGTCGTCGAGAGCGGCCTCGACCTCGTCCAGGATGTAGAAGGGGCACGGCCGGGCGAGAAAGACGGCGAAGACGAAAGCCAGCGCCACCAGCGACTTCTCGCCGCCGGAGAGCAGTTGCAGTTTCCGCGTCGACTTGCCGGCCGGGGTGACCTCGATCTCGACCCCGAGCTCCTCGCGTTCTTCTTCCTCCTCCTCGGGCTCCGGCTCGGCGTCGCTCGGCGCCTCCTGCTCGCCCGCCGGGCGCTCCTCGTCGCGCACCGGCCGCAGGCTGACCCGGCGCAACCGGCCGCGCCCACCCGGGAAGAGGTGCTCGACCATCTCCTCGAAGTTCTTCGCGGTCGCCTCGAAGGTCTCCTCGAAGGCGCGCTCGATCTCGGCGTCGATGTCGCGGATCAGCGACTCCAGCTCCCGCATCGAGCGCTCGATGTCCTCGCGCTGCACCTGCAACTGCTCGACGTGCTCGCGGGCTTCGTCGTACTCCTGCTCGGCCAGCGGGTTGACCGGGCCGATCTGGGCGCGGCGGCGCTCCAGCCGCTCCAGCTTGCGGTCGATCTCCGCTCGCGCCTCCTCGCTCAGGGCCTCCTCGGCGGGTGGGATCTCCTCGCCGAGCCGCGCGGCGATCGAGGCCAGCTCGCGCTCGGCCTCGGCCCGGCGGTCGCCCAGGTGGGCGGCCTCGACCTCGGCCCGGGTCAGCTCGTCGGAGGTCTCCTTCATCTGTGCCTGCAGCTCGAACTCCTGCTGCGAACAGGAGCGCAGCTCTTCGGCGATCGCGTCGCCGTCGTCCTCGCCGCCGACCACCTTGCGCTCGATCGCGTCGACCCGGCCGCGGATCGCCGCCCCGGCAGCCTCGGCCGCGGCGCGGGCGGAGCGGACGTCGTCGAGCAGCGCCTCGCCGGCGGCGACCCGGGCGCGCATCGCCTCGCGGTGGCGCTCTCCGAGCAGGCCCTCGGCGCGGCGGGCGTGGCGGGAGGCGCGCTCGGCACCGGCGCGAACGTCGCCCAAGGCCGCCTCGCGCGCCGACTCGGCGGCGGCGTCGGAGCCAGCGACCTCAAGCCCCTCGGTCGCCGTACGCAAACCGGCGCCGATCTCGCCCAGCTCCTCCTCCAGCTTCTTCGCCCGCTCGCCGGGAGCGGCGCCGTCGCCGACGTCGAGGGTCAGCGGGCCGAGTTCGGCGCGCAGCCGCTCCAGCGCCGCCTCCAGCTCGGTCTCGCGGCTGGAGAGGCTGTTGACGCGGACCGCGACCTTCTCCTGCTCGCCGCGCAGCTTGGTCAGCAGACCCCAGGCCTGGGTCCGCTCGCGGTCGCGGGCGGCGAAGCGCTCCTCGGCCGCGGCGCGCCGTTTCGCCACCTCGGAAAGCTTCTCCTCCAGCTCCTGGCGCACCCCGCGCGCTTTCGTCGCGGCTTTTTCCGCCGCCGCCGCCCGGTCGGCGCCGAAGCGCAGCTCCTCGGAGACGATCCGCGCCCGCAAGCCCAGCTCCTCGCGCTCGATCCGCGCGCCCAGCTCGGCCGCCTGGGCCTGGCGCTTCAGCGGCCGAAGACGCGCCCGCGCCTCGCGCTCGACGTCCAGCGCCCGGTCGAGGTTGTCGCGCGCCGAGCGCAGCTTCAGCTCGGCCCGTCGGCGGCGTTTGCGGTGCTTGCCGAGCCCGGCGGCCTCCTCGACCAGCAGCCGGCGCTCACGCGGTTTGGAGTGGACGATGGTCTCGACCCGGCCCTGGCTGATCACCGAGTGCATCTCGCGGCCGAGGTTGGTGTCGGAGAGGACGTCGGTGACGTCGGCGAGGCGACAGCGGGCGCCGTTCAGCCGGTAGCCGCTGTCGCCGGAGCGGTCGAGGCGCCGCTCGATCGCCACCTCGGAGAACTCGGTCGCGGCGCGTCCCTCGGAGTTGTCGATCGTGACCTCGACCTCGGCGGCGCGACGCTGGCCGACACCCTTGCCGCCGGCGGAGATCACGTCCTGCATCGAGGCGCCGCGGATCGCGCCCGGGCTCTGCTCGCCCAGCGCCCAGAGGACGGCGTCGGTGATGTTGCTCTTGCCCGAGCCGTTGGGGCCGACGATCACGCTCACCCCGGGGGAGAACTCCAGCGTCGTCCGCTCCGGGAAGGACTTGAAGCCCTTCATCGAGATCGACTTCAGATACACGCGCGCGCTCCTCGCATCCCCTCAAGGCTCCCGGTCGCACCGGACGCAACGGCTGCTCGATTAACCCCCAAGATGCGCCAAAGCCTCCTCGGCGGCGATCTGCTCGGCCGCCTTCTTGCTCCGCCCTTTTCCCGTCCCGACGCTCTCCGAGTCGACGATCGCGGCCACCTCGAAGGTGCGCCGGTGCGGGGGGCCCGTCGCCGCGATCACCTCGTAGGTTACGCGCGCCCCGCGCTGGGCCAAAAGCTCCTGCAAAGCGGACTTGAAGTCGATCCGGGTCTCGGCCGCCAGCTCGATCCGCGGGGCGAAGGCCTCGGCCACCGCCGCGGCGGTGCGCTCGAAGCCGAAGGCGACGTAGCAAGCGCCGATCAGCCCCTCGGTCGCCTCCGGCAGCGGCCGCCCGCCGTCGAGCAGGATCGCGGCCGGGATCGCGCCGATCATCTCCTCCGGCTCGTTTGCGCGCAGCATCTCCGGAACCCCCAGCTGGTTCCCCACCTCGGCGCATGAGACGCCGCTGACCGCCTGGTTGTGGACCTTGGTGAGGCCGCCAGCCGCAAGCTTCGGATAGGTCTCGTAGACGCGGGTGGCGACGGCAAGTCCGAGCACGCTGTCGCCGAGGAAGGCGAGGCGCTCGAAGGAGTCGACCCGGCGCTCGGTCCAAGAGGAGTGGGTCAGCGCCTGATGGCGCAGGTCCTCGGGCAGCTCGTCGATCAGCGCTTTCAGCGCGGCGACCGGCGAGTCAGGGTCTGGCGCCAAACCTCAGGCCGGCGCGTGCTCGACCACGAAACCGACCGCGTCGCCGACCGTCTTGATGTGAGTGGCCTGCTCCTCGCTGACGCTCACCCCGTAGCGGTCCTCCAGCTCCATCACCAGCTCGTAGAGGTCGAGCGAGTCCGCGTCGAGGTCCTCCTTGAAGCGGGTGCCCTCGTCGATCTTCTCGATGTCGACCTCGAGCTCCTCGGCGAGGTGCTCGCGGACGAGGGTGAGGACTTCGTCGCGGGTCATTGCTTCGCGTTGTTTATCAGGGCGGCCGTACGGCCCACCGCGTCGACCTCGGCGCAACGGGCGGCGAGCCGGACCGCGTTGGCGATCCCCTCCGCCCCGGAGCTGCCGTGGCCGACGACGGCGACGGCGCGCAGGCCGAGCAGGATCGCGCCGCCGGTGGTGTCGGGGTGCAGCTCCCGGCGCAGGCCGTTCAGCGCCGGTTTCAGCAGCAGGCCGCCGGCCGCGGCCATCGGGTTGGAGCGGGCGGCGTCGCCGACCGCGGCGGCAACGGTCCTGGCGGTTCCCTCCAGCAGCTTCAGCGAGACGTTGCCGGTGAAGCCGTCGGTGACGACGACGTCGGTTTTGGCCGCAGGCAGGTCGCGACCCTCGACGTTGCCGGCGAAGTTGATCCCGGGCGCCTCGCTCAGCAGGCGGTGCGCCTCGACCACCTCCTCGCGGCCCTTGCCCGACTCCTCGCCGACGGTCAGCAGGCCGACCGAGGGGTCCTTGACGTCGAGCACGGCGGCGCTGAAGGCGGCGCCGAGGAAGGCGAACTGGACGAGGTGCTGGGCGCGGACCTCGACGTTGGCGCCGACGTCGAGGAAGAGGACCGGTTTGCCGGGGACCGGAAGCTGGACCGCGAGCGCCGGCCGTTTCACGCCCCTGAGGCGGCGCAGGCCGAGGGTCGCGGCGGCCATCGTCGCCCCGGTCGAGCCGCAGCTGACCATCGCCGCCGAGTCGCCCTCGCTGACGTCGCGGGCGGCGCGGACGACCGAGGCCTCCTTCTTGGCGCGGACGGCCGGCACCGGTTCCTCGTCGTTGCCGATGTGGTCGGCGGTATGGACGACCTCGACCCCGTCGACCCCGTCGAGGCCAAGCGCGCGCTGGGGGCCGAAGACGCGGACGCCGATGCCGTCGGCGGCGGCCAGACGGGCGCCCTCGGCGAGGACCTCAAAACCCCGCTCGGCTCCGTAGCCGTCGAGTGCGACCGTAACCGCGCGCCGGCGCGCCACCGCTAAGCGGAGTCGGCGCTGTCTACGGTCGGATCTTTGATCCGGTGGGAGACGACCTCGCGGCCGGCATAGGTGCCGCAGGTCGGGCAGACGCGATGCGGCAGCCGCGGGCTGTGGCAGCGAGGACAGGCGCTCAGGGCCGGCTGGCCGGCCTTGTGCTGGGCCCGGCGCTTGTCTCTACGAGCGCTGGAGGTTCTCTTCTTGGGTACGGCCATCG
>JBIOTO010000058.1:0-3556 GCA_044865945.1 Solirubrobacterales bacterium
CCGACCGCAAAGCCAGTCGTCGGCTCGAGCAGAAGCTCCAGGTCGTTCTCGTAGACGGAGGGATGCATCACCTTCATCGAGGCGCTTGCCGCTTCTTTGTAGTAATGGTCGGCGAGAAGCAAATCAACGGCCTCGAAGAGCAGGAAAGACGCCGCGGCCGGCAGGATGATGAGGATGGCCGAGATGTTGTCCACCCGAAGCGGCCCCACCTCTATTTCAGCGGCATGGGCGTGGTTGAGGATCAGAAAGGTCATCACTGCGAGAACCAGGAAAAGCACGGTGCGGCGCAGCGTCCGAACAGTGTTTGCCCAGTTGGCATAGACGAGCTCCAAATATTTATCCCCAAACGCCTCACGCGTGTCGTCGTCAAAGGCGTCTTCGACTGCTCGATGGAGAGACTTACTCACATTCGGGATAGTTTCAGCAAAGGGAATATGGCGCTGGCTGGGTAGTCACCGTGAGGACCTCAGTTGGGCGCGCTTGATCTTGCCGCTGCTGGTCTTCGGCAGCTCGGCGGCGAACTCGACGAGGCGGGGGAACTTGTAGGGCGCGGTCTCGCGTTTGCAGTGCTCCTGCAGCTCGCGGGCCAGCGCCTCGTTCGCGGTGCTGTCGCTGTGCGGACCGTCGCGGAGGACGACGATCGCGCGGACGACCGAGCCGCGCTCGGGGTCGGGGGCCGCGACCGCGGCGGCGTCGGCGACGGCCGGGTGGGAGAGCAGCGCCGCCTCGACCTCGGTCGGGCCGATCCGGTAGCCGGAGGAGAGGATGATGTCGTCGCCACGGCCCTCGAAGAAGAGGTAGCCGTCCTCGTCGGCGCGGACCAGGTCGCCGGTCTGCCACCACTCCCCTTCGAAGCGCTCGCCGTCGAGGTAGCGGGAGAAGAAGGTGGGGGAGGAGGCGGCGCGGAGCCGCAGTTCGCCCTCGACGATCCGCGTCTCCATCCCCGGCAGCGGCTTGCCCATCGAGCCCTGGCGGACCGGTTCGCCGACCTGGTTGGCGGTGACGTGCCCGGTCTCGGTCTGGCCGTAGCCGTCGGCCGGCTCCAGGCCCATCTCCGCGCGGAAGGCGGCGATCGTCTCCGGGTCCAGCGGCTCGCCGGCGGAGACCATCCGCCGCAGCGCCGGCAGCGGCCGCAGGGCGGTGCGCCGGGCCAGCATCCGGTACTCCGTAGGCGCCTGGCAGAGGACGTTGACCCCCAGCGCCTCGGCGAAGTCGAGCCGCTCGGCGGGGTCGAAGCGGCCGTCGTGGATGACCGCGGCGGCGCCGGTCAGCCAGGGGGCGAGAAAGACGTTGCGGGCCGACTTCGACCAGCCGGTGGCGGTCGTGCACCAGGCGAGGTCGCCCTGGCGCGAGCCGAACCAGTGCTCGGCCTGGGACCGCTGACCGAGCAGGTAGCGATAGGCGTGGACGACGCCGCGCGGCTCGCCGGTGGTGCCGGAGGTGAAGACGATCAGCGCCGGGTCCTCGGGGCCCATCTCCTCGACCGCGGCCGGGGTCTCCTGCGGCAGGTCCTCGTCGAGGACGCGGGCGACGTCGGCCATCGTCATCGCCGGCACCCCGTCGGGCAGCTCGGCCAGGAGGTCTTCTTCCCCAACGCAAAGCCGGGGGTCGGCAGCGGCAACCCTGTGCTCCAGGTCGTGCCGCCGCAACATCGTGCCGCAAGGCAGAGCCACCGCCCCCATCCGCCAGCAGGCCAGCAGGCTCAAAACCCACTCGATCCGATTCCCAACCAACGTCATAACCACATCGCCCCGCTTGACCCCGCGAGCGGCAAACGCCCCAGAGAGCCCAGCCGACTGCGCAACCAGTTCCCCGAAGTAGTGATCCCGCCGATTCCCCTCAGCGTCAATCGAAACGATCCCCAGCCGCGAGGCCGGGGATCGCTCCATCAAGTCCTCGATCAGGTTCACGGACCGAGGATTATCGCTGCCCCTCGGACTTCAGTCCTTCTCGGCTTGAGGAGGACTCGGATCTTTGTCGCGATCGCCTTCAGCGTCAGTTTTCTCGCCTTCTTCAACGGCAAGTAACTCCGCAAAGAGCAAAATTGCGGCAACGGCCAGACCCGCTGCCACCATCGAAAGACTGGAGCCAGATGACGACTGCTTTGCTACGGCAACGAGGCTGTAGGCCTCTCCTAGTCCGATTGCATACAGCAGCAGCACGCGAACCCTTCGCTCGGGTTCGTCGGTGCCAAGGAGAGAAAACCGAGAGGTGATGGCAGATGCGAGGACGAGCACTGGGAGTACTTGAGCGGAAACAACATAGAAGCCATGCCCAGCGTGGTGACCCTGCAGGGTCATAACGAGCACTATCCAGACGCCGATAGCAATGAAGCTTGAGGCGCTCCGAACCTCCTTCGGGAAATTGGTCACCGCGACGAATGCCAGGTAGCCGCCGACAACCTCTAATCCCACAACCACGCCCGCGGTCAGGAAAGCAATCGCAAAGACTGCGAGAACCGGAATCAATACGGAAATATCGACCTGCCAGTGCCCGGCTTCGAGCGTTCCGCCGCGCCTCCGAAAATTCATTCGCGCAGCCTAGAAATGAGGACGGCGGTAGTTGTTGCTTGTGAGGTAGGGCTAAGCAGCGGTCGGAAGTCAGTCCGTGCTCTCCCAGTCGTCAAAAGGGGGCGGGGACCCCCTCTCCAGACACTCAACATCGAGCCATAAGCGAGATGTGTCTGGAGAGGGGGGTCCCCGCCCCCTTGCCTGCCTACCTGGCTACCGAAGTTCGGAGCTCGTCTTCTTCAGCAACTGCCGGGCGATGATCAGCAGCTGGATCTGCTGGGTGCCCTCGAAGATGTCGAGGATCTTCGAGTCGCGGGCCCACTTCTCCAGCAGCTCGTTCTCGCCGTAGCCGACGCTGCCGCAGAGCTCTACACAGCCGAGGGTGACGTCGACGCAGGTGCGTCCCGCCTTCGCCTTGGCCATTGAGGCCTGCAGCGAGTTCGGCTTCGAGTTGTCAGCCATCCAGGCGGCCTGGAGGGTGAGGAGCCAGGACGCCTCGTAGTCGGCCTCCATCTCGAGGAAGCGAGCGGCGGCGGCGTGCTGATTGTTGGCCGGCACGTCGTAGTCGATCGTGACGCCGGCCTCCTTCAGCCGCTTGCGGGTCTCCTCCAGCGCCGCCCGGGTGACGCCGACCGCCATCGCGGCGACCAGCGGCCGGGTGTTGTCGAACGTTTCCATCACCCCGGCGAAGCCCTTCTCCTTCACCTCAGGGTCGCCGAGCAGCGCCTCTTTCGGCACCCGGCAGTCCTGCAGGGTGAAGTTGGCCGTGTCCGAGGCGCGGATCCCGAGCTTGTGCTCAAGCCGGTCCAGCTTCAGGCCGGGGTTGTCGCGCTCGACGATGAACGACTTGATCGCGGCCCGGCCCTTGGAGCGGTCGAGGCTGGCCCAGACGACGATCAGGTCGGCCCGGTCGCCCGAGGTGACGAAGATCTTCTCGCCGTTGAGGACGTACTCGTCGCCGTCGAGCTCGGCGGTGGCACGGATCGCGGCCGAGTCCGAGCCGGCTTCCGGCTCGGTGATCGCCATCGCGGCCCACTTGCCGCCGT
>JBIOTO010000059.1:0-10980 GCA_044865945.1 Solirubrobacterales bacterium
CGATCCGCGAGCGCGTCGACGGCCGCGCCCCCGGCGAGCGTCCGGCCCCCGGGCAGATCGAGGTCTCCTCGATGATGACCTCCACCCCGCTGGTCCAGGAGCCGCGACCGACCCTGGTCGGCGAGCGGGTCAACTCGCAGGGCTCGAAAAAGGCCAAGGAACTGCTGCTCGCCGACGACTACGACGGGCTAGTCCAGGTCGCCGAAGACCAGGTCGAAGGCGGCGCCCACGTGCTCGACACCTGCGTCGCCCTGACCGAGCGCCAGGACGAGGACGAGCAGATGAGCGCGGTGGTGAAGCGGATCTCACTGACCCAGCCGGCCCCGATCCAGGTCGACTCGACCGAGCCCGAGGTGATCAAGGCCGCGCTCGAGCAGATCCCGGGGCGGGCGATCGTCAACTCGATCAACCTCGAGGCCGGCCGCGACAAGGCCGACACCGTGATCCCGCTGGCCAAGGCGCACGGGGCGGCGCTGATCGCGCTGACGATCGACGAGGTGGGGATGGCGAAGACCGCCGACCGCAAGGTCGAGATCGCCGAACGGATCCGCGACATCGCCTGCGAGGAGCACGGCCTCGACCCCGAGGCGCTGATCTTCGACGCCCTCACCTTCACCCTCACTACCGGCGACGAGGAGTGGAAGCCCTCGGCGGTGGAGACGATCGAGGGCATCCGCCGGATCAAGGCGGAGATCCCCGGCGTCAAGACCTCGCTCGGTGTCTCCAACGTCTCCTTCGGCGTCTCCCCCCGCCCCCGAGCGGTGCTCAACTCGGTCTTCCTCCACCACTGCGTCGAGGCCGGGCTCGACCTGGCGATGGTCAACCCCAACCACATCACCCCCTACGGCGAGATTCCCGAGGAGGAGCGGGAGCTGACCGACGACCTGGTCTTCAACCGCCGCGACGACGCGCTGGAGCGCTTCATCTCCCACTTCGAGTCGAAGGGCGAGGAGGCCGAGGCGGAGACCGCCGACCCGACCGCCGGGATGGGGCCAGAGGAAGCCCTCCACTGGCACATCCTGCGCCGCAAGAAGGACGGGGTCGAGGACTGGATCGACCGCTCGGTCGAGAAGATCGGCGCCGTCCCCACCCTCAACGAGGTGCTACTGCCGGCGATGAAGGAGGTCGGCGACAAATTCGGCGCCGGCGAACTGATCCTGCCTTTCGTCCTGCAGTCGGCCGAAGTGATGAAGCGGGCCGTGGCGCAGCTGGAGAACTACCTCGACCGAATCGACGGCCACACCAAGGGCAAGGTCGTGATCGCGACCGTCTTCGGCGACGTTCACGACATCGGCAAGTCGCTCGTCAACACGATCCTGACCAACAACGGCTACACGGTGATCGACCTCGGCAAGCAGGTCCCGATCGACACGATCATCGAGGCCGCGGTCGAAAACGAGGCCGACGCGATCGGCCTCTCGGCGCTGCTGGTCTCGACCTCGAAGCAGATGCCGACCTGCGTCGCCGAGCTGCACCAGCGCGGCCTCGACTTCCCGGTGCTGATCGGCGGCGCCGCGATCAACCGCGACTTCGGCCGCCGCACGCTCTACCCGAAGGGCAGAGAATCCGACGAGGTCTACGAGCCCGGGGTCTTCTACTGCAAGGACGCCTTCCAGGGCCTCGACACGATGGACGCGCTGGTCGACGAGGAGGCCCACTCGGCCCTGGTCGAGCGGATCCAGGCCGAGGCGCGCCAGCTGCGCGAGAAGCCGGTCGTGGTGGACGACTCGCCGCCGACCACCGACGACAGCGTCCGCTCCGGCGCCCGCACCGACGTATCGATCCCGACGCCGCCCTACTGGGGAGCCCGCGACGTCGCCATCGACTTCGACGAGGTCTTCCCCTACCTCGACCGCCACGTGCTGTTCAAGCTGCACTGGGGCGGGCGTGGAGTGAAGGGCGAGGCCTGGCGCCAGCTGGTCGAGGGCACCGCCGAGGAGGAGGGATTCGCCGCCCGGCTGGAGCGGATGTGGCGGGAGCAGGACTACCTCCATCCCCAGGCCAGGCTCGGGTACTTCCCCTGCAACTCCGACGGCAACGAGCTGGTCGTCTTCGACCCCGAGGACCCCGAGCGGGAGCTGGAGCGGCTTGTCTTCCCGCGCCAACCGAAGCACGACCGAATCTGCCTCGCCGACTTCTACCGCCCGCTCGACTCCGGCGAGCGCGACGTCGTCGCCCTTCAGGGCGTCACCGTCGGCCCCGAGGTGACCGAGCTGATCGAAAAGCTGGAGGAAGAAGGCGAGTTCGCCGAGCAGCTCTACGTCCACGGTCTCGGCGTCCAGTCGGCCGAGGGCCTGGCCGAGTGGCTGCACTCGGACGTCCGGCGCCAGCTCGCGATCGACCTCGATCAGGGACGGCGCTACTCCTGGGGCTACCCCGCCTGCCCCGACCAGTCCGAGCATGAGAAGGTCTGGCGCCTCCTCGACCTCGAATCGATCGGGATGACGCTTTCCGGCGGCCACGCGGTGATGCCCGAGCAGTCGACGGTGGCGATCATCGCCCACCACCCGCAGGCGGTCTACTTCGGGATGAAGTCCGGCTTCATCCCGCCGGAGAAGACGCCGGACGAGCTGATCGCCGGCACCGCCCGCGGCGGCGGGTTGCCGCCGGAGTCCGACCCGGACTCCGGCGACGAGGGCGAGGGGGCCGATGCCCCCGCCCCCGAGCTCAGCCGCTGAGCCGTCCCGGAACCTGCGCCGGGTGCAGCGCGGGGCGCTGCCAATTGCGACCTTCGTAGGCCTCCTCGAAGCCGGCCCGCCGCAGGTTGCGGCAGACCGCCGACCAGGAAGCGAGGTCGCATTCGCCGACCTCGACGAAGACCGTGTGGCATCCGGCCCGGTGCGCGTCGAGCAGACGGCGATGCAGTAGCGCCGCGTTGCAGCCGCGTCCGCGGGCCTGCGCCAGGGTCGTCCCGGCACCGAGCTGTGCCACGCCGTCGACGATCAGCATCGACGCGGTGGACACCGGCACCTCTTC
Source organism: Solirubrobacterales bacterium (assembly GCA_044865945.1). Classification (GTDB taxonomy): domain Bacteria; phylum Actinomycetota; class Thermoleophilia; order Solirubrobacterales; family 70-9; genus VAYN01. Next base: position 2,977 of record JBIOTO010000059.1, read on the forward strand.
GAGGCCCAGCGCGGCGGTGTAGCAATGCCACCCTTCCTGCTGGGGCAACGAGAAGAACAGCGTCCCCGCCACCAGCGGAATCTCCAGCGCTTCAGCGGCGATCGTGCTCAACCCTTCGCCTTCAGCTTCGTCTTCTCCCAGGTGATAGACGACGATGCCGGGATCGACGAAGAAGTCGGGCGGCGAGCCGTCGCGGACCAGTTTCACCCAGCCCCCGCCCCGCTCATAGCCGCGCTCGCCGAGCCAGGCTTCCGCCTCTTCGGCACCGGGCCGCCCGCCAGCCACCGGGATCCGGTAGTCGACTTCGCGAGCTCGCATCCATTCGACCGCCGCGGAAAGGTGGCCGCCGTCGATCGCGCCGGGCTCCGCCGATCCCTGGATTTGCTGCAGCAGAGGCACCTCGGGCAGGTCGCCGAAGGCGGTCGCCTGCACCGGGCCGAACCTCTGGACCTCCACCCCTGATTCGGAAATTGCTTCCGGAACTACCGAGTCCCACATGTCGCGCCGATAGCGCTGCGCGACTCTCTCAAGCACTGCTGAGTCGTATCTCACGGTTCCCTTTCCCCCAGTTCGCGTGAGTGATGGCCGAATGCTCGACTCTATGCACATTACTGTGGACGGGTCAAGGAACCTTGTCGATCCGGCTATGAAGAAGTGGGGCGACGGGAAGGGGGCCGGCAGCCGCGGATGGAAATGGCGCCGGCCACTCTCCTCCCCGTGTTTTGAGAGTGCCGGCCTGGGATCGGTGGCGGCACGCCTCCAACGGCGATCCTATTAGAAAACACGAAGGTTTTTAAGCAATCAGGAGCGGTCCGGTGAGGACAAACACGAGTTAGCCTGCTCAGCCCCGCTTTTTGCTCTGCTGGGACTTGCTCGGTTTCCCCTTACAGGCCGTCTGGAGAACGGGCCGGAAGTCCTTCCTCATCCCGTTTTGCCCGCTCATCTTGACGATCGCACGTTCCTTGCGGAGGCAAAGGTCGCGGGAAGCGACGAGGAGACTCTTCTTGCCCCCTCGCATCCGCAGGGTGAATTTGCTCACCGGCGCGTCCGGAACCACGTCGAAGGTATTTCGATTTCCGCGATTCTTGGAGTCCGTACGGCCCGCCAGCTCGATCTCGATCGGTTGAGCGTCCGGCCCTCGCAGGGCGGCGACCAGATCGGGCAGCGGGTTGTCCGAGGAGCGCAGGTACACCGGCCCCGCCAGAGGCTGGTCCAATAGCGGGGTCACCGCTTCCGCGTATCCATAGATGGACCCCGGCGGACAGCTGCGCGCCGCAAACTGGACCCGGGTGCAAACGGTCTGGATGTGCTCCTGCGCGAGGAAGATGGACTGCGGGAACCGCACCGAGGCGAAGGAGATGTTCGCGTCGCCCGGGCGTGCCGTCAGGGTGGCGGTCAACTGCTGGTACTTGCCGCGTTTGGTGCCACCCTTGAGCTTCAGCTGCAGATTCGGCTTGAACCCGAGGTTGCCGCATTCGCCCACCTGGAAGCGATTCGAGACGGGCGCGCTACCGCCCTCCTCGCCGGTGACGACGGCGTCGATCGACATCGGTTCGCAGTTGGTCGGCGCCCGCATGAAGCCCGGGCGGTCAACGGTGACTCGGATGCTGCGGACATCGATCGGCAGGTTGTGGAGAGCGGTCGGCAACGGGTCGGACGTCACCGTGACCTGCGCCGTCTTCGGGTTGACGAAGACGGGGTTCCGCACGACCACGTTGCCGAGGTCGAACGGCCCGGCCACCGCCGGAACCACGACAGCCAGGCTCACTGGCGCGCCTTTGTAGGGGCCCGCCAGGTACACCTTGCCGGTGTTGACATAGAACGGCTTACCGGCACCGGCCCCAACCGAGACGGAGCCAAGCCTGCTGGTCTCCGGGCAGGACGGGTTGGCCATCTCAGCAGCACCGGTCCCTTCCCCGGTCGGGATCGAGCTCAGAACCGCATCGGGGCAATAAGGCACGCCCGCCAGGTTGGCGCTCAGTCCCGGCGGCAGGCTCATGCTCAGCCCGTTGAAGCGCTGGGTGCCGTCACTGCGCGAGAGGTCGACGACGAAGGGGCTGCTGGCGCCGGCGACCGCGCTGGAGAGCCCGGCGTCGAGCTTCGGCAGCAGCGCTCCGTTCGGGCAGGGGCCGCCTGCCGGACCGGTGGCGATCTCGAAGGCGGAGGTTTTGGTGACCGTCTCCGCCGCCGTCGGGTTGTCGGGGTCCTCCGCCGACCAAGGCGTCAGCTCCGAGGCGATCTGGTAGGTGCCGCAGCGCTGAGGCGTCATCAGCGGCGCCCGGCCACCTGAGTTGAAGCGGAGCTTGAGGCTCGAGAACGGCGCCTGGGGGTTGTCGTCAAAGATGGAGACGAGCTGCCCGTTGTCCTTGATGTCGACCCGGCCCGGGATCTTGATCAGCACGCCGCGCTCTTTCGACTCGGCCACTACATAAAGGCCGAGCAGCGTGCCAAACGGGTTGTCTCCCTGCTTCGCCAGGTAGACATTGCCTTTCAGCGTCTCGGCCAGGATCGGCGTCTTCAGCTCGACGGTGCCGATCTTGCTCGCGTCGGGGCACCGGACCGGCTCGTCGTTCGGCACGCCGTCGACCATGCCCAGCTCAGCCTGCGTGCAGGCGGCCAGGCCGTCAGCGGAGGCCGGATTGACGCTCATGCCGGGCGGCAAGGTGACAGTCGCTCGCTTGAGATGCGCCTGAGAGATGCCATCAGGATCTTCAAGCCCCTCGGTTGAGAAAGAGATGTCGACGTCAAGACCCGAGCCGGATTCCGCCTGTTTGGTGGTCGGCTCCAGCCCTATCCCCGGTTCAAACGGAACCAGGTCGCAGCCGGTCATCTTTGGCGCCACCGCTTCAGCCGTCTCGAACTCGCCGGGATTTGCCCAGGAGTCGGCATGCAGCTTGGTCACCGGCCCGGCGGAGGCGCATTCAGTCTGGCTGGTCAGGAACGGCTTGCTGAACGCGTCCGGGTCGTCTTTCGTCTTACAGCTCTGGAAGGTCGACCCCGGCCCGCCGAGATTCGCGCCAAAGCTGCAGAGCGTTACGCGAAGATCAAGTAGCGGTGGGTTCTCGAGAATTCCATTCGACTCGATGCTGATCGCGTATCCATCGCCCGGCCGCAGGTGCGGCTGAAGCACATAGACGCCACCGGTGATGGTGTTGACCAGCGCGAACTCCGCCGGCACCCCGTCCTCTGGCTCAATGGCATACAGGGGGTACCGCACGAACGTACTGCCGGAGGAGATTTCGCCGAGGCCTTTGGTCCGAAGGGCAGCCTCGCCTACCACGCTCGTCGGCGGGCAGTTCTGCTGCAGTAGGTCGTTGGTGCTCGGGCAGAGATCCGGAATAGCCTGCGGATTACCGATGAATCCGGGTGGAATGTCGCCGACTATGTCTCGCACGGTGGCGACAGGCTTGTACCGTTCGTAAGGTTTGCCGCCGTCGTCCGCCAACGAGCGAAGTCGATTGAAGGAAACACTGGTAGTCGCCACCATCGGGTGACCACCCGCCTGCGTGAAGTCTTCGCCAGCCTCATTCAGAGCCCTGGCGATGAACCGGTCCGGGATGAACCCGAACCCTGGGAATGGGGAGAAGGTGAATTCATTAGTTGCGCTCACCGGAGTTGATACCCCTCCGCCCGAAACGGTTGCTTTGACAACGGGTGCGTCTGAAGCGCCCGCGCCAAGCGCAACAGCCACGTTCAGCGATGGATAGGAGGCTCCTGGTGCCAGGATCGTGGAACGGGTGCAAACGGTTTTCGCCAGTTGCGCACCAGACGGCGGCTGCGCCGCACAACTCCATCCGGTGCCTCCCGATCCCGGGAGATAGCTCTCCAGGCCAACCGGAAGCTCCACCTCCACCGTCACCGGGCCAGACGCGTTGTTCGTGGTTTCGATAATTGGAACCTGGGGTGGCGCTTGGAAGGGGGCGCCATCATTCGTGTTTTCCACAAAGGCCGGAGTCCCCACCGGCGGGGCTTTCGTATTTCTTTCCGCTGACTCGACCACGGCTGCCTGACCGGTGGCATTGGTCGCGGTTGCAACACACTGGAATACGGCGGGAGCGGCTGGCGCCGTCACGTCATCGCCGGTCAGGGTGTATCGGCTGGTAGTTGCGGTCGGCGAGGTGACCGCCCCTGAGGCCGGAGATCCGTCTCGCAGCCACTGAAACGTCCACGTGATAGGAGACTGTTCATTCGACGTACTCCAGCCCGCCACAGGGGCCGTGCACCGCAGTTCTTCACCGGCTTTCCATTCGGCCCCCGCGGTTACTTCGGTTCCAGCTTTCAATGGCCCCGCTATAGCCGGTCGCCGCGATGCCGCGGCAATGCTGGCGCTGTTCGGCCTGGGGGGTTCGATCAAAGGGGCAGGGGACGCGGCAAGAGCCGGCTGAGAGGCCACGACGAAACTGCCGGAGCCAGTGCCATTGGTCCCTTTGACCAAGCATTGAATCGGCTGCCCGGCGTCAGCGGCAACCAGCGTATAGGTCTTACCAGCCGCACCCGCAATCCATCCGGTGGACGCCACGCCGTTTCGCAGCCACTGAAATTCGAACGAGTATTCCGTCGTTGCTTGCCGAAACCATTCCTTGGTGCCTAGCGGAGGAGGCGCACCATTGCAGACGATTTCGTCGCCCACGCCGGGGACGGCACTGGCCGTATTTTTGATCTGGACCACATAGTCAGTCCGTTCATCACCGCGCCTGATACCGCCTGGAACCCAAGTCGTCACATATGCCATGGCCGGCCCACCGCCCAGGGGCGAATTTCCGAGCGGCACGGTCCCGCTCGCTGCTTTCATCAGGGGCTGCAATTTCAACGCTAGTGGTCCACCGTCGAAGGAGACCAGGTAGGGATTGGTGCCGTTGGTGTCAGAACTCGGCTGGACCACACTTACTGAACCGCCGCCAGCAGAGACATTCGTCAGGGCGTTGAGCGCGGCTTCCACCTGGCCGGGGGTCGCGCCCGCGGCAATATCCCCGGTTTCCGAGACCCCCGGGCCGCCAGTGCCGAAACTGAGCCGGAAATCACCGGTGGTGGCCTCGACGTAGACCGCCTGCACGTCGCTTCCCTCGGCGTTTTTCAGGCTGACCTCGAAGGAGGGAGCGGCGACAGCGGATGAGCCTGAAATCGCCGCGAAGGCGACCGCCAGCACGAGAACGGACCGGAACCGCCGGATCGGGCTGAGGGCGCTCACTTCTTACCTCCACGGTTGTTGTTGGTTCGCTGGGCCGTTGACTTCGACTTCTTGCCTCGTTTTACGCATCGGGTCCTGCCTTTGCGGACCACTCGATGCTTGCCCTTGGGGCACCGACGCGGCCGAGTCTCCTGCGTGACGTTGCCGCGACCGTCGAAGGCGGAGGTGGAAACGCTCGGGGTACCAGGGTCGGAAGACGGGGGTCCCTGACAGGTTTCGTCGCCCGCGCAATCAGGCGGCGGAGGGGCGGGGTTCGGGAAACCTCCCCCGACGCGGGCGAGGTAGACGTCTTCCGCGGTGTCCCCGTCGGATGGCAGCAGTGGCGGCTGGGCCGCGAAGGCGACCTGGGAGCCGTCGCGGGATAGAACTGGATGGCTTACGAAGAACGATGAGTTCAGCCCCGCCGTGCCCGGCAGGAGGGTGAGGGTCCCGTCGCGCCACAGGTAGTCATTCGTGGCCCCGTTGAGATCACTAGAGACCAGCGGCTGGGCGGTCCTGATGAGAACCGACTCGCCGTCTTCGCTGACCCAGCGACCTTCCTCAGCGAACCCGGTGCCGGCAATGTTTGGCTTCGCCGCGGTCGTGATGCTGAGGTCGAATGGTTCGCCGTCGGGACCCTCCGGCCGACAGGACACGCACTCGAGAGTCGGGGAAGCGTCGCTGGAGTCATAGCGATAGGTATCGCGACGACCGCCATCAACGTCATTTTCGGCCAGTGACGACTTGGTCTGGAACAGGAGTACGTGCCCGTCGCCGCCTACCTCTTGGCCACCGATGTTCTGGCCGGTCACCGGCACCGGGTACGCCGTGTTGTAGTAGGTCCCGTCATCTCCGAAGAGGGCGGCATCGCTTGGCGAGAGGGCGCCGACGAACTGAACCCCATCGGTTCCGGCATTCCAGGCATAGAGCTTCGGGTCTCCGGCCGGGTATTCGTCGGCCGTTTTTCCAGCCGGATTGGCGACGGCGGTCAGGAGGCCGGCAGCCGCGAAGTAGACCCGGGAGCCATCTCCGGAAATGGCAACGGTTCCCTCGAAGACAGCGGCTTCTTCACCGACAACGTGTTTTCCAGCCACGGTTTCGCCGGCAGAGACCTGGGTCAGCCGTTCACCTTCGGGCTGGCTGGAGTCGTAGAGGTAGAGGTCACAACCGGGGACGCCCGCCGTGTTGCTGCATTCCGCCCCGCCGCCGTCGAGATCGGAATCGGCCAGCTGACGGTTGGTGGCGAAGTAGACCTTGGTGCCATCAACGGAGGCTCCCTGGAAGAAGTCATCGCCATTCGCTTCCGCTTCGGTTTTGCAGGCTGGCGAGATCCGGGTGCACTCGTTTTCGACCAATTCGGTCAGGTCGGCGGGGCCGCCTTCGGGCGCTTCTGTCCGTTCGAGGAGGCGCAGCTTGTTCGCTTCGCTACAGGGACCCGTTTCGGGCTGGGCGGCGCGAACGGATAACAGTGCCCGCGAGCCGTCAAGGGAGACCGCCCCTTGGTTGCGCCAGCCTCCACCAAGGGGGTCGACAATGCCGCCAAGACGGATGCCGCAGTTGCCGCCCCAGACTTTGCCGCTGTCGCCCCCGGTCTCATCGCGAGCCGCCAGCTTTATCGCCGGCGGGCCGCCGGTGCCAACCTGCGCGACGTAGGCGTTCTTGCCGGAGCCGGGGCCGGAGGGGAGCGGATCGCCCGGAAGATAGGTCGCCGATGCTTCGCCCGTCGCGACGTAGAGGCGATCGAGGTCTGCGGAGGCTCCCAGCAATTCGCCCCCCTGCACATTGTCTGCGGTGTGCAGGCCACCATCGAGAGGAGTCAGTAGAGGTGAGATCGGCTCAAAGCTGCCGCCGAGCCCACCGCGGAAGAACTGTCCGATCCCCTGCCAGTATTCAGAGTCTTCCTCCGTGGCGGCGAGAACGATCCAGTGAGACAGATCGGGAGTGAAGCTGCGCGCCCCGCTACCGGCACCGCTCCACGTACGAGTGAGCGGATACGGAGGAGCGGTGGGCATGGTGGCCCATCCGCTGTTCCCTCGCTCCGCGACGTATACATCCCCTCCGAAAGGCGAGATGTTTCCCGGCGTTTCAGCCAGGGCGGCGAGAGACCAGAAGCTGATCCTTTCGCCGTCGTCGGAGACGATTGGCGTGTTGGCCAACTGGTTGAACTTCGGTGGGCTTACCTTCTCCAGCGCCATGCAGTCGGGCAGCTGGATCGCCTGGATGCCCTGTTCGAGCCGGATCGTCGCGTTTGGGCAGGGCGGAGAGCCCGTCGTGGTGAAGGTACGGTCGACGCCTTGGGTGGCACCATTAGCACCCGACGCGACCAGACGAAAGTGATAAGTGACGCCGGGTTCGAGGGCTTCGGCCTGCGCGCTTACGTCGACGTTGAAGTCTCCCGTACCGAGAGACGATGGGCTACAGGGGGCGAGAGCGCCGTAGGCGGTGGTCGTGCCGTATTCGAAGCGACAGATCGAGACCGCAGCCCCATTGGGGTCAACCTTGCCGTTCATGGTGGCGCCCTGACTTCCGACGGCGGTCGCCTCGGCAGTGGTGGCGGCCGGCGGTTCCGCGGCGAGCACTGATGATGGAACAGCCAACAGAAGCACCAGCCAGACCGAAATACCGATCGCGCGCAAAGGCGCGGTTCGCCGTATCAAGATGTCCCCTTTCCCCACAAGATGTCGCTGCTAGATGTCCCTGGATCGACCGCCGAGAAGTCGGCCACTCCCTGCACTACAAAAAATGATAGGTACATGTTTAAAGCCTGTCAAACACACGAAAGTTCGTACTGCTGTACCCAATGGTTTTTTAGTGGATAATGTCGCGGGGGGGGGGGG
>JBIOTO010000060.1:0-24640 GCA_044865945.1 Solirubrobacterales bacterium
GAGGAAGGAGATCCCGCCGTGGCCGCCCTCCTCGCTGGTCTTGCAGGCGCAGACGAGGAAGTCGGCGCGGACGCCGTTGGTGATGAAGGTCTTGGCGCCGTTGACGACGTAGGTGTCGCCGTGGCGCACGGCGGTGGTGGTGAGCGAGGCGACGTCGGAGCCCGCGCCGGGCTCGGTGATCCCCAGGGCGCCGATCTTCTCGCCGGCGATTCCGGCGGGCAGCCAGCGCCGCTTTTGCTCCTCGGTGCCGAACTTGAAGATCGGCGGCATCGCGATCGCGGCGTGGGCGTTGAGGCCGGCGGCGACGCCGCCGGAGCCGCCGGAGCGGGCCAGCTCCTCGACCCAGACCGCGTCGTGCAGGTGGGTGCCGCCCTGGCCACCCAGCTCCTCGGGGAACTTGAGGCCGAGGAAGCCGAGCTCGGCGCAGCGGGTGAAGAGCTCACGCGGGAATTCCCGCGCCGCCTCCCACTCGTCGACGTTGGGGGCGATCTCCTTGGTGACGAAGCGGGAGACGGTTTCGCGCAGCTCCTCGTGCTCCTCGCTGAACGGCGGCAGGGTGGCGCGGACGCCGCTGTCCCTGACGACGGTCACGCCGCGCTCTCCTTCGATGCCGGCGCTTCCCAGTCGGCGAGCATCCGGTAGCCGCGGCCCTCGTGGTCAAAGCCGAGCAGGTCGCCCTGCGGGTTCTTCTTACCGCCGTGGTGGTAGGCGCGCACCTCGGCGATCTTGCCGTCGCGGAAGCGGAACCACTCGGTGCCGCGGTCGAGGCGCCGCTCGCCGCTCTGTGGGTCGCGCCAGGTCATCGTCCACTCGATCGCGACTTCGCCGTCGGCCTCGATCAGGTTCTCGACGTACCACTGGGCGTCGATCGTCGAGACGCCGAGGGCGGCGAGGTCGCCGATCGCCTTCGCCCCCTCGTGGGGGCCAAGACGCGTGTAGTAGTGGGTCGCGTCGTCAGTGAAGTGGGCCGAGACGGCAGCGGCGTCGCCGCTGTTCAGCGCCTCGTAATACGAGCGGACGTGCTCGGAGTGCGACACCGCGGGCCTCCCTGGGACCTCAGCCCTACAGCCCGTAGCTCCGCCCGATCACATCGAGCATCACCTCGTCGGTGCCAGCGCCGATCCGGTTGAGGCGGACGTCGCGGTAGGCGCGCTCGATCTCGTACTCCTTCATGTAGCCGTAGCCGCCGAGGATCTGGATGCAGTCGTCGGCGACCTCGCAGGCGATCCGCGAGGAGAAGAGCTTGGCCATCGTGATCTCCCGCACCGGGTACTCGCCGTTGCCGAAGCGCCAGGCGGTCGCGTAGGTGAACTGCTTCGCCGCCTCGGTCTTGGTCGCCATCTCGGCGAACTTGTGGCGGATCGCCTGGAACTTGCCGATCGAGCGCCCGAAGGCTTCGCGCTCCTTGGCGTACTCGAGGGTCTTCTCGATCATCCGTTCACAACCGGCGTGGGACCCGGCGGCGGCGACCAGCCGCTCGCCCTGGAGCTCCCAGGCGATGTGGTAGAAGCCCTTGCCGACCTCGCCGAGCACCGCGTCGGCCGGGACGCGGACGTCTTCGAAGGCGAGTTCGCCGGTGTCGGAGGCGTGCATCCCCATCTTCTCCAGCTCTGCCGAGACGGTGAAGCCGGGGACCTTCTCGCCGTTCTCGTCACGCAGGTCGACGACGAACAGGGTGATGCCGGCGTGGCGCTCGCTTGGGTCGGTCTTGCAGACGAGGACGATGAAGTCCGCCCGTGGGCCGTTGGTGATGAAGGTCTTGGAGCCGTTGATCACGTATTCGTCGCCGTCGCGGATCGCGGTGGTGCGGATCCCGGCGACGTCGGAGCCGGCGCCCGGCTCGGTGATCCCGAGAGCACCGACCTTCTCGCCCTTCAGCCCCGGTTCCAGGTACTTCTTCTTCTGCTCCTCGGTGCCAAGCAGGTGGATCGGGGGGAGGACCATGTCGGTCTGGACCGCGAAGCCCATGTTGGTGCCGCCGGAACCGGAGTAGCTCATGCACTCGGCGCGGACCAGCGAGTAGAAGTAGTCGCCGCCTTGGCCGCCGTACTCCTCCGGGAAGCAGAGGCCGAGGAAGCCGAGCTCGCCCGCCCGCTTCATCTTCTCGGTCGGCCAGTAGGTGTCCTCCCATTCGTTGCGGTGCGGCCACATCTCCTTTTTCACCCACGACTCCATCGACTCGCGCAGGTCTTCGTGCTCCTGGCTGAAGATGAAGTGCTTGCGCCCGGCTGCGTGGTCGGGCTTGATGATGCTGGAGCCGTTGGTCGCGGTCGCCATTTGAAATCTCTCCTCCTGTGGTCGACGGGACCGCCTCAGCCCCGAATGCGAAGTGGACAGTAGCACTTCCCACTTTCAGCATTGCTATTGTCCCTCGCCGATGCCTGAGGGGGGAAATTTCGAGAAGGTCACCTATGAGGTGGCGGACGGCGTCGCCACGGTGACGCTGAACGACCCGGAGAAGCGCAACATGCTCTCCGGCCAGATGCTGAGCGAGCTGGTCGAGGCGATGAAGCTGGCCAAAGCCTCCGACGAGGTTCGCGCCGTCGTCCTCACCGGCTCGGGCGAGAAGGTTTTCTGCGCCGGCGCAGACCTCGGTGGGTTCGCCGCCGACGTGCCGCTGGTCGCCAAACACTTCGCCTCCGACCTCTTCCTCGAGTTCTTCCGGCTGATGCCGAGGCTCGGCAAGCCTTCGCTCTGCGCCGCCAACGGCCACGTGCTGGCGGGCGGGATGGGCCTCGCCCTTTCCTGCGACCTGGTGATCGCCAAAGAGGGGGCCACCTTCGGCACGCCGGAGATCAACGTCGGTGCCTTCCCCTACATGATCATGTCGATCATCTACCGCAACGTCCCGCGCAAGAAGGTCAACGAGATGATGCTGCTGGGCGAGCGGCTCTCGGCGGAGCAGGCGGTCGAGTACGGGCTCGCCAACAAGGTGGTCCCGGCGGGCGAGTTCGACGCCGCGGTCGGCGAGTGGGCCACCAAGCTGGCTTCCAAGAGCCCGGTGCTGATGCGGCTCGGCCACGACGCGATGTACCGCCAGCAGGACATGGCGATCGACGACGCACTCGAGTTCCTCCGCTCCCAGCTCTCGCTGACCTTCACGACCGAGGACATCGTCGAGGGGGTCACCGCCTTCTTCGAGAAACGCGACCCGCGGTGGAAAGGACGTTGACCGTCTGATGGCGACCGAGGAGAAATCCCCGAACCTGCTCCCGGGCACCGCCTCGCTGGGCGAACTTACCGAGCAGCTGCACGAGCGCCGCGCCAAGGCGAAGCTCGGCGGCGGCGAGGCGAAGATCGCCAAACAGCACGATCGCGGCAAGCTGACCGCTCGCGAGCGGATCGACCTGCTGGTCGACGAGGGGACCTTCGTCGAGATGGGGATCCACGGCCGCCCGCACTTCGCCCAGCGGGCGATGGACGGGGTCGAGGCGCCCGCCGACGGCGTCGTCACCGGCTGGGGCGACGTCGACGGCCGCCCGACCTGCATCGCCGCCTACGACTTCACCGTGATGGCCGGCTCGATGGGGATGACCGGCGAGCTCAAGGTCACCCGCCTGCGGGAGATGGCGCTGCAGAAGCGGATGCCATTCGTCTGGCTGCTGGACAGCGCCGGCGCCCGCATCCAGGAGGCGGCGGGCTCGCTGTTCGCCGGCTCCGGCCACCTCTTCCGCGAGGAGGTCGAAATGTCCGGCGTGATCCCGATGGTGGCGGCGATGATGGGGCCCTGTGCCGCCGGCACCGCCTACATCCCGGCGCTCTCGGACTTCGTGCCGATGGTCTCCGGCCAGGGAGCGATGGCGCTCGCCGGCCCGCACCTGACCAAAGCCGTGACCGGCGAGGAGATCTCGATGGAGGACCTCGGCGGTGCCAAGGTCCACTGCCGCAAGTCGGGGGTGGGGGACCTCGAGGTCGCCGACGACGAGGAGTGCATCGCCTCGGTCCGCAAGTACCTCTCCTTCTTCCCGGCCAACTGCGAGGAGCGGCCGCCGGTGATCGACGTCTCCGACCCGGTCGAGCGCGCCTCCGAGAAGCTGATGGAAATCGTGCCCGAGTCCTCGCGGCAGCCATACGACATGTACGACGTGATCCGCGAGATCGTCGACGATGGTGACTACTTCGACCTGAAGCCGAAGTTCGCCAAGAACGTGATCACCTGCTTCGCCCGCTTCGGCGGTCAGCCGGCGGGGATCGTCGCCAACCAGCCCAAGCAGCTGGCCGGCGTCCTCGACAACGACTCGGCCGACAAGGCCGCCCGCTTCATCAACCTCTGCGACGCCTTCAACATCCCGCTCGTCTTCCTCCAGGACGTGCCCGGCTTCATGGTCGGCTCGAAAGTCGAGCACGCCGGGATCATCCGCCACGGGGCGAAGATGCTCTACGCGGTCAGCCGCGCCACCGTGCCGAAGGTGACCGTCGTCGTCCGCAAGGCCTACGGCGCCGGTTACTACGTGATGTGCGGCAAGGCGTATGAGCCGGACCTGATCGTCGCCTGGCCCGGGGCGGAGATCTCGGTGATGGGGGCCGAGGGCGCGGTCGAAATCATCGGCCGCTCGGCGATCGAGGCGTCCGACGATCCGGAGGCGACCCGCGAGGCGATGCTGAACGCGGTCCGCCAGCAGATCGATCCCTACATCGCCGCCGGCAACGCGGTGATCGACGACATCATCGACCCGCGCGAGACCCGGCCAACGATCGCGAAAGCCCTGAAGATGGCGCGCAACAAGCACGTCGAGAAGCCGAAGAAACGACACGGCGTCATGCCGGTCTGAGGAGGACGAGATGAGCTCTTTCGACGACCCGGTGATCATCAGCTGCTCGATCAGCGGCGTGATCGCCAACCGCGACCAGTGCCCGGCGATCCCCTACACGCCGGAGGAGTACGCGGCGGAGGCGCGGCGCGCGGTTGACGAGGGCGCTTCGCAGATCCACATCCACGCCCGCAAACCCGACGGCACGCCTTCCTACGAGGTCGAGGACTTCCAGGCGATCACCGAGGCGATCCTGGCCGAGGTCGGCGACGTGATCGTCAACTACTCGACCGGGGCGATCGGGATTCCGATCGAGAAGCGGATCGAGTACCTGCGCGCCTGTCGTCCCGACGTCGCGGCGCTGAACATGAGCTCGATGAACTACGCGAAGTACTCGAAGCGCCGCAAAGACTTCGTCTTCAAGGCCGTCTTCGAGAACAGCTTCGACACGATTGTCCAATTCATCACCGCGATGAAAGAGCTGGGGATCAAGCCCGAGCACGAGTGCTTCGACGCCGGCCACGTCGCCAACCTCGACCCGCTGATCGACATGGGGCTGCTGGAGCCGCCACTGCAGATCTCGCTGGTGATGGGGGTGACGGGCGGCATCCGGCCGACGCCGCGCAACGTCACCCTGATGTCGGACCAGATCCCCGGCGGCCCCGAGGGGTCGAACCAGTGGCAGCTGATCGGCATCTCCCGCGACCAGTGGAAGCTGCTCGCCTCCGCGCTGGTGCTGGGCGGCAACGTCCGCGCCGGGGTCGAGGACAACCTCTACCTGCCGAACGGCGAGATGTGCAAGTCCAACGGCGAGCTGATCGCCAAGGCGCGACAGATGGCCGAAGACATCGGCCGCCGCCCCGCCAGCGTCGCCGAGGCCCGGGAGCTGCTGGGGGTCCCGAAGCGTGAGCGCTCTACCGCTTAGCGACGTCAAGGTCCTCGACCTGACCCGCCTGCTGCCTGGCGGTTTCTGCTCGCTGCTGCTCGCCGATCTCGGCGCCGAGGTGCTGAAGGTCGAGGACACCGGCATGGGTGACTACATCCGCTGGGCGCCGCCCTACTACGGTTCCGACGAGCAGCAGGCGCTCGGGACCCGCTCCTCGCTCTACCTCTCGCTCAACCGCGGCAAGCGCTCGATCCGTCTCGACCTCAAGTCCGAGGCGGGGAGGGAGGCGCTGCTGCGCCTGGTCGCCGACTATGACGTCGTCCTCGACGGCTTCCGGCCCGGCGTCCTCGATCGTCTCGGGGTTGGCTACGAGCGGTTGCGCGAGACCAACCCCGCCGTCGTCTACTGCGCGATCACCGGCTACGGCCAGGACGGCCCCTACGAGCAGCGCGCCGGCCACGACATGAACTACCTGGGCCTGATCGGCCTGCTCGGGCTGACCGGGGCCAAGGGCGGACCGCCGGTCCAGTCGGGCGGGCAGATCGCCGACCTCGGCGGCGGCGCCCTGATGGCCGCCTTCGGGGTGATGGCGGCGCTGCACGAGCGCCAGCGCTCCGGCGAGGGGCAGATGGTCGACATCTCGATGGCCGATGGCGCCCTCTCCTGGCTGGCGATGGTCGCCGGCCGCTACTTCTGCGACGGGGAGGTGCCGCGCCGCGGCGAGCAGCAGCTTGCGGGCGGGCTGGTCTGCTACCTGCCCTATGAGGCCAGCGACGGCTGGATCACCTGCGGGGCCCTGGAGCCGAAGTTCTGGGCTACCTTCTGCAACGGCGTCGATCGTCCCGACCTGATCGAGAAGCAGTTCGAGACGCCCGGTTCGGAGGCCTGGACCGAGGTCGCCGCGGTCTTCCGCTCCCGCAGCCGCGACGAGTGGCTCGCCTTCAACGACGAGCACGACTGCTGCATCGAGCCGGTCCTCGACCTCGACGAGGCGCTCGATTCGGAGCTGGTGCGAGCACGCGAGATGGTCGTCGAGCTCGAGCAGCCCGAGCTGGGGACGGTCCGCCAGCTCGGCAACCCGGTGAAGCTGAGCCGCACCCCCGCCGACCCGACCCGGCCGGCGCCCGCCTTCGGCGAGCACACCGACGAGGTTCTGGACGAGGCCGGCTACTCGGCCGAGGAGATCGCGGCGATGAAGGAGTCCGGAGCCGTCGCCGGTCCGGCGGCCGAACCGCAGGGGGAGTTCCGCGCTTGAGTGCCACGACTGAGAATGGCCTGCTGCGGATGCGCGAGCTGGCCGAGGCCTCCGGCGTGCCGGCGGCGACGATCAAGCACTACCTGCGCGAGGGTCTGCTGCCGGAGCCGGTCAAGACCAGCCGCAACATGGCCTACTACCCGCCTGAGTTCGTCGACCGGATCAAGCTGATCAAGCGCCTGCAGGAGGAGCGCTACCTGCCTCTAAAGGCGATCAAGGACGTGCTCGACACGGCAGAGCGCTCCCGCACCAGTGCCGCCGAGGTCCGCAAGCGCTTCAGGGTGCCGAAGGAGGTCCTCGACCGCCTCGCCGAGCTTGAAGTCCTGACCCCCAACAGCCGCGGCTACTCGCCCTCGGACGTGACGATCATCGAGGCGATCAGCCGCTTCCGCGCCGGCGGCTACGACGAGCAGATCGGCTTCACCGTCTACGACACCCTGCGCTACAAAGCCGCGCTGGAAGAGCTGGTCCGCCAGGAGGTCGACGTGGTGATGGAGAGGCTCGCCGGTGAGGTGCCGACCGATCGGATAGTGGAGATGCTGGAAGCGGGCGCCGAGCCCCTGAAGGACCTGATCGGCGCCCTGCACACCAAGCTGATGGTCGCCGAGCTCGAGCGCCGCGGCTGATCGTTAGCCCGGTTTACCGGCGCCGACCAGATCGCGCTCGGCTTCGATGTCGGCCAGGCAGGTGAGGGCGTTGGTCTCGACCGCGACCCGCCGCGCCGCTTCGAGCGCCTCGACCGCGTCGTCGCGCCCCGCGGCGTGGCGGGCGCGCCCAAGGGCCAGCAGGGCGATCGGCAGTGACCAGTTCAACCCGCGCTCTTCGGAGGTCTTGACCGCCCATTCGGCCTCGGCGAGCGCCTCTTCGGTGCGGCCGACGCCGGACAGAGCGCGGGCTCGCAGCTGCGAGCGCCACGCCTCCATCTCGCCCCCTATCTTCATCGCCTCGCGGTAGGTGCGGTCGGCTTCGTCGATCGAGTCGAGTGCCTCCTGGTATTCCTCGGCCGCCAGCTGGGCCCAGGCGAGGTTGGCGATCGCCAGGCTGCGGGAGAAGACGTCGCCGATCCGCTCGGTCAGCTCGCAGTTGCGGCGCGCCACCGAGAGGGCGCCCTCAATGTCGCCGCGCAGCGCCATCAGGCCGGCTTGGTTGCTGCGCACCCAACTGGCGGTCTCCGGGTCGTCGGCTTCGGCGGAGATCTCCAGCGCCCGCTCGAAGTGCCGTTCGGCGCCCTCGAGGTCACCCTGCTCGCGCTCGGCCATGCCCTTGCCCATTTCGGCCCAGGCGAGGGGGGTGTTGAGGATGATCCCGGAGCCGACCGTGATGTCCCCGTCGGCCAGCTCGACGATCTCGTCGAGGGCGCGTTCGAAGCCGGCGAAGTCGGCGGCGATCAGGTAGGCGTAGGCGCCGGCGGCCCGGATCGCGACCCGCAGGTGGGGATCGCCTGCCTCGTCAGACATCCGGCTCATCTCCTTCACCTGTTCCAGCCACTCGTCGGTGTGCAGTTGCAGCCCCGGGCGCCCGGAGTGGGACATCCGCAGCAGCACCTTCGAGTGCAGGTCGTCGCGCCGGTCGGCGATCACCTCGGCTTCGTCCAGCAGTTGCGCCTGCTCCTCCAGGTCCATGCCGACCCTCCAGGCGAACTGGATCTGGGCCAGGCGCGAGGCGATCCCCAGCGCGTCGCTCTCCTCGTTGACCTCCAGCTCGCCGGCCAGCTCCATCACGTCGTGCCAAAGGCGCATCGCGTCGCGGGGGCGGCTGTGGCCGGCCCAGTGGGCGGCGCGGGCGGACCAGCGCGCGGCCTCCAGCGTTTCCCCACCCTGCCTGAGGTGGTCGGCGATCTGCGCCGCCCGCTCGTCGTGGCGCTCGGGTGGGATCAGCTCGATCATCGCCCGCGCCGCCGCCGCGTGGGTCGCCTCCCGCTGGCTCGCCAGCTGGGTGCCGTAGGCGACCTCGCGGGTCAGCGGGTGGCGGAAGGCGAAGCGGCGCTGCGGGTACATCTCAGCTTCATAGAGGTAGCCGGCGTCAATCAGGGTCTTTTGGGTGACCTCCAGCTCGCCTTCCCCGAGCTCCGCGGTCAGCCGCAGGGCCTCCCTGCTCACCTCCTTGCCGACCACCGAGGCGACCTGCAGGAGGTGCTTGGCTTCGGCGTCGAGCCGGTCGATGCGCGCCGCGAGGACCGCCTGCACCGTGACCGGCACGCCGGCGTCCTCGATCGGCCGCGCCAATCGGTAGGTGCCGCGTTCCCCCTCCAGGTAACCGGACTCATCCAGCTCGCGGACGATCTCCTCGATGAAGAAGGGATTGCCGCCGGTGCGCTCGTGGATCGGCTCGTCGATTCCGTCCAGCGAGGGGTCGCAGCCGATGATGTCGCACAGCAGCTGGGCAGTGTCTTCTCGGTCAAGCGGCTGCAGATCGATCGTCTCGTAGACGGGCGACTCGTTCCAGGCGGGGGTGTGCTCCGGCCGGTAGTTGACCAGCACCAGCGTCGGCGTTCCCTCCATGCCCTCGATCAGGCCGTGCAGCATCATCTGGCTGCCCTCGTCGATCCAGTGCAGATCCTCGACGATCAGGACCAGCGTCTTGCGCCGGGCGGGGTTGCTGACCAGCCGGCAGAGGAAGTCGCCGAGGGCGCGCCCGCGGCCCTCCGGGTTCATCTTCGGAACCGGCCGCTCGGGGTCGGGGACGCCGAGGAAGTCGAAGACCAGCGGCAGGTCGTCGGCGAAGCCCGGGTCGAGCAGGAGCGAGCGGCCGGCGATCTTCTCGCGGGCCATCTGCTCGGGGTCCTGGTCGCCGATCCCGTAGAAGGAGCGCAACATCTGCAGGATCGGCATGAAGGGGATCGACTTGCCGTGCGATTGCGCCTGGGCCTCGAAGACCTCCAGCCCTTCGCCTCGGCAGCGCTGGGCGAACTCGTGGTAGAGCCGGCTCTTGCCGATTCCGGCTTCGGCGACGACCCCCAGCGCGGTGGCCTCGCCGCCGCGGGCGCGAGCCAGGGCCGCGTCGAGCCGGGCCAGCTCTGCCTCGCGGCCGACGAACTGGGAGAAGCCGCGCTCGCGGGCGAGGTCGAGGCGGGAGCGCGCCCGGCCGACCCCGGCCAGCTCGAAGACCTCGATTGGGCGGCTGGCGCCCTTGATCTCGAACTCGCCCAGGTCGTGCAGGTCGAGGTAGCCGCTGGCGAGCTCGGCGGTGCTCTCGGTCAGGTAGGCCCGGCCGGGCTCGGCCAGCGCCTCCATCCGCTGGGCCAGGCCGACCGTGTGGCCGATCGCGGTGTAGGCGGAGCCGCCGCCCCCGCCGATCGCGCCGGCGACGACCTCCCCGGAGTTGATCCCGATCCGGGTCGAGAAGTTGAGCCCCCTCTCGCGCCGCAGCTCCGCCGCGTACTCGGCGACGTCATCGAGCATCTGCAGGGCCGCGTAGCAGGCCCGCCTGGCGTGGTCCTCGTGGGCGATCGGGGCGCCGAAGACCGCCATGATCCCGTCGCCGGTGAACTTGTCGACCGTGCCTTCGAAACGGGTCACCGACTCGGCCAGCATCGAGAAGAAGCGCTGCATGATCTCGCGCCACTCCTCGGGGTCCTCCTGCTCGGCGAGGTCCATCGAGCCGCTGACGTCGGCGAACAGGACCGTTACCTGCTTGCGCTCGGCGTCGTCCTTGACGGGATCGTTCACGGGAACCAGAGGTTACGCCCCCGGTAGCCTCACCTATGTGCGATCCGTACTAGTCACGGGGGCGTCGACCGGAATCGGACGCGCCACCGCGCTGCGCCTCGACGCCTCCGGCTGGCGGGTGTTCGCCGGGGTGCGCAAGGAGGCCGACGCCGAGAGCCTGCGGGCGGAGGCGTCGCGGAGCCTCGTCCCGGTCACCCTCGACGTCACCGAGCCCGAGCAAATCGCCGCCGCCGCGGAGCTGATCGAGCGCGAGAGCGAGGGCGGCCTCCAGGGCCTCATCAACAACGCCGGCGTCGCCGTCCCCGGCCCGCTGGAGACGATCCCGCTCGACGATCTGCGCCACCAGCTCGAGGTCAACCTCATCGCCTACGTGGCGGTAACGCAGGCTCTGCTGCCGCAGATCCGCCGCGCCGAAGGGCGGATCGTCTTCCTCGCCTCGATCGGCGGGCGGGTCGCCTTCCCCTTCGGCAGCCCCTACCACGCCTCGAAGTTCGCCACCGAGGCGATCGGCGACGTCTTTCGGCAGGAGCTGCGGCCTTGGGGGATCGAGGTCGCGATCATCGAGCCGGGGTCGATCGACACCCCGATCTGGGGGCGGGGGCAGGAGAAGGCGACGGAGGTCGAAGCCAAGTCCCCGCGGACGAAGGTGCTCTACGGCGCGGCGATCGAGAAGTTCCGCAAGGTGATCGAGGACACCGCCGAGCGCGGCATCCCGCCGGAGAAGGTGGCGAAGGCAATCGCCCACGCGCTCGAATCGAAGCGGCCGAAGACCCGCTACCTGGTCGGGCTCGACGCGAAGGCGCAGGCGAAGCTGAAGCCGCTGATCCCGACTCGCGTGTTCGACTGGATCGTCGCCCGCCAGCTGAACCTCTGACCGGCGCATATCGGCGTCCTCGGTCGCTCGCGTGCAGAGCACGCCACGCTCCCTGCGTCCTTGATCTGCTTGGTCAGGCTTCCTAGGGCGTACATATACTTGGGTCGATTGACTGGTCAATCAATGGAGGTCGCGGCGGTGCGTGTAGCGGCGGTGCAGCTCAATTCGAACGGGGACAAGGCGCGGAACCTCACCGCCGCCGAGCGCTTGGTGCGCGATGCCGCCGCCGACGGCGCCGAATTCGTCGCCCTGCCGGAGAAGTGGAACCTGCTGGCCGGCGGCGCGGAACTGGCAGCCGGCGCGGAGCCGCTCGAAGGGCCGAGCCTGACCGCCGCCCGCGGCTGGGCGCGGGACCTCGGCATCCACCTGCTGGCCGGCAGCATCTCCGAGCGGGGAGATGAGGGGGAGAAGGCGTCGAACACCTCGGTCCTGATCGGGCCCGGGGGAGAGGACCTCGCCGTCTACCGCAAGATCCACATGTTCGACGTCGACGCCGGCGGCGTCTCCTACCGCGAGTCCGAGTTCGAGCGCCCCGGCGAGGAAGCCGTCGTCGCCCAGGCCGGCGACCTCAACGTCGGGATGACCGTCTGTTACGACCTGCGCTTCCCGGAGCTTTTCCGCATCCTCGCCCTGCGCGGCGCCCGCCTGATCGCCGTCCCCTCCGCCTTCACGCTGGCGACCGGGCGCGATCACTGGGAAGTGCTGCTGCGGGCGCGGGCGATCGAGAACCAGCTCTTCGTCCTGGCCCCGAACCAGTGGGGGGAGGCGCCGCCCCACTACAGCTCCTTCGGCCGTTCGATGATCGTCGACCCCTGGGGCACCGTCCTCGCCACCGCCCCTGACGGCGAGTGTTTCGTCGCCGCCGAGCTCGACTTCGCGGCGCAGGACCGGGTGCGCGAGTCGCTCCCCTCTCTCGCCAACCGCCAGCCAGGCGCCTACGCCTGGCCGCGGCCGACGGAGGCCGGCTGATGGCCCAGGCACCGCCCGCCGACAAACGCCGCCTGATCCTCGACGCGGCGATCCGGGTCTTCGCCCGCCAGGGCTTCCACGCCACCCGCGTCTCCGACATCGCCGACGAGGCGGGGGTCGCCTACGGTCTCGTCTACCACTACTTCAGCTCCAAGGACGAGGTTCTGAACGAACTCTTCATCGAGCGCTGGTCGCTGCTGCTGGCGGCGATCGAGGAGGCCGACAAGACCGCCGCCAGCCCGCGCGAGAAGTTGGGCGCGGTGGCGACCTTCATCTTCGAGTCTTACCGGCACGACCCCGAGCTGATGAAGGTGATCATCGTCGAGGTGACCCGCGCCGCCAACTCCTTCGGCCGCACCCATCTGGAGGAAATCCGCCGCGCGTATGAGTCGATCGCCAAGATCGTCGCCGACGGCCAGGGCAGCGGCGACTTCCGCGGCGACGTGGCGCCGATCTTCGCCTCGATGTCCTTCTATGGGGCGATCGAGCAGCTGCTCTCCGGTTGGATCTTCGGGACGATCCCGGCCTCGGACACCGACTTCGACCAGGCGCGTGATCTACTTGTCACGACGATCTGCGACGGCTTGGAGCCGCGCTGACGTGGTTTACTGCCGATTTCCCATGGGGAAAGGTTCCATCTAGTGGATAACGACCTGGTCAAACGCCTCGTCTGGAGCGGCCTGCTGGCCGCCACCGGCGCGCTGGCGAGCATCGCCGCCGCCCGCATCGCGGGGCTGGTCTACCGCCGCATCTACGAAGAGGACCCACCGGAGTAGCCATGGCAGAGCCACCCCAGAACCCACCGCCGCTGCCGCCCCCGGGAACGCCGCCGCCACCGCCTCCCAGGGACGATCGCTCGCTCGCCGACCTCGTCGTCGAGGTCTCCGAAAACGCCTCGACCCTGGTGCGCGAGGAGATCGAGCTGGCCAAGGCCGAGGTCTCCGACAAAGTCGGCAAGATCCTCCGCGGCTCGGCCGTCGGCATCGCCGCCGGCGTCTTCGCCTTCCTCGCCCTGATCCTGATCATGCATGGGATCGCCTGGCTGCTCGCCGAAGAGGTTTTCGACGGCAACGTCTGGCCCGGCTACTTCGTCGAGGCCGCGCTCTTCCTGATCGTCGCCGCCCTCGCTGGCTGGCTGGCCTCGAAAGCGCTGAAATCGGGCGCCCCGCCGGTGCCCACGCAGGCGATCGAGGAGGCGAAGCGGACCAAGGAGATGCTGGAAAAGGAGGCTTCGTGACCACCGGTGCCCCAGGGCGATCCCCAGCGGAGATCCGCCGCGACATCGAGGTCAAACGGCTGCAGCTGGGCGGCTCGGTCGAAGCTCTGCGCGTTCGCGTCAACGAGCTGACCGACTGGCGCCGCCAGGCCGAGGAGCACAAACAGCAGCTGATCGTCGGTGCCGCCGCCGTCGGCTTCGCGATTGGGGTGCGCGCGATGATGCGCCGCCGCAAGCGCCGCGTCTAGCGGGTCGGGTCGCTCAGGAAATCAGGTCGGTGTGGACCGAGCCGACGCCGAGCAGGCCGGGGCCGACGTGGGCACCGAGCACGGGGCCGACCTCGGAGATGAAGGCCGGCTCGCAGTTGAAGATCTCGTAGCAG
The DNA here is from genome assembly GCA_044865945.1 of Solirubrobacterales bacterium. GTDB lineage: Bacteria > Actinomycetota > Thermoleophilia > Solirubrobacterales > 70-9 > VAYN01. The sequence continues at coordinate 14,002 of JBIOTO010000060.1, forward strand.
TCTTCGACCAGTCCGTCGGCGGTCTCTTTGTCCTGGATGTACTGGACGACCCAGCCGTAGGCCCCTGATTCGTGGCGCTGGCGGGCGTAGCCGCGCAGACGCTCAAGCGAGCGCGCCCGGGTGCGGACCCGCTCGACCGGGGTGATCTCCTCTTCGAGGGTGAGGATCGGCTTGATCTTCAGCGCGCCGCCGATCCAGGCGCGGGCGCCGCCGATGCGGCCGCCGCGGCGTAGGTACTCGAGGGTGTCGATCGCGAACCACATCTTCAGGTCCTTGCGCGCCTCTTCGGCCCGGGCGATCGCGCCGGCCGCGTCGGCTCCGGCAGCGGCAGCGGAGGCGGCGCCGAGGGCGCAGAGACCCATGCCGCCGGCGGCGGTGCGCGAGTCCATCAGGTGCAGGCGCTCGCCGCCCTTGTCCTCCTCGATCAGCCTCTCGCGCGCCTGGCCGGCGGCCTCAAAGGTGCCCGAGATCCCGGCCGAGATGTGGATCGAGACGACTTCCCGGCCTTCGGCCAGCAGCGGTTCGTAGACCTCAAGGAAGTCGCCGACCGAGGGCTGTGAGGTGGTCGCGCCGCTTTCCGAGGCGCGCAGGCGCTCGTAGAACGCGTCGTAGTCGGTTATCTCCGACTCCTTCTCCTGCTCGCCGTCGACGGCGACGTAGAGGCTGATCGTCTTGATATCCCTCGACGCCAGCAGATCGGCAGGGAGGTAGGCGGTCGTGTCGCAGACGACCGCAGTCTCGGCTGGCGAGCTCACAGTCCGATTCTAGACGCGGAGACCAATGGGGGACGCCGGCAACTCCCGCTACACTTTGTGAAGTGACTGAGACCCCCCAAGCGGCGATCACCCTCACCGACAAGGCCGCCGAGAAGATCGGCGAGCTGCTCGGCTCCCAGGCCGACGGTGCCGAGCAGGCATTGCGCGTCGCGGTTCGGGGCGGCGGTTGCTCGGGCTTCCAGTACGCGCTTGCCTTTGACAGGGCCAAGGAGGACGACAACGTCTTCGAGGTCGACGGCGTCGCCGTCATCGTCGACAAGGTCAGCATGCAGTTCGTCTTCGGCTCGGAGGTCGACTACGTCGAAGGCCTCCAGGGCGCCGGCTTCCAGGTCAACAACCCGAACGTGGTTGCGGCCTGCGGTTGCGGCTCCTCATTCCAGGTAAAAGAGGACGCAGCCGCCTCAGCCGTCTAGACCGGCGCATTTCTGCGTCCTCGGTCGTTCGGTTTCGGGTCACGCACTAGAAGTGCGCTCCCCTCACCTCTCTCCCTGCGTCCTTGAACTGCTTGGTCTAGGCGGCTGAGGGAATCGCTATTCGATCTGTAGCGGCGGCGACTGCGCCGGGGGCGCCGTCTCGGGAACCTTCGCCTCAGCTGGCTGCTCGACCCCGAGAGCCTCGGCCAGCTCGCCGGACTCGAACATCTCCTCGATGATGTCGCAGCCGCCCAGCAGCTCGCCGTTGACGTAGAGCTGCGGGAAGGTCTGCCAGTCGGCGATCTCGGCGGTCACTTCGCGCAGCGGCTGCAGCGCGGGGAGGACGTCGATCGCGCCGTAGTCGACGTCGACCTGGTCGAGCACCTGCACAACCCGCATCGAGAAGCCGCAGCGCGGCATGTCCGGGGTCCCTTTCATGAACAGCAGGACCGGGTTGGCGGCGATCAACTCTTCGATTTTGGACTTCAGCTCTGGGTCGGCCATGGAGGGCATTGTAGGGAGACGGGCGCGTCGGCTAGAGCTTGGTGATGAGGACCCCGGCGAGACCGAGGAAGCCGGTCATCATGCCGACCATGATTGCGATGAAGCCATGGAACATCGTGTGCTGAAGACCGTTTACACGGTCGCTCAACTCACTTACCCGATTGTTTAGATCATCAAGGCGGGAATCAGTACAGGTGGATCGCATCAGCCTCATTGCTCCAGCGTAGACGAAAAGTTGCTACGTGTGGCGCACTAAAGTGTAACTTTTTGTCGCCGAGAACGCGACTAGCCTGGAACGCTGGTTTTTACCGACAGCGCGTGGATCGTGCCGTCGTCGAAGCGCTCCTTGACCGCGGCCTTGACCATACGGTGCTGGTCGATCCGCGAGAGCCCCTCGAACTGCGGGGCGCTGACCGTGGCGCGCAGGTGGTCGCCGGTGCCGGTTTCGTCGATCACCTCGACCGCGGCGCCCGGCAGGGCCGCCTCGATCATCCCCGTCAGCTCGGCCAGGTCGGCGGCCACGGCTAGCCGGCGAGGCGCTCGCCGACGGTGTCGAGCATCTCCTCGACGCGGACGAACTTGACCCGCGGGCGGCCGTGCGGCTCGCCGCGGCCGACCTCGGCCTGGTCGATCGCCTGCCAGTCCTCGAAGCTGATGTAGCGGGTGCCCTTCTCGCGCAGCAGGTCCTCGACCGCCACCGGGTCCGGGGTCTCCGGGCTCAGCAGCGTCTGGGCCTCGACGTCGGCGAGGAGGTGCTGGACGGTCTCCAGCGCGTCTTTCTTGTTGGTCCCGATCACGCCCGAGGGGCCGCGCTTGATCCAGCCGGCGGTGTAGTGGCCGACCTTGTGCCCGGCGTCGTGCGAGTCGAGGATCCGGCCGCCCTCGTTGAGGATCAGGCCGCGGCTCTCGTCGAAGGGGACGCCCTCGATCGGGATGCCGGTGTAGCCGACCGAGCGCAGGACCAGACCGCACTCGAGCTCTTCGCGCTCTCCGGTGTCCTTGGCGCGCAGGGCGCCATTTTCCTCGACCAGCTCGTTGCGGCCGACGACGATCGATTCGACCTTGCCGTCGCCTTTGATCTCTACCGGCGAGGCGAGGAAGCGGAGGACGATGCGCTGGTGCTTGCCCTCGGGCTGGCGCCGCGAGAACTCTTCCAGCGTCTGGACGTTGACCTTGGTCGTCTTGTCGGCCTCGTCGGAGTCGACGAAGGCACGGCTCGTGGGGTCTAGCTCGACCTCCTTGGGGTCAACGACGACGTCGGCGTCCTCCATCTCGCCGAGCTCCTTGATCTCGGGGTTGGTGAAGGCCGCCTGAGCGGGACCGCGGCGACCGAGGACGACGATCTCGCGGATCTGCTTGGCGTCGAGCGCCTCGATCGCGTGGTCGGCGGTGTCGGTCTGGCGCAGCTCGTGGTCGGTCAGGGCCAGCATCCGGGCGACGTCCATCGCCACGTTGCCGTTGCCGATCACCACGGCGCGCTCGCAGGAGAGGTCGAAGTCGCGGTCGGCGTAGTCGGGGTGGGCGTTGTACCAGCCGACGAAGGCGGTGGCGGCGTGGCTGCCCGGCAGGTCCTCGCCGGGAATCCCGAGCTGGCGGTCGGTCTCGCAACCGACCGTGAAGACGATCGCGTGGTAGAGCCTCTCCAGCTCCTCGACCTCGATGTCCTGGCCGATCTTGACGTTGCCGAAGAAGCGGAAACCCTCGCGGGCCGCAGTTTTTTCGTAGACGCGAATTACCGACTTGATCTTCGGGTGGTCGGGGGCGACGCCGCCGCGGACCAGCCCGAAGGGGGTCGGCAGGCGGTCGAAAAGGTCTACCTGGGCGTGCAGGTCGCCGTCTTTGAGGATGTGCTCGGCAGCGTAGAAGCCGGACGGGCCGGCACCGACGATGGCGACACGAAGTGGGGTCTCTTCAGTTCCGATCTTGCTCATGGGAGCGCGAAAGAATAGGGAACTCGGTGCGTCAGCCGAGCGCCGGGGCGCCGGTACTGACGGCGCTCGGGGTGCCGTCGAGGGCGTCGAGCGCCTTGCGGACCGACATCGCCACGCAGGTGAAGATCGGCGTCTCGCGCTCGGTGTACTCGCTCGACTCGGTCGGTCGCAGCTCGTTGACGAGGTCGAGGAATTCGCCCGGGTCGTCGCCCTCGAAGCAGACGACGAACTCCTGGTCGTCGATCCCGTAGGAGTAGGTCGTGTTGATCGTGATCTCGGGGTAGCGGCGGCCGACCTCGATGTGGCTTTTCATGATCCGGCCGCGCACCTCCGGTGGCAGCCCGTACCAGCGGCGCTGCTTGACCATCGGGTAGAGGAAGAGGTACTTGCGCTCGGTGGTGCAGATCTCGGGCCGAGCCTGCTCCTCGGAATAAGGCGAGCGTTTGGTCATCGAGAGGAAGGAGTGGGGAGTGCTCGTCCATTTCGCCAGCCCGCTCTGCCCGAGGACGACGTGGAAGGTGTGGATGTCGTTCAGATTCGGGCTCTGGGTGAGGAGGACCAGGTCGACGTCGCCCCGCGTTCCTATGGTTGAGTAGGCGCGCAGCGAACGATCGACCGCGAAGTCCTCGCAAGCGGCGAGGAACTCCTGCTTGTCGGCCGCGCGCAGCTCCGGGTCCCGACGACGCCAGGCTGGATCGATCTTGAAGAAGCTGAACTTGGCGAAGGTGCGATCGGCCATCGGGGCCACGATAGCGCTCGCCCTGTTGCTCACTGCCCCCGCTGGCGCGGCTGAAAGCCAGCGCGTGGTGCTGGCCTGGTTGCCAAGCGCGACGACCGTTGACGAACTGGCAGAGGCGGGATTCTCGCCCGGAATCATGAGCGCCGGCCTGGGCACCGTGCCCGCCGAGCAGACCTATCTGGACATTGGCCAGGGCAACCGCGTGTTCGACTCGCTTTACGACCGGTCGTTGCCGGCCCATCGAGGAGATGCCGCGTGGTGGTGGCGGGAAGTGGTCGAACGGGCCGAATCAGCTCCGGCGGACATCGTCCCGGGGCTGCTCGCCACGACTTTGGGCAAGGCAGAACCGAGGGCACGGCTGGAAGTCCGGAAAACGTCGTTATGGGGATTGTCGCGACAGCCGGATGCGCTCACGATCGCGATCGCGCGGCCGACCGGAAGGTCGGATGCGCCGTTGCCGATCGGGATCGCCGGTCGTGGGTTCGACGGCAACCTAACCTCCGACAGCACCCGGATGGACGGGTACGTCCTCTCGACCGACGTGGCGCCGACGATCCTCAGCCACTTCGGGATAGAGATACCGAGCGAGATGTCGGGGCAGCCGATTCGGAGCGAGGGGGCTGTCGATCCCGCTGAGATCGAATCGCTCGGGGGGCGGATGGACGTGATCTCTTCGCGCCGCGGGCCGGTGATCGGGCTGCCGATCGCCGCTTGGCTGCTGCTGACCCTCGGAGTCGCCCTGATCGGCGGCGCGGCCCTGGCGCGGCGAGCCGTCCGCGTCCTGGCGCTGAGCGTCGTCTATCTGCCGCTGCTCCTCCTGCTCGGGGCCGCGCTGGAACCCGGGGAGGTGGCTGAAGCGTTGCTGGTGGGTCTCGGTGCGCCCGCGCTGGCGGCGCTCACCTTGGCGTTGTTGCCTGGCTACCGGGCCCTGGCCGTCGCCTCGGCCGTGACCGTTCTCGCCTACGCGGTTGACGTCATCGCCGGATCGCCACTTACCTCGCTTTCGCTGCTAGGTCCGAATCCGGGACTCGGCGTCCGCTTCTACGGGATCGGCAACGAGCTCGAGGCGCTGCTCGCGGTGCTGGTGGTCGCCGGGACCGGAGCCGGTCTGGCCGGGTTCGCGGCACGGGTGTCCGGGCGTCGGGCGGCGGTCGCCTTCGTCGTCTCGGGCCTTCTCGCGGCCTTCGTCTTCGCCGCCGGGCGCTTTGGCGCCGACGTCGGCGCCGCGATCGTCTTCCCGGTCGGCGCCGCGGTGGCGGCGGTCTCGATTGCCGGCCGCGGCAGGTGGCCCGTGGCGCTGGCGGCGATTGCCGCGCCGGTCGCGGTCCTTGCCCTGCTGGCGCTCGTCGACCTGCTCAGCGGCGCCAACGCCCACCTGACCCGGTCCGTTCTCGACGCCGGCGGCTTCGGCGACCTGGCGGACGTCGCGCAGCGCCGCCTGCAGCTCTCGGTCCGCAGCTTCGCCCGGCCGGTGCTGCTCGTCTTCCTGCCTGTGGTTCTTGGCCTTGGGCTGCTGGCCTACCTGCGGCGCGACCGGCTGCGGGCCTGGCTGGCGGATGCGCCGGCGTTACGCGCCGGGCTGCTCGGCGGCCTCGCGGCAACCGCGATCGGCACTCTCGCCAACGACTCCGGCGCGCTCCTGCTTGAGATCGGCGCCGCCTACCTGCTCGTCTTCGTCGGCTATGCCTGGGCGGAGAATTCCGCTATTTCAGCGAAAAGCAGGGCATCAGACGAAAAGTTACAATTGCGTGCGCCACACGTATGACTTGATCCCTTAGCTTGGAGGCATGAAGGCGATGCGCTCGACCTGGACCGACTCTCGCTTGGACGACCTCAACGGTCGTGTGGGGGAAGTCAGGGAAGAAATCCGCGACGTACGGAGGGACATCGGCGATCTCAAGCGGACCATGATTCAGATTGGCGGAGGTCTCATCGGGACGCTGGCGATGGCCATCCTCGGGCTGATCGGGACCCAGCTTTAGGTCGGATCGCCGGTACCTGGCCTGCCATGCGGCGGCCGTGCCATGCCCTACCCTTAGTCGTCCGTGCGCATAGGTCTCGTCTCGCCATATTCCTGGTCGTACCAGGGGGGCGTGAACCGGCACGTTGAGGCTCTTGCCGAGGAGTTTCTCGGTCGAGGCCACGATGTCCGCGTCCTCGCACCCGTCGACCCGCCCGGGAGGATCAGCCGAGTCCTGCATCGGGCGCCGGCAGAAGACCTGCGGCTGCCCGACTACCTGGTCCCGCTGGGCCGCACGATGGGGTTCGGCGCCAACGGCTCCGTCTCCAATCTGGCCCCGTTCCCGGCCGGTGGCGTCGTCGCCCCGCGCCGCCTCGTCAGGAGCGGTGAATTCGACGTCATCCACGTCCACGAGCCGGTGGTGCCGCTGGTCGGCTGGAACGCCACCCTCGGCGCGCGCGCTCCCGTGGTCGGCACCTTCCACACCTACTCGACCAAGCCGGTGCCGAACCACATCGCCAACGCGGTTGGCGCGCGGCGGATGCTCAACCGGCTCGCGGCCAGGATCGCCGTCTCCGAGGCGGCCGCCTGGACCGGTCGCCGCTGGTTCGGCGGCGAGTACACGATCGTCCCCAACGGCGTCGACGTCGACGCCGCCCCGAAGGAGCCGAAGCCGGCGGGGTCGGAGCTGCGGATCCTCTTCGTCGGCCGCTCGGAGGAGCGCAAGGGGCTGCCGATCCTGCTCACGGCCTTCAACGCCCTGGTCGAGCACGTTCCCTGTCGCCTGACCGTGATCGGCGCCGATCGCGAGGAGGTCCTTCGCTACATCGCCGATCCCGACCTCCTGCGGTTTGTCGACATCCCCGGCCGGGTCTCGCGTCAAGACCTCTGGGCCGAGCTCCACCGTGCCGACCTCCTCTGCGCGCCCTCCCTGTCCGGCGAGAGCTTCGGGATGGTCCTGACCGAGGCCTTCGCGGCGGGCACGCCGGTGATCGCCTCGGCGATCGCCGGCTACAGCGACGTCGTCAGCGACGGCGTCGACGGCCTGCTCGTCCCGCCCGGGGACCCGCAGCGCCTGGCCGAGGAGCTGCAGCGGGTCCATTACGAGCCGGAGCGGCTGCAGGCGATGGGAGAAGCGGCGCGGCGCAGCGCCCAGCGCTACGCCTGGCCGCGGGTCGCCGACCAGGTAACCGCCGTCTACGAGCGCGCGATCGAGGCGCCGAAGCCGGCGACCGCCGGCGAGAGGGCGGCTCACTGGGCCGGTCTGCGACCTGCCGACGGGCGGCCGAAGCGCCCGGCCGAGCGCCTGCCCTCGCTTGACCCGCCACTTGCCCAGGCGGGAAAGAAAGGTCGCGCTGTCGCTCGCCGCTTGGGGCTCGCTATCGCCGGGATTCTCGGGGTGGTGCTGACCTGGCAGGCCGCCCGCAGGATCGGCATCGAGAACGTGGTCGAAAGCATCGTCCGCTCGAACCTGACCTGGGTCCTCGTCGCCTGCGCCCTGATGGCGAGTTCTCTCTTCTTCCGCGCCGCGTCCTGGTACTGGATCGCGCGGGCCGCCCTGCCGAACCGGCCGATCCGCCGGCGCGACGTCACCTCGGCGACGATGATCGGGGTGCTGATGTCGGCGACCCTGCCGGCACGCCTCGGCGAGCCGGCCCGCGCGCTGACCCTCGCGCGCCGCACGGGTCGCATGCGAGAAACCTTCCCGGTGCTGCTCGGCACCCTGGTCTCGCAGACGATGCTCAACCTCGTCGCCCTGGTCCTGCTCGGGGTGATCATCGTCTCGACCACGCCGCTCTTCCACTCGGGGACGAAGCAGCTCTTCCTCTTCAGCCTCGTGCCCCTGATCGTTCTGGTCGTGGTCCTGCTAGCGCCGCTGCTGATGAGGCGCAACGGCAACGGCCGGCTGGCGCGACTCGGAGCGGCGATTCACCGGGCGCTGGTCCAGGTCCGAGCCGGGTTGGCCGTCTTCCGCGACCCGCGCCACGGTTCAGCCGCCACCGCGGCCCAGCTGGGGGCCTGGGCGATCCAGCTCGCCGCCTGCTGGGCGCTGCTCTACGCGCTCGGACTGGACGGGAAGGCCGGGATCGGCGCCGCCGCCGCCGTCCTCTTCGCCGTCAACGTCACCGCGGTGGTGCCGGCGACGCCCTCGAACATCGGCGTCTTCCAGCTGGCGGTGATCAGCGTCCTCCACACCGGCTTCGGGGTCAGCACCGCCGACGCGCTTGCCTACGGCGTGATCCTGCAGGCGGTGGAGATCGCCACCGCCGTTGCCCTCGGCCTGCCGGCCCTGGTGCGCGAGGGGCTGACCTGGAGCGACCTGCGCATCCAGGCGATCTCGACCGCGCCGGTGCGGCTGGAGCCGAAGCCGGTCGCTCGCGGCGAGCAGCGGAATGCTTCCCCGGCATACCGCAAACTGACCTGATTATCTAGAAAACTCGCGGTTTTCTAGCAGAATCGCCGTATCGCTTCAGTAACGCTCAGAGGGGGGGATACCCGGGCGGGTGCCCGCATCCTCGGCCTGTTCGAAAACCCACTCAACGTCAAGGTCCTTCGCGCTCATGCCAGGGGACCGTTGCGCCCCACCGAGTTGCAGGAGCTGGTTGGCTGGTCGGCCGAGGCCACCATCCGGGGCGCGATCAAGAACCTGCGGGAGTGCGGCGGGTTGGTGAAGGAGTCGGCAGAGGGGGGTCAGAGCAAGGCGGTTGCGACCGCGCTTGGGCCGGCGGGCAAGGACTTGCTCGCCGTCGCCGACGTGCTGGAGGGCTGGCTCGGCGAGTGTCCCTCGGAACCCATAGAGCTCGTGGGAGAGCAGGCCGCGGTAGCGGTGAAGGCGCTGGCGAGCGGATGGAGCTCGAGTCTGATTCGGGCTCTCGCCACCGGCCCCTTGACGCTGACCGAGCTGAGCGAACAGATACCGGAGACCAGCTATCCGTCGCTCGAACGTCGGATCCGCTGGATGCGGACCACCGGGCAGATCGATGCGCTACCAAAGCAACCTCACGGGGTTCCCTATGCCCCCACGAAATGGCTGCGTCGGGCGATCACGCCCCTGGCGATGGCGATGCGCTGTGAACGGCGTCACATGGAGGACAGCCCGCCGATCACCGATGTCGAGGCCGAGTCCGCCTTCCTGCTTGGTCTGCAGGTCGCGCCCCTGCCAGAGCATCGTCGCGGCGCCTGCACCCTGGTGGTGCGGACCGATGCGACCGAGCTTGACGACGAACAGCCGCTCGCCGGCGTCAACCTCGAGATGCGGGCGGACGGATCCACCTCCTGGTCGGTCGGCCCGGAGGCCCAGCCGAGCACCTGGGCAGTGGGGACCGCGGAGGACTGGCTTACCGCGATGCTCGACGGCCGCTTCGAGGTTCTCCGCATCGGCGGAGCCGACCCGCAGTTCGCGGTCGACGTGATCAACGGGATGCGCTACGCGGTGTTCATCAATTGATTTGCCGACGCGACACCACGGGCTCGAAATTCTGTCGAACGGCCAATAGCAGGGCAATTGGACACTTACTCCACTTCTAATTTCTACCCGTCAGACACCACTTGACCGCTAAAGGAACTTTCCGGTATTCCTCTGAACCGAAAAGTAGGGGCCCCGGCAAGTGGATTGCCGAAGCCCCGTCAAACAGCCCCACCCGGCCAGTCCTCAACAGACATCCGGGAGGGCGTTCTCAAGGAGAATAGATCATGTTCAAGAAGATGCTGATGATCGCCAGCATGGCGCTCGCGGTCGTTGCCCTCGCGGCTCCGGCCTCGGCACTTGCCAACTGGACTCACGAAGAAAAAGAACTCGAAGAAAACGCGACGTTGACGTTCTCGGGTCCGGCCGGTTTCGCGTGCGCGGCGTGTGAAGCAGGCGCCGACGCCGAACTCACCGCCGAAATCACCCTCGAAGCGGGATCTCTCACAGGGAAAGTGACGAAAGTCTCGGCTGCGAACTGCATTGGCACAGGCAAACTGGCCAACACCACATGTACATCGACGTTCGAAGGTCTGCCCTGGACGGTTCATGCCAACCCGCTCACTGGCAAACTGACGATCACAAACATCAAAATCACCAACAATTACTGGGCGATCAATGTCCCTCACACCGAAAAACCGCTTTCTACCACGGTTCTGACCGGCAATATTGTCGCGACGCCGAATAGCGCGGCGTCGATCAGCACAGTCACTTTGGCTGGCGAAGGCACCGTAGTAAACGGAGTGGCGCCGGCCACCGTCAGCGGAGACCTGGCTGCGAGCCCGGCCGGTACATACGGATTCGAATAGTCAGATGAGTTGATCGCCTTTGGCGGTCACTCCGAGCGTGG
>JBIOTO010000061.1:0-8492 GCA_044865945.1 Solirubrobacterales bacterium
AAAGAGATCATCGACCTGATGATCAACCGGGTCCGCGTCCAGGTCGCCGAGCACGAACTGCAGCTGGAGCTGACCGACGAGGCGAAGGAACTGCTGGTCGACAAAGGCTGGGATCCATCGATGGGCGCCCGCCCGCTGCGCCGGGCGATCCAGCGCTACGTCGAGGACCCGCTGGCCGACGAAGTCCTGCGCCAGGGCGAGATGACCCCCGGCTCGACGGTGATGGTCTCCCGCAACGAGGCCGGCGACGAGGAAGACAAACCGCTCGACCTGGAGATCATCGCCCCGAAGAAACCGAAGGCGAAAGCGCCGGCGAAGCCCGAGCGCGAGAAAGTCGGCGTCGGGGCCAAGCAGGACGACGGCGACGTTGTTGGGCCCGCGGACGAGGGCTCCGAGCCCTCCGGCGACGCCAGCCAGAACTAACCGAGTGCAGCCGGTGAGAGAGCCTGGTCGGACGGCGATCGGCACCTGGAGCGGGGGCCGCTTCCTCCACTTCGGCGCGGCGATTGAGGAGGAGCGGCTGGTCTCCCTGCTGCGGCCGGGGGGCGGCATCGACACCGTCCTCAGCGCCGACGCCTACGGGCAGGGCGAGGCCGACCGGGTGCTCGGCAAGGCGCTGGCGGGCGTGCCGCGCGAGGAGTACAGCCTCGTCGGCGCCGTCGGCCACGACTTCTACGAGGGCGAGCGCGAAGGGCCGAAAGGATTCCCGCGCTTCACCGACTCGCGCCTGCGCAAGCCCGACCAGTACGGCAGCTACCTGCGGATGGCGACCGAGGCCAGCCTGGAGCGAATCGGCGCCGACTCCTTCGACCTGCTGCTGCTCCACAACCCCGACCGCGTCGGCTACTCCAGCGAGGTCGTATGGGACGCGATGGCGGCGCTGCGCGAGGCCGGGCTGACGGCCCGGATCGGCGTCGCCCCGGGGCCGGCGAACGGCTTCACCCTCGACATCATCTCCTGCCTGGAGCGCTTCGGCGACCGAATCGACTGGGCGATGGTGATCCTCAACCCGCTCGAGCCCTGGCCCGGCGAGCTCTGCCTCGACGCCGCCGAGCGCCACGACGTCAAGGTCCTCACCCGGGTCGTCGACTACGGCGGCCTCTTCTGGGGCGACCTGCGGGCCGACACCGAGCTGGCCGAGCGCGACCACCGCAAGTTCCGCCCAGCTGGCTGGATCGAGTCCGGCCTGGCCAAGCTCGATCAACTGCTGCCGATCGCCGAACGGAACAAGCTGACCCCGATGCACCTCGCCTGCCAGTGGAACCTCGCCCACCCCGCGGTCGAGTCCGTCGCCCCGACCCTGATCCAGGAGATCGGCGAGGACGCCTGCCCGATCGAGGCCAAGCGGGTCGAGCTCGCCAACCTCCCCGAGCAGCGCCTCGGGGACGAGGACGTAGCCGAGATCCGCGCGATCGGCGACAACACCGGCTCCATGAACCTCAAGGGGGCGAGCCCGGAACACGAAGGCGAAGAGCGCCCCGACCGCTGGTCCCTAACCGACGACCTCACCTCCGTCGGCACTCGCTGGGGAATCGACCCACAGCGGGACCTCGTCACGACTCACTGAGCACCCTCCGCCCGTGGCGGTAGGTTCGCGACCGTGAACCGGAAGTGGTGGACCTTGGCGGGGGCCTGTGCGGGCCTGTTCATATTGATGCTGGACTCGACCGTGGTCGCTCTGGCGCTGCCGGAGATTCGGCATGACGTGGATGCGAGTGCCGAGGGGCTGCAGTGGGTGATGAACGGTTATCTGCTGACGATCGCGGTGCTGGTCGTCACCGCTGGGCGGTTGGGGGACATGTTTGGGCGCAAGCGGGTTTTCCTCGCTGGGATGGTGCTCTTCGCCGTCGGCTCGGTTGTTTCCGGCGCCGCTGGTGACCAGGACGCTCTGATTCTTGGCCGCATCCTGCAGGGGGCCGGCGCGGCGCCGATGCTCTCGCTCTCGCTGGCGCTGGTCTGCAACGTCTTCCCCTCTGAGGAGCAACCGCGGGCGCTGGGAATCTGGGCCGCCGTCTCGGCGATCGCGCTGGCGATCGGGCCTCTGGCCGGCGGCCTTTTGATCGAACTCGACTGGCGGGTGATCTTCTGGATGAACCTGCCGATCGCCGCCCTGGGGATCGCGATCACCGTCGCGGCCGCGCCGGAGTCGACCGATCCCGGCGCCGGCACCCGCATCGACCTGCCCGGCCTCGCGGCCCTAAGCCTCGGCCTCACCGCCGTGGTCCTCGCCTTGATCCAGTCGCAGGCCTGGTCCGGCGGCGCTGTCCTGGCGCTGGCCGCCGCCGGACTGCTCGCCCTCGCCGCCTTCCGGGCGATCGAGCACCGGGTGCGCGAGCCGATCGTCGAATTCGCCCTCTTCCGCAACGGCCCCTACTTCGGGGCCAGCGCCGCCGCCTTCGCCCTGGTCGGCGCCTACTGGGCGGTGATGTTCTTCCAGCCCCAGTACCTGCAGGACGTCCGCGCCCATTCGCCGGTCCTCAGCGGCCTGATGATCCTGCCGGTGACGGCGCCGATGGTCTTCATCTCGCCCTTCTCGGGCCGCCTGATAGGTCGCTTCGGCGCCCGCCGGCTGATGACCGCCGGGATGGCCTGCGGCACCGCCGGCCTGCTCGTCCTCACCCAAATCGACGCCGGCAGCTCCTACGGCCTGATCCTCGCCGGCTACCTCCTCTTCGGGATCGCGCTCGGGCTCGTCTACGCGCCGATGTCGACCGCGGCGATGGCGGCGATGCCGGGGGAGAAGGTCGGGATCGCCTCCGGGGTGCTGGCGATGGACCGGGTCATGGCCGGCGCCGTCGCCCTCGCCGCCACCGGCGCCGTCTTCCACGCCCTGCTCGGCGACGGCCACTCCTTCGCCTCCTCGATCGCCGATTCGGCCTGGGTCGCGGTCGCCCTTTGCGCCGTCGGCACCGCCCTGACCTGGGCCTTCGTCCGCGATCCAGGCGGGCCGCCGCTGGGTGAGTCGCGCCACCACATGCACCACAAGCGCTTCCATCTTTAGGCGCGCTTGACAAACGCAATCCCGACCTGTCCACTAGGACATCGCCACACCGCATTCCAGAGCCGAATTTGCCATCCTCTTAGGCGATGCCTGATTTGTCTGGGGATGAGCTTCAAGAGTTGTCTGAACGCCAAGATCCCCGACTCCTAAGAGCTCTCGACGTGGTCGCGCCAGGCGGTGCGCTGCGTGAGGGAATCGACAACATCGTCCACTCGCGCACCGGCGGCCTGCTGGTGGTCGGCGACCTCGACGACATCTCCCACCTGCTCTCGGGAGGCATCAAGCTCGACGTCGACTACACGCCGGCGATGCTGTACCAGGTGGCAAAGATGGACGGCGCCATCGTGCTCAACGGCGAGGCGACGAAGATCGCCTGGGCCAACGTCCAGCTGATGCCGGACCCGACGATCCTCAGCTCGGAGACCGGCACCCGCCACCGCACCGCGGAGCGCGTCTCCAAACAGACGACCGCGCTGGTGATCGCGATCTCCCAGCGCCGCGACGTCGTCTCCCTCTACGTCGAGGGGACCAAGTACATCCTTCAGGACATTCCCGCCGTGCTCGCCAAAGCCAACCAGGGCCTGGCGACCCTCGAGAAGTACCGCCAGCGCCTCGACCAGGTCTCGGCCCGGCTGACCCAGCTCGAGTTCGAGGGCGGCGGCGTCCTCCACGACGCCCTCAACGTCCTCCAGCGCGCCGAGCTGGTGACCCGGATGGCGGTCGAGGTCGAGCGCTACATCGTCGAGCTCGGCACCGAGGGCCGGCTGATCGAGATGCAGCTTGAGGAGACGATGGTCGGCGTCGCCGCTGACAAGACCGCGCTGATCCGGGACTACTCGGTCGAGGACTCCGAGCAGAACCTGACGGCGGTGCTTCAAGCCCTGGGCCGGATGCCCCACCAGGACGTGCTCGACTTCGGTCGCCTTGCCGAGCTGCTCGGCTATGACCGCAAGGTCAACACCCTGGACTTCCCGGTCGGGCCGCGCGGATACCGGGTGTTGGGCCGGGTCCCACGCATTCCCAAGCTTGTCGTTCAGAAGATCACCCAGGAGCTGGGCGGGCTGGAGGAGGTCCTCGCGACCTCCGAAGAAGAGCTCGCCGCCGTCGACGGAGTCGGGTCCGCCAGGGCCAAGGACATCCGCGAGGGCCTGCGCCGGCTTCAGGACGTCGATCTGGTCGACCGTTACTTGCAGAGCTGACGGCGCTACTGCCGTCGAACAACGAAAGGAGTCACCGATTTCCGAGCTAGACGAGGCCACCGTGGAAGCCGTCTTCGAGGAGGACGTGGAATACGTCTGCGACTTCGAGGAGGGTGACAAGGTCGTCTACCCGCATCACGGCGCCGGACTGGTGATGGCTAAAGAGACGCGCGAGTTGATGGGGGAGGAGCGTGAATACCTGACGATCAAAATCCTCCACAACGAGCTGACGGTGATGGTCCCCTGCGAAAACGCCGGCAAGGCGGGCTTGCGGCGAATCATCGACGAGGAAGAAATCAAGAAGGTCACAAACGTCCTCACCGACGACGTTTCGGAGATGCCGAAGAACTGGAACCGGCGCTTCAAGTACAACCGCGAGAAGATCAAGACCGGCGACGTCTTCGAGCTGGCCGAGGTCGTCCGCAACCTCGCCATCCGGGAGATGGAAAAGGGTCTCTCGACCGGCGAGAAGCAGATGTACACGCGGGCGAAGAAGATTCTCGCCTCGGAGTTCATGTACGCGCTCGACAAGGACGAGGAAGGCGCGGAAGAGTACCTCGACTCGCTCCTGGAGGAGCGTTTCGCCGCCACCGCCTGATCGGCTGGCAGTAACCGCCGTCATCGCGGCCGCCGGCTCCGGGGAGCGTCTCGGAGCCGGCGGCCCGAAGGCCTTCGTGCCCGTCGCGGGAAGGCCGATGGTCGAGTGGTCGATCGACGCCTTCCGGGCGTGCGACTCGGTGCGCTCGATCGTCGTCGCCGCGCCGCCGGGGCACGTCGGCGACCTCGGCGGCCACGACCTCGGCGTCGTCCCCGGCGGCGCCACCCGCGCCCAGTCGGTCGCCAACGCCCTGGAGGCGGTCGGCACCGAGTGCGTCGCGATCCACGACGCGGCACGGCCGCTGCTGACGCCGGAGCTGGTCGAATCCCTGGTCGCCGACCTCGCCGCGAACCCCGAGGCCGCCGGGGTGATCGCCGCCGCCCCCCTCACCGACACGGTCAAGCGGGCGGTCAAGAATTCCAGTGGGCAGTTGAGCACCGATACGGTGCCGAATCGACCACTCGCGATCGAGGGAACCGAGGATCGCGCCCAGCTCTGGGGGGCGCAGACGCCGCAGGTGTTCCGCGCCGCCGCGCTTCGCGCGGCGTTAGCGGCCGCCGAGCGGCCGGAGGAGGCGACGGACGAGGCGATGCTGGTCGAGTGGAACGGCGGCACCGTCCTCATCCACCCGGTCGAGGCGGAGAACCTGAAGGTGACGACGCCGCTTGACCTGCGCGTCGCCGAGCTGCTGCTGGCCGAACGCGCCGCCGCCTAGTCGCGCAGCAGCACGTAGACGAGCGTCGCTGCGAAGCAGAGCTGTCCGATTCCCAGGGCGGTGCCGAAGTTCGCGGCGCCCAAAAGCAGGGCGAGGGCGGTGCCGGCGGCGAAGGCCACCGCGAGAAAGAGGAGCTGACGGCCCATTCGGCGCGAAGTCTATGCTCGCGTTCGCATGCTGACCGACTACCACCTGCACCTGCGCCCGGACGAGGACGGGACCACGTTCGAGCGCTACTTCACCGCCGAGAACGTCGACCGCTACCTCGCCGCCGCCGAGGCTGCCGGGATCGAGGAGCTGGGCGTCTCCGAGCACGTCTACCGCTTCCGCCAGGCTCTCGACCTTTGGACCCACCCGCTCTGGGTCGAGAACGCCGTCGACGACGTCGACGCCTACTGCGAGTTCGTCCGCGGCACGCCGCTGCGGCTGGGGATCGAGTGCGACTGGGTGCCCGGTGCGGAGGAGCGGATCGCCGCCCTGCTGGAGCCGCGCGACTTCGACTACGTCGTCGGCTCGGTCCACTTCGTCGGCGAGGGCGACGCCGCCGTCGACCACGAGGGCTTCGACGTCTGGGACGGCGATGGCGACGCCGACGAGATCTGGCGCCGCTACTTCGCGGCGCTGGCCGACTGCGCCCGCTCCGGCCTCTTCGACATCCTCGCCCACCCGGACCTGGTCAAGGTCTGGGGCCGCGCCCGGCCGCTCCCCGACCGCGACCCGCGCGCCTTCTACGAGCCCGCGGTGGAGGCGATCGCCGAGTCGGGGATCGCGGTCGAGATCTCCACCGCCGGCCTGCGCAAGCCGGTCGGCGAGCTCTACCCCTCGCGCGAGTTCGCCGAGATGTGCGTCGAGGCGGGGGCCGTCTTCGCGCTCTCCTCCGACGCCCACCTGCCTGAGCAGGTCGGGTTCGAATACGACCACGCGGTCGAGTTCCTCGACGAGCTGGGTATCTCCGAGATATGCGTCTTCGAGCAGCGCCAACGGAGCCTCGCTCCCCTGGGCAGCCGCGTCCCCTGACCATGGTCGGGATCGGCTACGACAGCCACCGTTTCGCGCCCGGCCGGCGCCTGGTCCTCGGCGGCGTCGAGATCGAGCACGACCAGGGCCTCTCCGGCCACTCCGACGCCGACGTCCTCACCCACGCGGTGATCGACGCCCTGCTCGGCGCCTGCGGCGGCGGCGACATCGGCTCGATGTTTCCCGACGACGATCCGGCCTGGAAGGACGCCGACTCGATCGATCTGCTGCGCACCGTGGTGGGGACGATCGCCGGCCCGGTCGTCAACATCGACGCCACCCTGATCTGCGAGCGGCCGCGCCTTGCCCCCCACAGGGCGGAGATGGAGCGGACAATCGCTGAGGCGACCTCCGCCCGGGTCAGCGTCAAGGCGACCAGCAACGAGGGCATGGGCTTCGTCGGCCGCGGCGAGGGGATCGCCTGCATCGCCGTGGCGAGCGTCCAGAGCGAATAACCTTCCCGGCGAGATGGCGAACTCCAAGCTGAGCGCGGCCGGCATCCGAGCGTCCATCTCGGACTCGATCTTCGAGGTCAAGGTTCTCCGAGAGGCGGGGATCGTCGCGCCGATGCGACCCGACAAGGCGGTGAAGATCGGCGGCACCTTCCTGCGCTGGGGCGCCTCGCCGGCGACCGGAGTGACCACCGCGGCGATCCACCACCCGCACGAGCTGGCGATCGTCGACGAACGCGGGGCGCTGAGCTGGGAGCGGCTGCACCGGCGCTCCAACGCCCTCGCCGACTCCTTCGCGGCGATGGGGATCGGACCCGGCGACGGGGTCGGGATCATGTGTCGCAACCACCGCGGCTTCATCGAGGCGACCCTCGCCGCCGCCAAGCTCGGCGCCAGCGCGCTCTACCTGAACACGATGTTCGCCGGCCCGCAGCTGGTCGAGGTGACCCGCCGCGAGGGCCCGAAGGCGCTGGTCTACGACGAGGAGTTCGGCGATCTGCTCGCCGGGATCGACGACTCGGTCGCCCGCGTCGTCGCCTGGTGCGACGGCGAGGTCGACGCGCCGACCCTCGACGAACTGATCGAGGCCGGCGACGAGTCCGACCACAAGCCGCCACCGGACAAGCCGAAATTCGTGATCCTCACCTCCGGTACCACCGGTACCCCGAAGGGCGCCCAGCGCTCCAGCCCCGACGGGCTGATGGCGATCGCCTCGCTGATCGACAAGATCCCCTTCCGCCGGGGGATGACGATGATGATCGCGGCGCCGCTCTTCCACTCCTGGGGCTTCTTCCACTTCGTGATGAGCCTGCCGACCGCCTCGACGATGATCCTGCGCCGGCGCTTCGACCCCGAGGGCACCCTGGAAGCGGCCGAGCAGAGCCGCGCCGACGTTCTCGCCGCGGTGCCGGTGATGGTCCAGCGGATCCTCTCCTTGCCCGATGAGACGCTCGACCGCTACAGCCTGCCGGACCTGAAGATCACCTCGCTCTCGGGCTCTGCATTGCCCGGCGAGCTGGCGATCGAGTGGATGGACCGCTTTGGCGACAACGTCTACAACCTCTACGGCTCGACCGAGGTCGCCTACGCGACCGTCGCCACTCCGGAGGACCTTCGCGCCGCCCCCGGCACCGCCGGCAAGCCACCGCGCGGGACCACGATCCGCCTCTACGACGAGGCCGGCAAGGAGGTTCCACAGGGCGGGGTCGGCCGCATCTTCGTCGGCAACGAGATGGCCTTTGAGGGCTACACCGGCGGCGGTGGCAAGGAGATCATCGACGGGCTCTATTCCAGTGGCGACGTCGGCCACTTCGATTCCGCCGGGCGCCTCTTCATCGACGGCCGCGACGACGAGATGATCGTCTCCGGCGGCGAGAACGTCTTCCCGCGCGAGGTCGAGGATCTGCTCGCCGACCACGAGGCGGTGGTCGAGGTGGCCGTGATCGGGGTCGAGGACGACGAGTACGGCCAGCGGTTGAAGGCCTTCGTCGTCACGGCCGCCGAGGGCGAG
>JBIOTO010000062.1:0-6086 GCA_044865945.1 Solirubrobacterales bacterium
TGGCGAAGACGGTGAAGTAGTCGGCGTAGGTGCCGTTGGTGATGAAGCACTTGGAGCCGCTGATGACGTACTTGTCGCCCTTCTTCACGGCCTTGGTCTTCATCCCGCTGACGTCGGAGCCGGCGTCGGGCTCGGTCAGGCAGAAGGAGGCGAGTTTCTTGTCTTCGGTCAGCATCCCCAGGTACTTCTTCTTCGTCTCCTCGGAGCCGCCCAGGGTGATCGGGGCGGAGGCGAGGCCGTTGGCGGCCAGCGAGGTGCCGATGCCGGAACAACCCCAGCCGAACTCCTCCTCGATCAGGCAGCCGGAGAGGTAGTCGAGGCCGGGACCGCCGTAGGCCTCGGGGATGTGGGTGTTCATCAACCCGACCTCCCAGGCCTTCTCGATCACGTCCTGGGGCCAGGTGCCATCAACGTCGTACTCCCATGCGACGTTGCGCATGTCTTTCTCGGCAAAGCTGTGAGCCAGCTCGCGCAGGTCCTTCTGCTCGTCGGTAAGGGTGAAGTCGACCACCGGTCGGTGCTCCTTTTCTTCGCGTTTCTCTGAAGTTTGCGGGAGCGCCGCCGGCTGGCTGGCGTTCCACCGATTGACTGATCAGTCAATCGGTCCACAAGGTTAGCGGACAATTAGGTCTCCGACCGAGCGCGTGCTCTCGCTTTACCCTTGCTCAATGGAGTTGGCGCTGGCATTGACGGCTACCCAGAAAGGGGCCATCCTGCTGGCCATCTCCGGGATCGCCGCTCCGGTCGCCGGTTATCTCTTCCACCGCTCGGCGGCCGCCTGGCGCTCCTTCGGCCAGGGACCGTTCGCGATCGACTCCGAAGTGCTGCCCTCTCTGCGCGGGGCGCCGCAACCGATCGACCCCGCCATGCGGGCCGCCGAGGTGCGCCAGATGCTGGCCGCCAAGGCCGAGCGCCAGCGGCAGCGCGGCGAGCGGCCGCTGGACGTCGAGGCCGAGACGGAGCGCCTGCTGGCGAGCGCCGAGCGCCCCCGCGGGCAAGACGCGATCGACGCCGAGCTGCGGGCCGAGGTCCGACAGCTGGTCGTCGCCCGCAACGAACGCCTGATGCGCGAAGGCCAGCAACCGCTGGACATCGAGGCGGAGACGGAAAAGCAGCTCGTCGATTTCATAGGATCGAGCTGATGCCGCCCCAGGAGAACCTCTACGAGGTCGAGGAGATGCTCAACCAGCCGGGGACCTACTTCAACCCCCAGACCGAGGTCGTCGTGATCGTCGACGACTCGGCCGCGCCGGACCAGGAGGTCTTCAACAACCTGGAGGGCTACGAAGGCGCCGACTGGGTCCGCGTCTCCGACGACGTCCCCGTCGACGAGGAGAGCCGCGACCGCGCCCTGGAGAGCTTCGAGGTCAGCAACCAGGGCGACCCGCTCGTCGGCGCCGAGCTGGAAACGAGCGAGGACGACTTCGAAGAAGAGGACGAACGCCCCGAGCCGGATCCCGATCCGGAGGCGTAGCGATGCTGGCCGAGGGAGACAAAGCCCCCAACTTCACGCTGCCCGATCAGAACGGCGAGAAGGTGAAGCTGTCCGATCTGAACGGCGAGACCGTCGTCCTCTACTTCTACCCGAAGGCAAACACCTCCGGCTGCACCGTCCAAGCTTGCGGCGTTCGCGACCGCAAAGCGGATTACGCGGCGGCCGGCGCGCGGGTGATCGGAATCTCGCCGGACGAGGTCAAGGACGTCGACAAGTTCGCCGGCAAGCACGACCTCGACTTCACCCTGCTCGCCGACGCCGACCACGCGGTTGCCGAGAAATACGGCACCTGGGTCGAGAAGTCGATGTACGGCAACAAGTACATGGGCGTGCAGCGGGCGACCTTCATCATCGATCCCAAGGGCAAGATCGCCCGGGTCTTCCCGAAAGTCCAGCCGAAAAAGCACGACGACCTGGTGCTCAAGGCCTTGGACGAACTCCCGGATTAGCGGAGCCCTAGGTACCAGCTGTTACTGATCTCGGTATTTCAATAGTGTCAGCGGGCGTGTCGGCAACGCAGCAACGGCCAAGGACTGAGGGGGCGAAATCGTTTGCTGTCCCGATTTCGCTTTTGGTGCCGCTGATCCTGGCAATCGTCGGGGCGTTCGTGGTCTACTCGAGCGACGCCTACCTCCCCTTCCCGACGTATTACGGGTTGGCTGCCCAGATCATCCCGATCCTGATGATCGCCTTTGCCCTCGAGAGCCGTGCCACGGATCTGCTGTCGGATCCGCAGATGAGGTTTTACCGGCTGCAGTTGTTCCTCTTTCTGCTTGGCGGAGAGATCTTCGCCCTACTCGGGGCTTCTGGCGCGCTGCGAGGCGAAGCGTCTCGCGCAGAGATAGCTCAGGGATACGTAGCGGAGAGCTTCTCGAGTTCCAATCTTCTTGCCGCGGGAACCACGATGGGACTGGTAGGGGGATTCGCGATGCTCGCCGTTCTCGCGCTCTTTTGGGGACCGGGGTGGATCTTCCTCAGCTTCAACAGGAACTCGGAGGAGAGGGAGCTCGAGGAATTGCGCCAGAAAATCCGCAAGCTGGAAGATCCCGCGTGAGATACGGCAGCGAGTCGCCGATCAGGCGCTGATGGCGACCGCGAAGATGAACGAGGCGTAGAGCACGAACCAGCCGATCACGGCTGGGAGCTTGAAGCGTCCCGAGAGGTGCAGGCTCTCGTAGGCGAGCAGGCCGCCGACGAGGCCGAGGCCGATCGAGAGGACCGCGGTCCAGGTCAGGTCCCAGTCGGTGAAGATCAGGCCGATCCCGACCGGGATCATCGACTGGAAGACCATCGCCCCGGTGATGTTGCCGAGCGCCAGGGCGTCCTTCCCTTCCCGCACCCAGAAGAAGCTGTTGACCTTCTCCGGCAGCTCGGTCGCCAGCGGCGCCAGGATCAGCGCCAGCACCAGCGCCTCGACGCCGATGCTCTCGGCGATGTGGAGCAGCTCCTCGACGAAGAGGTGGGCGCCGCCGACCATCGCCCCCAGCCCGACCAGCAGCTGGATCACGCAGAGGGCCAGCGCCGGGTCTTCGCGCCGATCCCCGCGCCGCTCGAAGATCAGCGGGTTGAGGCTCTCCTCCTCCTGGACTTCGCCGCCGCCGCGCAGGGTGAGGGCGATGTAGAAGAAGTAGGCGAGGATGAAGGCGATCCCGACCGCGATCCGCAGCGGCGCCGGCGGCCCCCAGGCGAGCAGGCCGCCGATCGCGAAGAGGATGAGGAAAAAGACGAGGTCGCGCTCCAGGGTCGGCTTGTGGGCTCGCAGCTCCACCCCCTGATCGCGTTTGTCGCGATAGAGATAGGCGAAGAGGCCGACCAGGCCCATCGCCAGGGTGCCGAGCAGGAAGGGGGCGCCGACGATCGCCCCGATCGCGACGTCTTCGGATCCCTCCGCCGCCCCCAGCAGGGCGACGATCGCGATCAGCGTCTCCGGCATCGCCGTCCCGACCGCGGCGAGGATGCTGCCCACCGCGCCCTCGCCGACGTTGAGTTTGTGGCCGATCCACTCGACCGCGTTGGTGAACAGCAGCGCCCCGGCGAGGACGACGGCGAAGCTGAAGAGGAGTAGTAGCGCTTCCATCAGGCGAAGTAGAAGGTCAGGCCGAGTAGGAAGTAGAGCGCGAGCAACTGCAGGCCCTCGAACCAGTTTGACTCACCGTCGGAGGTGACCTGGTGCGCGACCAGGATCGCCAGCAGGATCGCCCCCAGCTCGAAGCCGTTGAAGACGAGCGCCAGCGGATAGGGCCCGAGGAAGAAGGAGGCGATGACGAGGACTGGGGCGACGAAGAGGGCGATCTGGGCACTGGAGCCGACCGCGATGTTGACCGCCAGGTCCATCTTGTCTTTCACCGCCACCAGGACGGCCACCCAGTGCTCGGCGGCGTTGCCGACGATCGCGACGACGATGACGCCGACGAAGAACTCGGAGAGGCCGATCGACTCGGAGGCCTCGGAGATCGAGCCGACCAGGACCTCCGACATCAGCCCGACCAGCACGCCTGCGACAGCCAGGGCGATCATCGAGGTGCGGACCGACCAGCCCCAGGTGTCCTCCTCCTCGTACTCGGGATTGAACAGCGAGCGGTGGGTCTTCATCGAGAAGAAGAGGCCGGCGACGTAGGTGGCGATGAGGACGATCGCGACGGCGAGCGAGAGGTGCTCGACGGTGCCGCCGTAATTGACCGACTCGGCGGTCGGCGACGGCAGCCCCTTGCCCTCGACCAGCTCGAAGATCGCCGGCATCAGCAGGGCGCCGGCGGCCAGCATCAGCATCGTCGTCTGGACCCCGGCGCTGGTCCGGTTGAAGGTTTGTTTGTCGCGGCGCAGGCCGCCGGCGAGCATCGCCGCCCCGAGCACCAGCAGCATGTTGCCGAGGATCGAGCCGACGAGCGAGGCCTTGACCACCTCCTGCAGGCCCTGGGCGAGGGCGAAGAGGGCGATGATCAGCTCCGGCGCGTTGCCGAAGGTGACGTTGAGGAAGCCCCCGATCCCGGGTCCGGAGCGGGCGGCGAGCTCCTCGGTTGCCCGCCCCATCAGGGCCGCCGTCGGGATGATCCCCAGGGCCGAGGCGGCGAAGATCACGGTCGCCGGCGCGTGGGCGAGCTCGAGCGCGACCGCGACCGGGATCAGCGGCGCGAGCAGGTAGGGCCAGCCCTGCGCCGTGCGCAGGAAGGACAGCCCAAGGCGCGGGGCGCTCGGGTTCACCTAGCGGCTGCCAGCCTGCTCATCAGTTGAGCAGGCTGGCGCATTTCTGCAGGTCAGCCGGGGTCTGGGCGTTCTGCAGACAGGCCGTGTAGGCGTCGTCGCTGGAACCCCCACCCGAGGACGAGCCGCCGGTGATCCCTTCCAGCAGGGCACCAAGGTCGCCGTTTTCGCCCGCTTCGAGCAACTCGAGCGGGTTGACGCCCAGTTCTTCGAACAGGTCTTCAAGTGGCTTGGCGTTGGACGGCGAGGAGAAGCTCTGCTCCTCGTTGACCCCGCTGAGGGTCATTTCCAGCTCGAACTCGACTTTTTCACCGTCTGCTTCCGGCGGCGCGACGGTCAGTTCCGCCGCCACCTTGCGGACGATGTCGTCGTCGCCGACGTAGAGGTCGACATGCGTTTTTTCGACCGATTTCGAGATCTCGTCTTTGGCTTCTTCGAGTTCGCCGATCGGCAGCGGGCCGGCCGCTTCGAGCTGCGCGCTGCAGGCCGGGTCTTCGGTCAGCTTTACGACGGCGTCGAAGAACCCGGAAGCGTTGAGGTCGCCGCTGACCTTGGTCGTCGAGGTGCCATCGACGTCGGCGCTGCCCTCGTTTTCGAGGTTGTCGGCGAACTGGCTGAACTTGATCCCTTCCGCCGCCTCCTGGCAGGCGGTGACGTTTTCGTCCCCGCCCTGCTGCTGGGCGCGTTCGAAGGCGGACTTGAGGAAGCCGAAGGTGGTCGGGTCGACTTCGTAGTCGCTGCCGCCGTAGGCGATGAAGGCGCGGTCGGTGAGGAGGGTGAGGCCGCCCTCGAAGTCGACGTCTTCGCCGGCGGCCGAACCGCTGACTTCCGCGCTCATTTCCAGCTGCGGCAGTTCTTCCTTGCCGGCCATTTCGAACGGGCCGGAGACGCTGACGTCGATGTCGCCGCCCTCTCTACCGTCGGCCTTGATCCGCAACGCGAGGTCGAGGTTGCCGCTCTTCACCCCTTCGAGGCTGGCGCTTTCAATCACCTGCTGCGGGTCTTCGTCGCTGCTGCCGGTGTCGCTGTCGCTGCTGCCGCAGGCCGCGAAGACGGCCGCCATCGCGGCGAGGGTGGCGAACAGCGCAAAGATTCGGAAACGACTCAAGGGAACGGGCTCCTCGCGATCGGAGTACAGGGGTGGGGGCGGGAGTTTACGGCCGGGGCGGCGGATCCTGCCCCCAGCGCCGCATCCCCGCTTCGATTTCCTCGTTGACGATGCGCGTCACCTCTACCCGGGCGAAGCGCTTTGACTCAGCCGCGACCACGCGCCAGGGGGCGTGGGGACGGTTGGTGCGCTCCAGCATCTCCTCCACCGCCGCCTCGTATTGAGGGCGTTTCTCGCGATTGCGCCAGTCCTCGGCGGTCAGCTTCCAGGTCTTCAGCGGAT
>JBIOTO010000063.1:0-4533 GCA_044865945.1 Solirubrobacterales bacterium
CTCCTCCGGGGATCCCCCTGATCCCCGTCGCGGGCCAGAAAGCTCGGTCGCCGAGAATCGAGAGCAGGGCGGGGAGGAGGGTGAAGGCGGCGACGAGCATCGTCGCGATCCCGATTGCCAGCACCGGGCCTAGCCAGTGGGTTGACTCGAGGTCGGCGACCAGGAGGACGAGCATCGCGGCGATCACGGTGCCGCCCGAGGCGGCGATCGCCGGCCGGGTCTCGCGCACGGCCAGGTCCAGCGCAGCGCCGGCCGGTGCGCCCTTGCTCAGCTCTTCCCGGTAGCGGTGCACCAGGAGGAGGGAGTAGTCGGTTCCAGCTCCGAAGATCAGAACAAGGAGCAGCATCGTGCCCTCGGTGTTGACGACGATCCAGTCAGCCTCGATCAGCAGGTAGGCGAGGCCGATCGCGACCAGGTAGGCGAGGCCGACGACAAGCAGCGGCAGCAGCGCCAGGATCGGCGCCCGATAGACCGCCAGCAGGAGGACCAGGACGAGGCCGAGGGTGGCGATCAGCAGGGTGCGGCCGGCGTCTTCGGCAACCCGCTCGAGGTCGGCGGCGATCCCGCCCGGCCCGGTGACGTAGGCGCGCAGGCCCGGCCGTTCGTGCGCCCGCAGGTAGCGGCGGATCCGCTCGACGCCGCTGACCACCGCGCCTCGGTCCTCGGCGTCGATCGCCAGCACCAGCAGCGCCGCTTCGCCGTCCCTGGAGACCGGCCCGACGCCGTTGGCGATCCGCGCCACCTCGCTCAGGTCGTCGCGGTATTCGCCGGAGAAGGGGTCGACGATCGGCGTCGCCCCGCTCAGCCCCAGCCTGCCGAGACCGTCGCCGATCCGCCCGATCGCGCCGATGTCCTCCTTGCCGAGCCCGCCCGGCCGTTCGAAGACGATCACGACGGGCACGTCTTCGCGGCCCGAGGAGGCGTGCTGGAGCGCGTCGAGCGCCCGGGTCGATTCCGAGTCCTCGGGGAGGAAGCTGCTCTGGCCGGCGGCGGTGACGTCGTCGATGTGGGCGTGGGCGAGCAGCCCGGCGGCGCCGAGCAGCAGCCAAACCGCGACCGTCAGCCATCGTGCTCGTGATCCGGCCACCACCGCGCAGCGTATTCGGGACATATGACTGATTGGACTCGCGATCTGGTGGGTAGACGGAGGCACATGGGATTGAAGCCGCTGCTCACCGCTGCCCTGGTCGCCCTCTCCCTCGGCCTTGTCGCTTGCGGTGACAGCGGCTCCGATTCCACCTCCAGCGGGGCTGAAACGACCCCGCCGGCGAGCGAAGAAGCGGCCGGCGAAACGGAATCGACGGAAAGCGAACCGGCGCCGAGCGGCGAGGCGTCGAAGTCCGAAAAAGTGGACATCGTCGAATTCACCTACCAGCCCGACCCGGTCGTGGTGCAGACCGGCGGCAAGGTGATCTGGCAGAACCAGGACACCGCGCCCCACACTGCGACCGCGGATGACGGCAGCTTCGACACCGGCACGATCGAGAAAGGCAAGATCGGCTCGGAAACCTTCAAGGAAGCCGGGACGTTCACCTACTTCTGCGAGATCCACCCGACGATGCACGGCACCGTCGAAGTGGTCGAATAGCCTGCCGCGCCTGACATGCCCCTCTGGATAGCGCGGAAAGCCGCACCCCACCTTTGGAAGCGAGTGCCCTGGGCGAAAGTCTGGGTGGTCTCGCTGTGGCTGCTGAAGAAAGGCCGCGACCGGATCGAGGGCAACCTCACCCAGCGCGAACAGACCGAGTTCTGGAACCTGCTGAAGAAGTCCCAGGGCCGGCCGGGAAATCTCAGCCAGCGCGACAAAACCCGCCTCAAGCACCTCGTCGGCAAGGCGATCCGCGGCTGAGTCGTAGAGTCCCCTCGTGGCCGAGGGGGAGCGAGACGACCTGGCGGAGCTGCTGGCGCGGCACGCCCTGACCGAGGACGCGGCGCGGCCCGACGCGGTGGAGAAGCGCCACGCCGCCGGCGGGCGGACGGCGCGGGAGAACCTCGCCGACCTGGTCGATCCCGGCTCCTTCGTCGAGTACGGGCGCTTCGCGATCGCCGCCCAGCGCGGCCGGCGCGAGGTCTCCGACCTGATCGCCCGCACCCCCGCCGACGGGCTGATCGGCGGCACCGCACGGGTCAACGGCGACCGCTTCGGCCCCGAGCGCGCCGCCTGCGCCGTCCTCTCCTATGACTACACGGTCCTGGCCGGCACCCAGGGCGCTCTCGGCCACCGCAAGAAGGACCGCCTCTTCGAGCTGATCGAGCGGATGCGGCTGCCGGTCGTCTTCTACGCCGAGGGCGGGGGAGGGCGACCCGGCGACACCGACTACCCGGTCGTCTCCGCGCTCGACACCCGCGCCTTCGCGCTCTGGGCAAAGCTCTCCGGGCTGGTGCCGCGGATCGCGATAGTCCATGGCCGCTGCTTCGCCGGCAACGCGGTGCTGGCCGGCTGCGCCGACCTGATCGTCGCCACCGAGGGCAGCTCGCTGGGGATGGGCGGCCCGGCGATGATCGCCGGCGGCGGCCTCGGCGACGTCCACCCCGATGCGGTCGGGCCGCTGGAGGCGCAGGCCGCCAACGGCGTGGTCGACGTCGCGGTCGCCGACGAGGCCGAGGCGACGGCGGTGACGAAGAAGCTGCTCGCCTACTTCCAGGGCGCGACCGAGCCCGGCCCGGCGCCCGACCAGGCGACGCTCCGGGACGCCATCCCCGAGCGCAAGCGCCGGGCCTACGACCCGCGGCCGATCGTCGAGACCCTCGCCGACGAGGGCTCGGTCACCTTCCTGCGCGAGCGCTTCGCGCCGGAGATGGTGACCGCGCTGGCGCGGATCGAGGGCCGCCCGCTGGGGGTCATCTGCAACGACACCCGCCACATGGCCGGCGCCGTCACCAGCGAGGCGAGCGACAAGGCCGCCCGCCTGCTGCAGCTCTGCGACGCCTTCGGGCTGCCGGTCCTCTCCCTGGTCGACACCCCCGGCTACATGGTCGGCCCCGAGGCCGAGGCGACCGGCCTGGTCCGTCGCGCCTCCCGCCTGCTGGTCGCCGGTGCCGCCCTGCGGGTGCCGCTGATCGCCGTCGTCCTGCGCCGCGGCTACGGCCTCGGCGCCCAGGCGATGGTCGGCGGCAGCCTGCATGAGCCGCTGCTGACGGTGGCCTGGCCGAGCGCCCACCTCGGGCCGATGGGGCTGGAGGGGGCGGTGCGGCTGGCGCTGCGCAAGGAGCTGGAGGCGATCCCCGACGAGGCCGAGCGCGAGCAGCGCGTCCGCGACCTCACCGCCCAGGCCGAAGAGAACGCCAAGGCGCTGAACGCGGCGGCCCTGTTCGAGCTCGACGACGTGATCGACCCGGCCGAGACCCGCGGCCTGATCGCCTCGACCCTGACCGCTGCCGGCGACACCCGCCCGCCCGGCGCCCATCGCTTCGTCGACACCTGGTGATCTGCCACAGCGACAAGTTCAAAGGAGAGACATGACCGACTACTCCGACCTCAAAGCCCTCTTCATCAACTGCACCCTGAAGCGCAGCCCCGAGCCCTCCAACACTCAGGGGCTGATGGACCTCTCGATGGAGGTGATGCGCAAGCAGGGGGTCGAGGTCGACTGCGTCCGCGCGATCGACCACGAGATCGCGATCGGCGTCTGGCCCGACATGACCGAGCACGGCTGGGAGCGCGACGAGTGGCCGCGGATCTTCGAGCGGGTGATGGCCGCCGACATCCTCGTGCTGGGGATGTCGATCTGGCTGGGGGAGAAGTCCTCGGTCGCGACCCACGTTGTCGAGCGCCTCTACGGCAACTCCAGCCAGGTCAACGACAAAGGCCAGTGGGCCTACTACGGCCGCGTCGGCGGCTGCCTGGTGACCGGCAACGAGGACGGAATCAAGCACTGCGCGATGAACGTCCTCTACTCGCTGCAGCACCTCGGCTACACGATCCCGCCGCAGGCCGACGCCGGCTGGATCGGCGAGGCGGGCCCGGGCCCGTCCTACCTGGACGAGGGCTCGGGCGGGCCGGAGAACGACTTCACCAACCGCAACACCACCTTCGCCGCCTGGAACCTGATGCACCTGGCACGGATGCTTAAGGACGCCGGCGGCATCCCCGCCCACGGCAACCAGCCGAAAGAGTGGGAAGCGGGCTGTCGGTTCGACTCGCCGAACCCCGAGCACCGGAGCTAGCGTCACCAGAGCGCGTCGTGTTCCTCCATCACGCCGAGGCCGTGGGCTAGCTCGAAGCCGTTGAGGGCACCGCTGAAGCTGCCGAAGCGATGGCGGTAGCGGGAGCGGATCAGGAGGTAGTTGTCGTCGTGGGCGTGGCGGGACTCGGCTGCGAAATCGAGTGAGCCGGCGTCGCCGAGGCCGATGCCGTCGAGGCCGCGGAAGCTCGCCGGCGGCGGCTCGGCGGGCTCGCCATCGACCCAGATCGCCCGCTCGCTGCCCTGCGGCGGATCGTTGATCCCCTCGACCAGGTTCCAGGCGAGCGCGCGCCCGTCGGCTCCCTCCCCCACCCCCGCCGACCAGCGCCACGAGGTCCTGCGCGCGTGG
>JBIOTO010000064.1:0-18369 GCA_044865945.1 Solirubrobacterales bacterium
AAGCATTTCTGCACGTCGGCGAGGCGCGGGGCCGGCGGCTGTTCGCGGCCCAGGAAATAGGGCTTGAACGGCTGCATCCCAGCCGTGGTCAGCAAAACCGAGGGGTCGTGGACCGAGGGGACGAGCGAAGCCGAGGGGACGATCTTGTGTCCCCGCTCAGCAAAAAACGACAGGTAGGTCTCCCGGATCTCCTTCGCCCTCATGTTAGGAAGCCTAAATATTTGTTCGATCTGGGGCGGCGAGGGCGAGATGGGGCCTTACGAACCGCCAACAGGCGCGTTGCAGGGGCATCAAACCGACCCACTGTCGAAGGAGGCAACCATGAAGCTGAGCATGAAGGTCGCATCGACCCTCGCGGTGCTTGCGCTGGGGCTGGTGCCCGCGACGGGCGTCGCCGCCGGCCCGACTTACGCGCCGGAACACCCCACGCACCCGACGCATCCGTCGACCACCCCGAAGGGCAAGGCCTACGGCTATTACTGCCAGGGCAAAAGCAAGAAGCACGTCAAAGGCGAGAAGGGGACCGAGTTCAGCCGCTGCGTGCAGACGATGAAGCAGGCCGACAACCAGGACCTGACTCCAAAGCAGGCGTGCAAGGACGAAAGCAAGAAGCACGTCAAAGGCGAGAAGGGCACCGCCTTCAGCCGCTGCGTGAAAGCGGTCGCGCAGACGCAGAAGGACAAAGCCCAGGAAGAGGACTCGACTACCGGGTCCTAAGCGGCGATGGTGCCGTGGCCGACGATGCGCTCGCCGGCCATGAGCACCGCCGTCTGCCCCGGGGCGACGCCCGCGAACGCCTCGCCCAGCTCCACCTCCAGGGAGGAGTGACGCCCTACCCCCGCCGCCGCGACGGTGGCGGGGAGGGCGCGGGAGCGGTAGCGCAGCTTGACCGCGTCGACCGTGGCGCCGTCGCGGTGCAGGACCGCGTCGCGGACCCGGACGGAGCGCTGCTCCAGCTCGGCGCGGGTGCCGACGGTGACCGTGTTGGTGGCGGCGTCGGTGGCGAGCACGTAGAGCGCCTCGGGGGCGGCGACGCCGATCCCGCGGCGCTGGCCGACGGTGAAGTCGTGGTGGCCGCGGTGGCGGCCGAGGGTGCGGCCGGCCGAGTCGACGATCGCGCCGTCGCGCTCGCGCAGGCCGCCGTGGCGGCGCAGGAAACCGCGCTTGCCCTGGCCGGCGAGGAAGCAGAGGTCCTGGCTCTCGGCCTTGCGGGCGACGGCGAGGCCGTGTCGGGCGGCGATCTCCCGCACCTCGGGCTTGGTCAGCTCGGTGAGCGGGAAACCGAGGCGGCCGAGCAGCTCCGGCGGCAGCGCGGCGAGCATGTAGCTCTGGTCCTTGGCCTGGTCGGCGGCGCCGGCCAGCAGCGGCCCGTCGCCGTCCTCGACGATCCGCGCGTAGTGGCCGGTGAGCAGCCGCTCGGCGCCGACCCGCTCGGCGAGGTCGACCATCGCCGCCAGCCGGACTTCGCCGTTGCAGAGGATGCAGGGGTTGGGCGTGCTGCCCTCGGCGTAACCGCCGACGAAGCGGTCCACCACCCGGCGACGGAAGTCCTCCTCGAGGTCGAGCGTGAAGTGCGGGATGCCGAGCTGGTGGGCGAGCGCGCGAGCGCCGAGCACCGCCTCGGGCGAACAGCAGGCCTTGGTCCCGTCGGTCTCCGGGTCGGCCCAGAGCTTGACCGTGATCCCGACCACCTCGGCGCCTTCCTCGCGGGCGAGAAGCGCGGCGACGGCCGAGTCGACACCGCCTGACATGGCGACGGCTACGCGGCGTTGCGGCGGGGACGATTGGCCACCCCTTCTGGGTGAGGTGGCCAATCGTCCTGCGTCCGCGATCAGGTTTAGGGACGAGGAGGCGACGCCCTGGAGGGCTCGGTGGAGGGCGTCGGTGGCGAGTTGGGCGGCGTGGCGCTTGGCCGGAGTGAGGCCGCCGATTGCGGCGTCGACGGCGTCTATGTCGATTAGGGCGGCGTCGAGGACGGGGGCGCCGTCAACCATCTCGGCGACGGCTGCGGTCGCGGCCTTGGTTGCCCCGCAGCCCTCGCTGTCGACGCTGACGGAACCGATCCGCCAGTCGACGACGGTCAGGGAGATGCGCGCGAGGTCTCCGCAGGCTGCTCCACCGGCCGCGCCCGTAAACGCGCCCTCGGCCGCTGGCCCAAACCGGCTCTCATCCTGCAAGTAGGCCTCGAAAAGCTCTCGTTCCACAGCACCAAGGGTAAAGCGCCCTCTCCCCAACCACCGGGGAAGCCCGCCCCCACGCACACCTACCTAGCTAAGTGAGGTGTGCGTGGGGGCGGGCTGTCCGAGCACCAACTTCAGATCAGCAGCGATCTCGTCCGGTTCGTCACGGAGTTGGAGCCAGCTAATGCGCATCGTTCTCCACCCCTCGGCGACGAGGATGCGGTCGCGCTGGCGATCGCTCTCGAAGCGCTTCTTGGTCCCGTGGACGCCGTGGCTGTCGAGCTCGACGGCAAAGCGATGGCGTTCCCAGAGGGCATCGACCTCGATGAAGCGCCCGCGCAGCGAGAGGTCTGCGTTCATCCGGGGCCGCGGCAACCCGTGGGCGGCGATGAGGGTCAGAAACGCCTCCTCGAATTCGTTCCGCGTGATGCCGACGGGCTCGCCGGAGCCCAGCAGCTCCCGAAGCGCCCGCGTCCCCCGCCGTCCCGGATACCGCTCCAGCAGCACCGGCAACGACACCCGGTCGGTTAGCCGCCGCACTTCCGCCTCATGCCAAGCCCGCTCCAACTCCCGCTTACCCACCACCCCAGCAAGGTCAAAGATCGTCCGGTACACCGAGCTAACCGGGATCCCGTCCTCGACGAGCCACTCGTCCTCCCGCAGCTTGGCACGATGGCTAACGATCCCGTCCCTTCTCACTCGCTTATCGGGGCACGTGACATCGATCCATCCGGCAGTCAGTGGCAATAGGCGCCAGAAGCGAGCAGCCGATCGATGGCTCAACACAGCCCCCTCCCCGCTCGCCAGCACCGCCGCCATCCATCGCCCCCGGCGGCTGATCCTCCGGGATCCAAAGACGAAGACGCCCCGGAAGACCTCATGTAGCTGTGAGCGCTCCAGGCGCCGGTCCACCGCCCGATCGCTGAACCCCATCTCACGCAACTGCCAGCGAGCCACCACCCCGTATTGCCCCCGAGCAAGCCGAGACATCGCCTGATCCTTTGCGCGAGTGGTCGATTTGCCACCTGTGGGGTGGCTAATTGCCCTTTCGCTTGGCACAGCACGGATGCTGAGGCGGATGGGCGCACGTGTGGCGCGCACGTTGTGCCGACTTCGTCACGGGAGTTTGGCGAGGGGCCCGCGGTGGTAAGTTGGGCGCAGGCTCGAACCCGTTCGATAGCCGTCTCACCGTTTGACCCAACACAAACGGCGCGGGAGCTGACAAGTCTCCGGGTCTCTTGGGATCAGGAGCAGGCCCCCACCTTCACCTGAAGGGATCAAAGCCAGAGGCGGCAACGGCGGGTTGGAGCCTTTTTCGTGCCTAGTCGTCGAGGTTGGAGAGATGCCACTCGGCTTCGCTCCAGCGATCGGTGGGGACGCGGAGGGAGATGTCGCCACGGCCGAAGCGGTCGAGCGGCCAGTCGGAGGTGAGGACCGCCTCGATGTCCGCCTCGATCAGGGCCTGGTGCCAGGCGCGGGCGGTGCGCAGGTCGGCGAAGTCGCGGACCACCTCCCAGCTGTCGAAGGCGGGCTCGTCGACGTGGACCGGCGTCTTGCCTGGCCCGGGGGCCGGGCGCCACCTGCGGGGAAGCCAGTCCCGCAGGCCCATCTCAGTGGCCGGGGAGTTTCGGTTTGTGGATGCCGATGCTGAGCTCGCGCAGCTGCAGGTCGTCGACCGGGGCCGGGGCGCCGGTCAACAGGTCGAAACCCGAGGCCGTCTTCGGGAAGGCGATCACGTCGCGGATCGTCTCCGCGCCGGATAGGCGCTGGACGATGCGGTCGACGCCGTAGGCGATGCCGCCATGCGGCGGCGCCCCGAAGCGCAGCGCCTCGAGCAGGAAGCCGAAACGCGCCTCGGCGGTCTCCTTGTCGATCCCGAGCGCGGCGAAGACCGCCTCCTGGGTGGCGGCGTCGTGAATACGGATCGAGCCGCCGCCCAGCTCCTGGCCGTTCCAGACCACGTCGTAGGCCTGGGCGCGGGCGGCGCCCGGGTCGTCTGGGTCGAACTCGCCGGCCGGGGCGGTGAACGGGTGATGCAGAGCGTCCCAGCGCTTCTCCCCCGCGTTCCACTCCATCAGCGGCCAGTCGACGATCCAGACGAGGCGGTTCTCGCTCGCGTCGATCAGGTCGAAGCGCTCGGCCAGGTCGAGTCGCAGCTGGCCGAGCACCGCGTCGGTCACCGGCCGCTCGTCGGCGACCAGCAGCAAAAGGTCCCCCTCCTCGGCGCCGAGGCGCTGGTTGAGGTCGGCGAGCTCCGCCTCGCTGAGGAACTTCGCGGTCGGCGAGCGCCAGCCGTCGCCCTCGCGGAAGGCCCAGACCAGCCCCTTCGCCCCCAGCTCCTGAGCGCGGGAGATCAGCCCGTCGAGCTCGGAGCGCGGCATCTCCCGCCGGCCGGCGTTGAGGCCGCGGATCGAGCCGCCGCCCTCCAGCACCGAGCGGAAGACCTTGAACTCGGTCTCGCGCAGCGCGTCGCCGAGGTCGACCAGCTCCAGCCCGAAGCGCAGGTCCGGCCGGTCGGTGCCGAACCGGTCCATCGCCTCGTCGTAGCCCATCCGCCGCATCGGCAGCTCGACCCGCGGGCCGCCGACCCGCTCGAAGACGTGCGCCAGCAGCCGCTCGTTGACCTCGATCACGTCCTCGACGTCGACAAAGGACATCTCGACGTCGAGCTGGGTGAACTCGGCCTGGCGGTCGGCGCGGGTCGCCTCGTCGCGGAAGCAGCGCGCCACCTGGTAGTAGCGCTCGAAGCCCGACATCATCAGCAGCTGCTTGAACAGCTGCGGCGACTGCGGCAGCGCGTAGAAGGAGCCGGCCTGCTGGCGGCTGGGGACGAGGAAGTCACGCGCGCCCTCGGGGGTCGAGCGGGTCAGGACCGGGGTCTCGATGTCGAGGAAGCCCTCGTCGCCGAGGAACTCGCGCATCGCGCCGACGACCCGGTGGCGCAGCAGCAGCGCCTCCTGCATCGCCCCCCGGCGCAGGTCGATGTAGCGGTAGCGCAGGCGGGCGTCCTCGCCGACCTCGCCGCTGAAGCCCTCGACCTGGAAGGGCGGCGTCTCCGATCCGGCCAGCAGCTCACCCCCGGTAACCAGCAGCTCTACCTCGCCGGTCGCCAGGTCCCGGTTGACGGTGTCCTCGGAGCGGCGCACGACCTTGCCGGTCGCGGTCAGCACGTCCTCGGCGCGCAGCTTGTGCGCCAGCTCGAACGACTCGCCGGAGCTGTCGGGGTTGAAGACCAGCTGCACGATCCCGGTGCGGTCGCGCAGGTCGATGAAGATCAGGCCGCCGTGGTCGCGGCGGCGGTTGACCCAGCCGGCGACCCGCACCTCGGTGTCGACCCGCTCGGGCAGCACCTGGCCGCACCAGGCATCGCGGTAGGCGTTGGCGCGCAGCGCCGGCGTCTCGCTCAAGAGTCCCCTCCCGTCATCTCGTCGAGAAGCTTGCCGGGATCGGCCGGCCGCTGCTCGCCGGTGCCCATGTCGCGCAGCTGGGCGCTGCCGTCGGCCTCGAGGATGAGGACGCGGCGGGCGCCGAGCCGGTCGGCGTGCTTGAGCTGCCCCTTGAGGCCGCGACCGGCGAGGTCGACCTCGGCCGAGAGGCCGGCGTGGCGCAGCTCGACCACCAGCGCCATCGCCCGGTCGCGCTGGCCCTCGTCGGCGATCGCGACGAAGGCATCGCGGCCGGCGGGCGGCTCCTCCTCGTCCAAAGCCAGCAGGATCCGCTCGATCCCCGCGGCGAAGCCGACCGCCGGGGTCGGGGCGCCGCCGAGCTGCTCGATCAGGCCGTCGTAGCGGCCGCCGCCGCCGATCTCCGACTGCGCCCCGAGCGCGTCGCAGACGAAGGAGAAGATCGTCCGCGTGTAGTAGTCGAGGCCGCGGACCAGGGTCGGGTCGACGACGTAGGCGACCCCGGCTGCGTCGAGCTGGGCCTTGACCGCCTCGAAGTGCTCAGCGTCCCCCCCCTCCAGTTGGCCGACGATCGTCGGCGCGCTTGCCATCACTCCCTGCGTCCCCTCGTCATCGGCATCGAAGGCGCGCAGCGGGTTGATGTCGATCCGCTCGCGCACGTCTTTCGAGAGGTCCCCCTCATGCGCGTGCAGGTGGGCCTTGAGGTCCTCCAGGTAGGCGCGCCGCGCGTCCAGCGAGCCGAGGCTGCCGAGCCGCAGCTCCACCCCCGGCACACCGAGCTCGCCGAGCAGGTCGGAGAGCAGCATGATCACCTCCGCGTCGGCCAGCGGCGAGTCGGTGCCGATGCACTCCAGCCCCAGCTGGTGGAACTGGCGGTAGCGACCGGCCTGCGGGCGCTCGTGGCGGAAGAACGGGCCGAGGTAGGAGAGCTTCACCGGCTGCGCCTGTTTGTGCATCCCGTGCTCCAGGTAGGCGCGGCAGATCGAGGCGGTCCCCTCCGGCCGCAGGGTGAGGCTGCGCTCGCCCTTGTCCTCGAAGGTGAACATCTCCTTGCGGACGATGTCGGTCGACTGGCCGACCCCGCGTTCGAACAGGGCGGTGTCCTCGAAGACCGGCGTGGCGATCGGCTCGTACCCGGCGCGGGCGAAGATCTCCGCCGCGGCGCGTTCGAGGCGCGCCCGCGAGCGTGCCTGCTCAGGCAGGATGTCGAAGGTTCCCCGGGGGGCCTGGTACTTGCTCGCCATCGTGCGGCGACCTTACGCCAGGGACCCGAGGAAGGGGTTGGTGGCGCGCTCGGCGCCGAGCGTCGTCAGCCCCATGTGGCCGGGATGGACGACGGTCTTGTCCGGCAGCGTGTCGAGCAGGTTGGCGATCGAGGCCAGCAGGGTCGGCCCGTCGCCACCCGGCAGGTCGACCCGCCCGACCGAACCCTGGAAGAGGACGTCGCCGGAGAAGATCGCCGGCTCGCCGCGGACCGAGTAGGTGACGTGGCCGGGACTGTGGCCCGGGGTGAAGATGACGTCGAGCTCCAGCCCGGCCAGCTCCAGCGTCTCGCCGCCCTTGACGGTCTCGTCGGCGTCGTAGCTCTCGAACGGGCCGAACTCGGCCCAGGGGACGAAGGCCATGATGTCGGCGAGGACCGGCACCTCGATCTCGGGGCAGTAGACGGGCGCCCCGGTGGCTTTGGCAAGCGGGGCGACGGCGCCGATGTGGTCGAAATGGCAATGGGTGAGGAGGATCGCCTCGACCTCCGCCCCCTTGGCCTCGACCGCGGCGAGGATCCGCTCCGCTTCTTCGCCGGGATCGACGACCAGGAGCCGCTCGGAGTCAGGGCGGCGGAGCAGGAAGCAGTTCTCGGCGATCGGGCCGACCGTGAGCATCTCGACGTCGAGTGGCATTTACTCCTCCCGGGCGCGGATCCGGGCTCGCTCCCGCCGCCGCCACATCGTCATGTCGATGAAGTAGCCGGCGGGGACGTAGAAGACCATCATGAAAGCGCCGAAAAGAAGCGCGGCGCCGATCGATTTGCCCAGCAGCAGGGCCAGGACCGCGGCGAAGATCAGGGCCGCGACGGCGCCGCGGCCGAAGGCGCCGCGCCAGGTCGGCGGCAGGTCCTGTTTCGCCACCGGTTTGCGTTTGGAGCGGGCGCGGGCTTTGGCTTCCTCGCGACTGCGGGGACGGCCGCTGCGGGGACGGGTGTCGACCCGCCCTCCCTGGGTGCCGCGGCGCTTGCGGCGGCGCTTTTTGTTCGTTTGGGCCATGCCGGGAATCTAGTCGGTCGGCTGATCCGTCGGCGCTTCCAGCCGCCGCTCGATCACGTGACGGGCGGGGTCGAAGCCGCGGATCGGCACCTCGTCCGGGTAGCCCGCGAGCGCGGCCCGCGGGATCAGGCCGACAAGCTCGGCCTCGACCGGGCGGGCGCCGAGCGGCGCCGCCAGCTCGCCCACCAGCCTGACGACCTCCCCCAGCGACACCGACAGCGGGTCGTGGACGTTGGTCGAGACCTGGGCGCGCCCGCTGGACAGCGGCAAACCTATCGCCCGCACCCCGGCCGGCCCGCCGCCGGCCTCGCGCAGGCCGGCGGCTACCGCCCGGGCGACCTCGACGTCGCCGCTGTCGAGCTCGACGTTGAAGGCCGCGAGCGGCGGCCGGGCGGTGACCAGGGTCGCGCCGCCGGTTCGATGCGGCAGCTCGGGGCCGAAGTCCGGCCGCAGCTCGCCGGACTCCATCCGCAGCCACAGCTCCGGCAGGCCGCCGTTGCGAAAGTAGGAGCGCTCGGCCCGGCCTGGGTCACGCGCCAGCTCTCCGTAGAGGAAGACGGGCACGCCGAGGCCGCCGATCTGGGTTGCGACCGCGACCGCCTCGGTGCGCGCGGCCTCGCGGTCGGCGGGGTCGAGGAAGACGAGCGGGCAGACGTCGAGCGCCCCGATCGCCGGATGGGCGCCGCGGTAGGCGTCCATCTCGATTGTCTCCAGCGCCTCCTCGGCACCGGCGGTGAGCGCCTCGGTCAGGGCAGCGGGAGCGCCGGCGAGGGTGAAGACGGTGCGGCCGTGGTCGGCGTCGGAGTGTCGGTCGAGCAGAGTGACACCGCGGGCGAAGGCGTCCTCCAGCCGGGCCAGACGGTCGCCGTCACCCGCCTCGGAGACGTTCGGCACCGCGAGCAGGGGCGGCATCGGCGCGGCTCCTCAGACGAGAAGGTCGCCGCCGCCGGCGATCTGCTCGCCGTCGAGTTCGACCGTCGGCTCCAGCACCACGCAGTCGAGGTGGACCGGAACCTGGACGGTGCCGCCGATCGCTGCCGAGGCACCGAAGGCGACGTGGCAGCTGCCGAGGATCTTCTCGTCCTCGAGGATGTTGCCGGTGAGGAGCGCTTCCTCGTTGGTGCCGATCCCGAGCTCGGCGACGTTCGTCCCGTCCTCGCCGTGGGCGGTGAGCAGTTCCAGCAGCTTGGCGCCGTCCTCGCC
Source organism: Solirubrobacterales bacterium (assembly GCA_044865945.1). Taxonomy (GTDB): domain Bacteria; phylum Actinomycetota; class Thermoleophilia; order Solirubrobacterales; family 70-9; genus VAYN01. The sequence continues at coordinate 9,049 of JBIOTO010000064.1, forward strand.
GCTCGCCTCGACGAGGTTGCCGTCGCGGACTTGGAGCTCGACCGGCGTCTCCAGCAGGCCGACGCCGGCGATCGAGCCGTCGATGACCAGGGTGCCGTTGCTCGTCCCCTCGACCGGAGCGATGAAGCCCTCGCCGCAGGGCAGGTTGCCGAAGGCGCCGCGGTTGCCAAGTTCGCCCGCGTCGACGATCCCCATCCGGCCCGCGAGCCCGATCCGCAGGTCGCTGCCGTTGGCGCAGGTGATCCGCGCCTCGGAGCTGCGGTTGAGCGCGGTGGTGACCGCCCAGCCGCGACGGCGAATCTCTTTCAGGTCGGCTGTCATCAGCCGGCCCAGCATCTCCTCGGTTACGCCGGGGAGAGAGCCAATGCGGACACCGGCGTCGGTCGCCTTCTTGCGGGCGGCGGTGTGGGAGAGCGACTGAATCGTCGGCGCCAGGACGACGTCGGCCGCGGCCATCGCGGCTGCCACTGGGCGCGGCGGCTCGGCGGCGGCCGAGTCGCGCTCGGAGATCACCGCCAGCGTCGCGTCCGCGCCATCCCCCTGGGCCTCGATCCGCATCAGCGCGCCGATCTCTTCGGTCACCGGGTTGCAGACGACCAGCACCTCCTCGCCGGGAGAGACCCCCATGCACTGCCGGACCACGGTCTTCACCGCCCTGTCTAATTCCGCGGTCACTGGCTCACCCTAGCCATCTTGCGCCCCCAACGCGTTCGTTTTCCCCTGCTCGTTACGAGCTTGGGGAGAGATTACTGGAATTCGCTCCACCAAAAGTACTGCGGTGAACTCATTCGTCGTCGCGCCGATGTCTAATGGACCAAACCTCAAACCAAACGAGCCCGACAAGCACCAGGCCAAAGCCAAAGAAGGGCGCCAGCCACCCATCCGGCCGCACAATCACGAGCGTCTCCACGGCAAAAGCGTCCGTCACCAAGAGGAACGCCACCAGCACCGGCCGCATCGCCGACCACCCCGTCTGACCAGACCCTCCACGCCTCTGCCCCACCGCTACCATCCCCCTCCCCGCCGGAGTAGCTCAGCTGGTTAGAGCAGCGGAATCATAATCCGCGTGTCGGGGGTTCGAGTCCCTCCTCCGGCATCATTTCCGCAAGCGGCCCCGTTGTCAGGAGTCCGGCTCAGTGTCCACCGAGTCATCGCTGTACCGCTTAAGCGGCGACTTTCTCCGCTCGTATAGGAGCTCAATCACCAGGTTGAAGTGCTCCTCACCCAGGAAGGTCCCATCCCAGTAGACCTGGAGGTCTGGAGACCATGGGTGAAGGGCCGCCAGGGCTGCCCTTGCGTCGGCGCTTGCCACCAGAAACCGCTCCATGTGTCGTACCTGGCACGACCGGCCGCCCGACGATTGAGAAGCTCTGGCACAAGCTGGCCGACAACGAACCCTAGAAGTGCGGTAAGTGCTGGGACCGCAAAGAGAAGCCAGGCAGGGGTTTCGGTGGCGGCAGCTAGAACCACGCAGCCAAGCCTAAACCGCGGTGACGCGAGCCATTACGGCATGTCGCCTCGAAAATACGGCAATCTCACTGATGCGACGGGGGTTTCGCGGGCCTAGGTTCGTTGTGCAACGTCAAGCACACGAACAAGGAGACAAAGTCATGAAGCTCTACGGAATTCTTCGACGCAACGGTTGGCGGACCCCGGAGGACCTGCAGGTCGCAGGGGAACGGTCGGCGGAAGTCGGCGACGAACCCGGCTCGGGCGTTCGCTGGATCCGCAGCTACGCCCTCTCGGAGGAGAGCGGCGAGGTCGGCACCTTCTGCGTCTACGAAGGCGATAGCCCGGAGACGATCCGCGCCCACGCCGAGAAGTCCGGGCTGCCGTGCGACGAGATCGTCCCGATCCTCGACACGGTCGTGGTCCGGCCCGACCCGCAGCCGGCGACGCGCTAGCTCGACAGCGGGGCGCCTTTGTCCACCCATGGTTGACAAAGGCGCCCGCTTCTCGCGCCTAGACTGAAGCGACGATGAGGACGTCGACTCCCCTGGTCGGCCGGGCGAGCGAGATCGCCGAGCTGACCGACGCGTTCGAGCGGGCGCGCGAGGGGTCCGGGTCGCTCGTCCTCCTCGCCGGCGAGGCCGGCGTCGGCAAGAGCAGCCTCGCCCGGGAAGCCGCGGCCCCCGCCGAATCGCCCCTCTGGGGCGCGGCGTCGGAGGGGGCCACCGCCGCCTACGGCCCGATCGTCGCGGCGCTGCGCTCGCGGCTGCGCGCGGAGCCCGACGCGCTCGCCGGCTGCGGCCCGCTCCTCCCCCACCTCGCCCTGCTCCTGCCCGAGCTCGGCGAGCCGGCCGCCGAGAGCGACCGGGCCACCATCTTCGAGTCGATCCGCTGCGCGCTGGCCCACCTCAGCGCCGAGGCGCCGGCGGTCGTCGTCCTCGACGACCTGCAGTGGTCCGACGACACCACCCTGGAGCTGCTCGCCGCCCTGGCCGAGCCGCTGCGGCAGATGCCGGTCCTGGTCATCGCCGCCTACCGCTCCGACGGGCTACCGCGCGAGCACCGGCTGCGCTGGCTGCGCAACGAGCTGCGCCGCGGCGGCAACCTGCGCGAGATGACCCTGGAGGCGCTCGATCGCGACGGCGTCGCCGAGCTGCTGACGGAGCTGCTGCCCGAAGACCCCTCCCCCTCGCTGGCGCGGACCGTCCACTACCGCACCCTGGGCTCGCCGTTCTTCGTCAGCGAGCTGGTCGCGGCGCTGAACCTGCGCGGATCGCTGCGCCCAGGCCCCCGCGGTCTGGAGCTGGCCGAGCGCGACGAAGTCCCGATCCCCGACTCGATCAAGGAGGCGGTCCTGATCGGCGTTTCCGACCTCTCGCCCGCCGCCCGCGAGGCGGCCGAGGCGGCGGCGGTGATCGGCCAGCGGGTCGACCTCGAGCTGGCGAGCGAACTCGCCCCCGCGGACGGGCTGGCCGAGCTGCTGGAGTCGGGACTGCTGGAGGAGGGCGACAGGCGGGAGGCGACGTTCCGCCACGCCCTCGCCCAGGAGGCGCTCTACGCCGAGGTCCCCTGGATGCGCCGCCGCGACCTCCACCGGCAACTCGCCGAAGCGCTGGAGGCCGGCGACGGATCCAGCCTGGAGATCGCCACCCACTGGCTGGGGGCCGGCGAGGAGGCCCGCGCCCGCGAGGCGCTGGTCGCCGCCGGGCGCGAGTCCGAGCTCCTCCACGCCCACCGCGACGCGGTCCGGGCGGCGCGCCAGGCGCTGGAGCTGTGGCCCGAGGACGAAGCCGAGGAGCTGCGGGCCGAGACGCTTTCCCGTTACGGCCGCTGCGCCGAGCTGACCGGCGACCTCAGCGAAGCGGCCAAAGCCTGGCGCGAGCTGGCTGCGGTTCATGACCGGTCCGGCGACCGCCTCGGCCAGGCAGAAGCGCGGCGACGTCTGGCCGCCGTCCTCGGATTGAACGGGGAGTGGGAGCAGGCGCAGGCCGCGCGGCGCCTCGCCGCGGAGGGCTTCGCCTCCGCCGGCCGGCCGGCGGAGGCCGCGCTGGAGCAGCTGGCGCTCGCCGACCACCACCGGCGGCGGGCCGAGTACGGGGAGGCGATCGCGTTCTCGCGGGCGGCGACCGAGGCAGCCGAACAGGCCGAGCGAGCCGACATCGCCGCCCGGGTGCTCGGCCTGAGGGGAGTGGTCGAGGCCAAGGGCGGCGACTACGAGCGCGGCCTCGAATCGGTCCGCGACGGCCTTGCCCTGGCCCTGGAGCACGACCTCACCCCGATCGCCGCCGAGCTCTACCAGCGGCTCAGCCTCGTCCTCTACGACGGTGCCGACTACCGCCAGGCCGAGGAGGCGCTCGACACCGCCCTCGACCTCTGCCGCACCGACCCTGACGCCGGCACCGAGGTGGCCTGCGTCACCTGCCTCGTCTACGTCCTCCGCGAGCGCGGCGAATGGGGACGGGCCGAGGAGCTCGGCCGGGAGCTGATCGAGTCGAATACGGCGATCTGGGTGGCCGAGGGCCTGATCGGCGCGATCCACGCCTTCGAAGGCAAGCTCAGCTCCGCCCGGCGGCTGCTGACCGCCTCCCGCGAGGTCTCCTCCACGGTGCGCCATTTCAACATGTACGTCGACTCGACCACCAGCCTGGCGATCGTCGCCGCCGCCGAAGGCCTTGACGACGAGGTGACGAGCCGGTGTCGCGAGCTGCTCGCCCGCTGGGAGGAGAGCGAGGACCATCATTACGCCGTCTGGGGGGTGCGCTGGGCCGCGAGCTGGTTTGCCCGCCGCGGTCGCCGCAAGGACGCGCAGCTGTGCGCGGCGGCGCTGGGCCAGATGGCGGCCGAGGGAGGCCACGACGACGCCGTCGCCGCCCTCGCCCAGGCGATCGGCGAGCTGGCGCTGCTGGAAGGCGACGCGGCGGCGGCAGCCGACAACTTCTCGCGCGCGGTGGAGCTGCACCGCAACCTGGCGATCCCGCACGAGCGAGCCCAGGTCGAACTTCGCGCCGGGGTCGCCCTCGCCGCCGCCGGCGAGCGCGAGGAGGGCCTGGAGCGCCTCTGTGACGCCTACCGCTGCGCGACCAAGCTGGGCGCGCGGCCGCTGGCCGCCGAGGCGGCGAAGGAGGTCGCGGCGCTGGGCGAGTCGGTCGCCCAGCGGCTCGGCAGCCGCGCGGCGGCCGCCTCGGAGGACGGCGTTCAGCTGACCCGCCGCGAGCTCGAGGTCCTGCGCCACGTCGCCGTCGGCCGCACCAACCGCGAGATCGCCCAGGAGCTCTTCATCAGCCAGCGCACCGTGGACATGCACGTCCGCAACCTGCTCGGCAAGCTCGACTGCCGCTCCCGGGTCGAGGCCAGCCACCGCGCCGGCGAGCTCGGGTTGCTGAACTAGCTCTCGATGCCCACCAGGTACCGCTTCGCCCTCCTCTGCGCCGTCGTCCTGGCCGGCGCCGCGATCGGCTGCGGACAGGACTCGGAGACCTTCACCACCGCGCCACCAGGCAAGCCTCGCTTCTTCGGCGACCGCCCGGGGCAGGAGGAATCGGACGCGGCGATCGGGCGGGGCGATTGCCGGGCACTGCGGGGAGCGGTTGCCAAGCGGAACGGTGGCCGGGTGGGAATCGCCGAATCGGAGCCCTCTCCCCCGGCCTCGCGCTGCGTCGTCGCGGGTCGCGGCCTGCGCGTCTCGATCTATCTGGACGCCGCCTACGCCGCCCGCCAGCGCTACCTCAACCGGATGACCGAGCAGGTCCAGTTCTACGCCCCGGACCAGGCGCGGATCCCCCACTCGGTCCGCGGTGTCGGCGACCCCGTCGCCGGCGCCCACAACGCCAGCTGGGTCCCCGCCTACAGCACCCTCTACGCGGTGAGGGGCAACCGCTGGATCACCGTCGCCTACTCGGCAGCCGGGCTCTCGCGCGCCGCGAAAAAGGCCCGGGCCGTCGCCCTCACCCGCGAGGCCTTCAGGCTGACCGCTCGCTGAGCGGCGGCACCTCGACCATCAGGGTCACCGGCCCGTCGTTGACCAGTGCCACCCCCATGCAGGCGCCGAACACGCCCTTCTTCGCCCCCAATCGCTCGCAGAAGCGGTCGTACAGCGGCTCGGCCGCCTCCGGCCGCGCCGCGCCGACGTAGCTGGGACGGTTGCCGCGCCGGGCGTCGCCGTAGAGGGTGAACTGGCTGACGCAGAGGACCTCGCGCTCGCCCAGCGGCTCGTTCATCCGGCCTTCGGCGTCGTCGAAGATCCTCAGCTTGCGGACCTTCTCGGCCAGCCGATCGGCCTCCTCGGGACCGTCGCCGACGCCGACGCCGAGCAGGACCAGCATCCCCGGCCCGATCCGCGCCACGCGATCGCCCTCGACGTCGACCGCCGCCTGGCTGACGCGCTGGACCAGAGCCTTCATCCCGCCGCGAAACTAGCGCAGCGCGGCCGGGTCAGCGACCGGGACGGAAGGCGGCGCGGCTGGGAGCGCCGGGACGGCTGCGCACCTGCCGGGCGTGCTTGCGCTTCTTCCGCTTCACGCAGCGCACCTTGCCGTGGACCCGCTTCTTGCGGAAGCCCTTCTTGCAGTGCTTGCGACGTGGCTGCGGCTTCTTCGCGACGGGCGGGGCCGGCGGCAGCACCGTCACCGTCGGTGCCGGCGATCCGAGGTCGGCGTCGATGCCCGTCGCGACCGACCCACCTTTGAGCGACAGCACGTCGGCCTCTTCCCAGCTGGGCTTGTGGTTCCAGTACTGGACCGGCAGCTCTTCTTCGTAGGGCCAGAATTCGACCTTGTAGCTGTCCCCGGGGAGACCGCCGATCGCGTAGCGGCCGTCATCGCCCGGCAGGGCGCACCGGAACGCGCCTTCGGGGTCGGTGCTCCAGGCGCAGACTTCGACATCGGCCAGCGGAGCGCCGTTGCTCGCGCGCCGCACCTGGCCTTCGATCTTCGCCGCGGGGAGCAGGTCAGCGTCGATCCCGGTGCTGACCGCGCCCAGCGAGACGCTCACCGGATCCGCTTCCCACCAGTTCGCCTTGTGGTCGTAGAACTGCCGCTGCAGACCCAGGTCCTGGGTCGAGAATTCGACTTCGTATTCGTCGGCGGCCATCCCTTTGATCGCGTACTCACCGCTGGAGTCGGTTTCCGCGCAGCCGCCGAATTCTTCTTCCGGGATCGTCCAGGCGCAGGCCAGGGCGTCCTCGACCGGGGTCCCGCCGCTGACCCTGTCGACAGAGCCCTCGATCCCGCCCCCTTCGACCATTTCCGCGTCGATGCCGGTGACCGCCCCGCTGCCGACGACGACCGCGTCCCATTCCCACCATCTGCTCTTGCCGTCGAAGAACTGCGGCACGTAGTTCAGCGGCCGGCCCCAGAATTCGACCCCGAATTCGCCGGCTTCAAGGCTCCCGATCGTGTATTCGCCGCTGGCGTTGGTTTTTTCGCAGAACCATTCTTCGAAGAATTCTTCTTCTTCTTCGAGCGGGTAGGCGCAGACTTCGAGCCCGGCGACCGGTTCTAGGGTCGAGGCGTCGGTGACGGTGCCGCCGATCGAGCCCGCCAGCGCCGAGGCCGGGGCGAGGGCGGCAAGGGCGAGCAGCGCGGCGCACGCGGCCAGCGCGACCCAGCTCATCCGAATGGAAATCCCCTGCCCGGTCAAGACGGCGGCAGTATACGCAAGGGAACGGGCGCGTACCCGGCTCAGCCTTCCAGCGCCTCGACCAGGGAACCGGCGTCGTAGGCGCCGAAGAAGCGCTTGCCGTTGACGAAGAAGGTCGGCGTGCCGGTCGCCCCGCTGGCTTCGGCGGAGGCGACGTCGCGGGCGATGCGCTCGCGGTGGGCGCCGGAGTCGATCTCGGCCTCCATCCGCGCGGCGTCGAGACCGTGCTCGCCCGCCAGCGCCAGGATCGTCTCGCGCGAGAGCCGCGGCTGGTTGGCGTACAGCGCGTCGTGGAACTCCCAGAAGCTGCCTTGCGCGGCGGCGGCCTCGCTCGCTTCCGCGGCCAGCGGCGCCAGCGGGTGGCGCTCGGGGATCGGCAGGTGCCGGAAGCCGAAGACGAGCCGGTCGCCGAGCCGCTCGCGGACGCGGCGGAGGATCGACTGCGCCCCGAGGCAGTAGGGGCACTGGAAGTCGCCGAACATCACCAGCTCCAGCGGCGCCCCGCGCTCGCCGCGGACGTGATCGGCGTCCTCCAGCGGGGGTGAGAGCAGGTCGTCCACGAAAGACGATGTTATGTGCCCATGCAGGACATCGAGTCGATCCTCGTCCTCCTCCTCGCCGCGGCCCTGCTGGTCCGGATAGCCGACTACGGCAAGATCCCGGCGCCGATCGTCCTCGTCCTCGGCGGCCTGGCGATCGCCTTCGTCCCCGGCCTGCCGGACGTCGAACTCGACCCGGACACGATCTTCCTTCTCTTCCTGCCGCCGCTGGTCTACGCCGCCGCCTGGCGCTCCTCGCCGCTGGAGCTGCGGGCGGTGACGCGGCCGCTGGTCCTGCTCTCGGTCGGCCTCGTCTTCGTCACCGCCGCCCTCGTCGCCCTCGTCGCCCACGCCCTCGTCCCCGAGCTGAGCTGGGCCGAGGCGGCGCTGCTGGGCGCGATCCTCGCCCCCACCGACGCCGTCGCGCCGATCTCGATCTTCCGCCGCCTCCACGCCCCCGACCGGGTGCGGCTGCTGGTCGAAGGCGAGTCGATGATCAACGACGGCACCGCCCTGGTCCTCTACCGGATCGCCGTCGGGGTGGCGGTCGGCGGCGCCTTCAGCCTCGGCCACGCGGGGCTGGAGTTCGTCGGCGTCGCCGCCGGCGGCATCGTCGCCGGCCTGGCGATCGCCTACGTCTCCGACCTCGTCCTCCGCCGCCAGCACGAATCGGACCTGACGATCATGCTCTCGGTGCTGACCGCCTACGGTGCCTACATCGGGGCCGAGGAGCTGCACGTCTCCGGCATCCTCGCCGCCGTCACCGCCGGCCTCTACGCCGGCTACCGCTCGCCGCGCTCGCTCGACGCCGACGTCCGCCTCAACGCGATCGCCTTCTGGAGCGTCCTCGTCTTCGGCCTCGAGATCGCCCTCTTCGTCCTCCTCGGCCTGCAGTTGCCGGAGATCGTCGACACGCTCGAACAGAGCTCCGACGGGGTCGTCGAGCTGCTGCCGGCGGTGGCGGCGGTGGCGGCGGCCTCGATCGCCACCCGCCTCGCCTTCGTCTTCGCGATGCGCGGCGACGCCGGCGAAACCCTCGGCGAACGCTTCGCCGTCGGCTGGAGCGGGATGCGCGGCGCGGTCTCCCTGGCGGCGGCGCTGGCGGTGCCGCTAAGCGTCAGCGGCCGGCCCCAGATCATCTTCCTCACCTTCGCCCTGATCCTCGTCACCCTCGTCGGCCAGGGCCTCTCGCTGCCCTACGTGATCCACGCCCTGCGGCTCGAGCGGCCACGCCGCTGGTCCGACGAAGAGGCGGTGGCGCGGATGGAGGCGGCCCAATCGGCCCTCGACCGGATCGACGAGATGGAGCGGGACGAGCGGGCCAGCGAGACCCAGCTGCGCCGCCTCCGCGACCTCTACCGCGCCCGCTTCCGGATGTGCCAGGCGGTGCTGGGCGGCGAGGACCCCGAGGCGGCGGCCCGCGAGCAGCGGATCGCCGACTACGGCGAGCTGCGCAGGGAGCTGATCGGGATCGAGCGGGGTGAGCTGCTCACCCTGCGCGGGTCAGGTCGCTTGCGGGACCAAACCCTCCGCCAAATCGAGCGGGATCTGGACCTAGAAGAGGCAAGGATTCGGACGTAGGTGGTTGGGAGGGGGTCGGTGGGGGTGCCCCGGGCGCACCTCCGCCGGGAGGAGCGCCTGCTGCTAACGCCTCAAGAGTCGGTGGCCCGGCTCCATGCTGAGTGCCCGGGACACC
>JBIOTO010000065.1:0-4011 GCA_044865945.1 Solirubrobacterales bacterium
CCTCTCCCAGAGGCTCCTGAGACCACGATGGCGCCCAGCAGCACATTCAGCTGCGCGACGGTCTCTGGGAGAGGGGCACCCGTCCCTCCCCACCGCCACCAGCGCTAAGCGGATTCCTCGGAGAGCCCCGTGTCGGCCGGCCCGATGTCCTGCTGGACGGCCTCGGTGACCAGCGTCGGCCGCCGCCCCTCGGAGATCGTCTCCTTGGTGACGACGCACTTGGTCACGTCGCGCCGCGAGGGCAGCTCGAACTGGACGTCGAGCAGCGTCTCCTCGAGGATTGAGCGCAGGCCGCGGGCGCCGGTCTCGCGCTCCAGGGCCTTGTCGGCGATCGCCGTGAGGCTGTCCTCGGAGAAGACCAGCTCGATGTCGTCGAACTCGAAGAAGCGCTGGAACTGGCGGGTGAGCGCGTGCCGCGGCTCGGTCAGGATCGTGCAGAGATCGTCGCGGCTGAGCTGGTGGATCGCGGTGATCACCGGCAGGCGGCCGATGAACTCGGGGATCAGGCCGTACTCGACCAGGTCCTCGGGCAGCACCTGCTCGAACCACTCGCCCGCGTCCTTTTTCTGCCGCGAGGAGATTTCGGCGCCGAAGCCGATCCCGCGGTCGCCGACGCGCCGCTCGATCACCTTGTCCAGTTCGGCGAAGGAGCCGCCGCAGACGAAGAGGATGTTGGTGGTGTCGATCGTCAGGAACTCCTGGTGGGGGTGCTTGCGCCCGCCCTGCGGCGGCACCGAAGCGGTGGTCCCCTCGAGGATCTTCAGCAGCGCCTGCTGGACGCCTTCGCCGGAGACGTCACGGGTGATCGACGGGTTGTCGGCTTTGCGCGCGATCTTGTCGATCTCGTCGATGTAGATGATTCCCGTTTCGGCCTTCTTGACGTCGAAGTCGGCGGCCTGAATCAGCTTCAGAAGGATGTTCTCCACGTCCTCGCCGACGTAGCCGGCCTCGGTCAGCGCCGTCGCGTCGGCGATCGCGAAGGGGACGTTGAGAATCCGCGCCAGGGTCTGGGCGAGCAGAGTCTTGCCGCACCCGGTCGGGCCCAGCATCATGATGTTCGACTTCTGCAGCTCGACGTCGGTCTCGTCGGACTGGGCGATCTGGACCCGCTTGTAGTGGTTGTAGACGGCGACGGAGAGGGAGCGCTTGGCGGCCTCCTGGCCGACCACGTACTCCTGCAGGACATCGTGGATTTCCTGCGGTTTGGGCAGGTTCTCCAGCTCGAAGGCGGGCGGCGCGGTCAGCTCCTCGTCGATGATCTCGTTGCAGAGGTCGATGCACTCGTCGCAGATGTAGACGCCGGGGCCGGCGATCAGCTTTTTCACCTGGCGCTGCGACTTGCCGCAGAAGCTGCAGAGGAGCTGCTCGTTCGAATCTGAAGGCCGTGCCAGCGGAATCCCCTCCTAACGGGACGATCTGTTGCTTCCGGCGGCGCCCCAAAGCTTAGACAGGGACCCGCACCGGTTCGTGGGGTCCGTTTACGTCGCCCGGACGGCTGTCCCTCCTCGTGACGGCAGGCTTGCGTCCCGGTACGGTGGGCCAATGGCCGCCGAAGTCGAGATCGCGCCGATCGCCAGCGAGGAGTTCGAGGAGCTGGTGCCGTTGATCTCCGCCTACCAGCGCTTCTACGAAGTCAGGGAGATCGACGACGGACGCAACCGCGGCTTCTTCCGCCGCTTCCTCGCTCCCAGCGAGGACGGGCTGCTGCTCGGCGCCCGCCGCGAGGGCAGGCTGCTCGGCTACGCCTGCCTCTACTGGCACTTCAGCTCGCTGGAGGCGACCGAGTGCGTGCTGATGAACGACCTCTTCGTCGACGAGTCAGCCCGCGGCCAGGGCGTCGGCCGGGCGCTGATCGAGGCGAGCGCCGACGTGGCCCGCGAGCGCGGGGTCCCCTTCGTCGAGTGGTCCACCGCGCCCGACAACCACACCGCCCAGCGTCTCTACGACTCGACCGGCGCCGAGCGCTCGGAGTGGTTCAGCTACGAACTGCGGGTCTAGTCCAGCCGGTCAAGCACCCTGAAGATCGCCTCCAGCAGGGCTCGGCGCTCATCGCGATGTTCCTTCAGCTCGGCAATGACCAGGTCGGTCTTTTGACTGCTCTCCCGCATCCATTCGCGGAAATCGGCTCTTTCCGCTTCCCATCTGGGCTTGAACTTCTCAAACTCCGCCCTCGCCGCTTCGATCTGGGCCGTGGCCTCTTCCTGAGTGCGCTTCGCCGCCTCGATGCCGGCCCTCGACTCCCGCAGCGAAGCCTGTAGTTCCTGCTCGGTCACAGGGGCAATCCTGCCAGGGGTGACCGTACGCGTCGTGCGCAGATTGGAGAAATTCCGCAACGCGTTAGCGTCGTCTCCGTGACTTTCTCCCTGGAGCCGGTCGAGCGCGACGATCCTCGGGTCCTCGACCTCTATGCGGACTTCATCCGCGAGGCCGACGGACCACTCGTTTACGACCGCGAAGAAGCGGGGATCGACCTCGACAAGGAGATCGCCGCCGGCCCTCCCGTCGACTTGGTGCCGCCGAACGGCGCCTTCCTCCTTGCCTTCGCCGACGGTGAGCCGGCCGGTCTTGGCGGCGTCCGCTATCTCGACACCGAGATCGCCGAGGTGAAGAGCATGTACGTGGCGCCCGCCTACCGCGGCACCGGCCTCGGCCGCCACATCCTCGCCCGGCTGGACGAGATCGCCCTCGAACACGGCTGCCGGGCGGTCCGCCTCGACACCTCCGACTACCTCACCCCCGCCGTCGGCCTCTACCGCTCGGCCGGCTATCGCGAAGTCCCCGCCTACAACGAGAACCCGAAAGCCGACCTCTGGTTCGAGCGCTCGCTGGAGAACGACTAGCTGTAGCGGTCCCAGCGCCGCAGCGCCGCTTCCGGGTTGACGGCGACGCCGCGCTCGTGGATCTCGAAGTGGAGGTGACAACCGGTGCCGGCCGCGTTGCCGGTTTCGCCAACGACGCCGACCCCCTCCCCCTCCCAGACCCGCTCGCCCCGGCGCACCGCCGCCGGCCGCGCCAGGTGGGCGTAGAAGTAGGCGCGTCGCTCACCTTCGCCGTTGATCAGCAGGAAGTTGCCATATAGAACGGGGTCGAACCCCCGCCGCAGGACCCGGCCGTTCCGCACCGCCACCAGCCTCGCGCCGCAGGCGGCGGTGATGTCGAAGCCTTCGTGGATGCGGCCGCCGTTGCGCGGCGCGTGGTAGGTCCCGATCGCCCCGCGCCCACCGTGCTCCGCCCCCACCGGGAAGACGTGGCCGTAATAGGAGGTGCCGCCGCCGGGACTGGCGATCTGGGCGGACGCCGGCGCGGCGAGCGCCGCGATTCCGACCAGAACTAGAGCGGCGGCGCGCTTCAGTGGTGCTCGATGACGCGGTCGACGATGTTGTACTCCTTCGCCTCCTGCGCGCTCATGAAGTAGTCCCGCTCGGTGTCTTTGGTGACCTTGTCGAACGGTTGACCGGTGTGTTTGGCGATGATCTCGTCGAGGCGGCGGCGGACGTCGATGATCTCTTTGGCGTGGATCTCGATGTCGGTCGCCTGGCCCTGGAAGCCGGCGGAAACCTGGTGGATGAGGATCTTCGAGTTCGGCAGCGCCATCCGCTTGCCGGCCGTGCCGCCGCTCAGCAGCAGCGCCCCCATGCTCATCGCGACGCCAACGCAGATCGTCTGCACGTCGGGCTTGATGAACTGCATCGTGTCGTAGATCGCCAGCCCGGCATAGACCGAGCCGCCGGGCGAGTTGATGTAGATGCTGACGTCCTTGTCCGGATCCTCGGACTCCAGGTGCAGCAGCTGGGCAACGATCAGGTTGGCGATGTCCTCGGTAACCGGCGTGCCAAGGAACACGATCCGCTCGCCCAGCAAACGCGAGTAGATGTCAAACGCCCGCTCGCCGCGAGAAGTCTGCTCAACCACCATCGGCACCAAAGGACTCATCGCGCGGGACTCTATAGAAGGCGTCCGCCGTGCTTCTGGGTGGGTGGGGAGGGTGGGGGGGGGGGGGGGGGGGGGGGG
>JBIOTO010000066.1:0-24442 GCA_044865945.1 Solirubrobacterales bacterium
CCAAGGTGCCGACCCTCGCCGCCTTCTCCTACCGGCACAACATGGGCCTGCCCTACGTCTACCCGGACAACGAGCTCAGCTTCGCCGAGAACTTCCTCTCGATGGTCTTCAAGAAGACCGAAGACCGGCACATCCCCAAGGAGGCACTGACCAAAGCCCTCGACGTGCTCTTCATCCTCCACGCCGACCACGAACAGAACTGCTCGACCAGCGCCGTGCGCGGGGTCGGGTCCTCCGACGTCGACCCCTACTCGGCGGTCGCGGCCGGGGTGGCGGCGCTCTACGGGCCGCTGCACGGCGGCGCCAACGAGGCGGTGCTGCGGATGCTGCGGCGGATCGAGTCGCCGGAGAACATCCCCGACTTCCTCGAGCGGGTGAAGCAGCGCGAGGAGAAACTGATGGGCTTCGGCCACCGGGTCTACAAAAACTACGACCCGCGGGCGCGGATCATCCAGCAGTACATCGAGCCGGTCTTCGAAGCGACCGAGTACAACCCGCTGGTCGAGATCGCGCAGGAGCTGGAGAAGCGGGCGCTCGACGACGAGTACTTCACCTCGCGCAAGCTCTACCCGAACGTCGACTTCTACTCGGGGATCATCTACGAGGCGATGGACATCCCGACCGACATGTTCACGGTCATCTTCGCCATCCCCCGCACCGCCGGCTGGGTCGCCCAGTGGATGGAGATGCAGGAAGACCCGGAGAAGAAAATCGCCCGGCCGCGGCAGATCTACACCGGCGAGCGCGAGCTCGAGTACGTGCCGATGGACGATCGCGAGGGGCCGGAGAAAATCGTCGGCCCGCCGGCGCGGCGCCCAAAACGGCCTCGGCGCGGCGCCTGAGCGCCAGCTAAAGACTTCGCCGCGAGGCAACCGATCGAGCGGCCCTCCCGTATCGAGGGGGCGAAAGGAAAAACTCCCTTATCCAAGGAGGTAGATCCATGCTCAAGCGACTCCTCGTCCTTGCCGCCGCAACGGCTGTGCTCGCCCTTCCCGCAGGCAGCGCCTCGGCGGCTCCACAGAAGGACATCGTCGAAACGGCGGCCGGGGCACCGCAGTTCTCGACCCTTGTCTCCCTGGTGAAGAAGGCGGGCCTGGTCGGCACCCTCTCGGGCACGACGAACTACACCGTCTTCGCCCCGACCAACGCCGCCTTCGCCAAGGTGCCGAAAAAGACGCTGGACGACCTGGCGTCAGACAAGGCGATGCTGAGGAAGGTGCTGCTGTACCACGTGCTGCCCGGCAAAGTGCCGGCGAGCAAGGTGCTGAAAACGAAATCGGCGACGACCGCCGAGGGGTCGAAGGTGACCTTCTCCGTCCGCGGCAAAAGCGCCTTCGTCAACGACGCGAAGATCACCAAAACCGACATCCGCTGCAGCAACGGGATCGTCCACGCGATCAACCGCGTGCTGCTGCCGCCCGAGATGTAGCACTGCGCAGCGGTGTGCCTTATCCCCTCTATGCGGGGGATAAGGCACACCGGAACCCGCAAGAGTTAGCCTCGCCTCTGTGACCAGCTGGAAGCTGACCGTGCGCCATGGCTCAGAGGTCGACCATGAGACTTTCGACGATCTCGGCGAGGCGGTGGCGGCGATGCGCGAGCGGGCGCTGGCAATCCGCAGCGAGGGGCCGGTGCGGCCGGTCAGCGCCGTGCGGGACTTCGAGCCCCGCGATCAGGTCCACGCCCGCCTGCAGCTCAGCAGCGGCCGCTTCTTCAAGAAGTCGGTCGCTGGAGTCGACGTGCGCGGCGACGGCACGTTCGTCCCCTTCCGGGGCGGGGTAGGCCGGGAGGAGCTGGACCCGACCGACCACGACACGCCGTTCGACCTCGTACGCGAGACTCTTGAGGCAGAAGAAAGATGAGCAAGACCGAGACCGAGATCCCCAAGGGCAGCTATGCCGCCGGCGAGCGCGTGAAGCTGCCGGCCGGCGCCGAACCGCCGTTCACCGTCTTCATCAACGGGGTCGAGCAGCCGAAGGGCAGCTACCGGATCGAAGCCGGCGTGATCGACTTCGGCCGGCCGATCGTCAAGGAGAAGGTCGGGACGAGCCGCTGGCTTGCGATGTACCTCGGCCTCTGGGGCACCTACCGCAAGAACGAGACGATCGACGTCCAGTTCACCAAGGGCGGCAAGATCGAACTCCGCTCCGACCTTCCCGTCATCCCCTACGCCGAGGGCGAGGCACCGTGAACATCGGCTTCCTCCTCCTCTGCGACCACAGCGAGGCCGTCAACGGCAAGCTCTACCTAACCGGAGGCGGCTGGAACGTCCTCCGCCTCCCGGAGCTGCCCGCCGAGTGGTCCTTCTCCATCGGCCTCGGCATCGACGTAGCCTGGCACGAGACCAACAGCCCCCACGAGCTAATAGTCACCGTCCAAGACCCCGACGGCAACGAGCTGGGAGAGGGCCTCACCGCCAACTTCGAGACCGGCCGCCCCCCAGGCCTCCCCGAAGGCCAAGAGCAACGCTTGGTCATGTCAATAGCCGCCACGGCGGCCTTCGAGACGGCGGGTCCCCACGCGGCAGTGGTCCAAGTCAACGGCGAGGAGCTGGGACGGGCGAGGTTCTACCTGATGGAGGGTGTGCCGCCCGAGGTTGGGCTCGCCTAGGGCTTTCGCGGGATCGTTTTCGCGAATAAAGCAAATCCTGGAAAGTCTGGGTAGATAGAGGCATGGGAATAGGCGAATCCTCTTTCCAACTCAACCCTGATCTTTTCCTTATCCCTCACCCGGAGCGTGAAGGCCTTGGTTTTTGGCGCACGTCCTCGAAGGCGCTGCCCTCGCGCAGCAGCCTGTGCCTGTTCGAAATTGATCAACTGAAACGGGAGAGACATGCACTGGCGAACCTCGGCCGCGTGAAGCATCTCCCATCCATTCCCGACCAGGACATTTCGAGGCACCTCGGTCGAGGGAACTCCTCCCATCAAAAAGCAGCCGTCCTGCCTGACAATTCGAGCAACAAAGGGGGGTGGCTTCCAGGCCCATGAGCGAGCTTTCCATTCCTCCGGCTTGTCACTGACCCACCATGGATCGGTCCGAAGGGCGTCGTCACGAGAGACCAGCCGATCCGAAACATTGACAGCAAAAACACGACCGTCGATTTCCTCGAACTTCTCAACGGCAAACCACAGCGCAACTAGGGCGTTGAAAGTAAAGTCCAACATGCGAGTCGGCGCTTCGAAATGCTGGAGCGCTGCCAGGAGCTCCAGCGCAGAGAGCCTGCCCCCCGACTCGTGCCAATCCAAAGACCACTGGCGGGCTTCTTCGAGAATTTCGTTCTCGAGCCTCTGCAGCTGAACCTCAGTGGGAGTTTTTTTCTTGGCGGCTTCGTAAGCCCTGAACAGCGAAGAGTGGAGCGCCCAATCAGCTCCAGCTGCCCCCCGCCAGGCAAAACGACTACCGGTGGTTGCCTCATAGGCTGATATGAGCTGAACGGCCTCGACATACTCCTTCAGATCGCTGACCGTGTGCTCATATGACGCCCAGTAATCACCCGGAAGTTTCACCCGGCGAGCGTACTTAAGGCATCCGTCGTCGAGATCAGTTGAACACGTACAGCAACAAAAACGCGATCACCGCGAATGCTGCACCCGCCGCTTGAATGCCGCGGTCGCCGGCGACTATCTGGGCCATTGAGCGGTCGTCGGAGCGGTCGTAGATCAGGTAGAGGTAGCGGAAGATTCCGTAGACGACCGGCGGGATGGTGAGCATCATCTGGCTGCCGATCAGGGGTGAGTTGACGGTGTAGATCGCGTAGCTGAGCACCGTGCCGGTGGTGACCAGGGAGACCATCTGGTCTAGGAAGGGCAGGGAGTAGTGCTCGAGGACCGGCCGGGTCGAGGTCCCCTCGTGCAGCTCGGAGACCGCCTCCTGGCGGCGCTTGGTGAAGCCGAGGAAGGCGGCGAGCATGCCGGTGCAGAGGATCAGCCATTCGGAGGCGTGGGCGTCGACGGCGCTGGCGCCGGCGGCAACGCGGAGGATGAACAGGCCCGCCAGCGTCATCACGTCGATGATTACGATCTGCTTGAGGCCGAGGCTGTAGGCGGTCTGGGCGACGCCATAGCCGACGACCATCAGGCCCACTTCCCAGTTGACGGCGCCAAAGGCGAGGGCGATCGCGATGACGGCGAGGACTGGGGCAATCGTCATCGCCGTCCGCTCGGAGAGCTCGCCGGCCGCCAGCGGGCGGAAGCGCTTCTTCGGGTGCTTGCGGTCGAGCTCGACGTCGATCAGGTCATTGAGGAAGTAGCCGGCGCTGGAGACCAGGCAGAAGGCGACGAAGGTGATCGTGGCCTCGGCAATCGCGTGGCCCTCGGTGAACTTGCCCGAGAAGAGCAGGCCGGCGAACACGAAGACGTTTTTGATCCACTCCTTCGGGCGCCCGGTCTTGATCGCGGCCCGCAGCGGCGAGCGGCGCGGCACCACGGGCTCCTGCTCGGGCTGAGCGGGCTCAGCCGGCACGGCGGGCTGTTCGGAGGTGATCGTTTCCATCGCGGGAGAACGGTCCAGGCGCCGTATCTGGCTGCCCGACCGGGAATGCGGGTCGCGAAAGGGTAGCGACGAGCGGGGTCAACCCTCGGGTGAAGCGATCATTTGGGCGGCGCGGAACAGTTTCCGGGCCTCTTCAACCGACAGATATTCCACACCGGGAATGGCAGACAGGAATTCGCTGAGGGCCAGTCCTTCGGCGAGGTTCACGGACAGGGATCGGCGACCATCACTGCGTAACTGATCGCGGCAACCCTTCTGCTCGTCGTACCACCTCTCTTGCATCGCCTCAAAGCGTAACTACGCCGGGTCGATCAGCACGCCTGGATTCAGCATCCCCGCGGGATCGAGCTCGGTCTTGGCGGCGCGGAGGGCGGCGGCGAAGGGTGCCGGGCGCTGCTGGTCGTACCAGGGGCGGTGGTCGCGGCCGACGGCGTGGTGGTGGGTGATCGTGCCGCCGGCGTCGATAAGGGCCTCGGAGGCGGCGGCCTTGACCTCGTCCCATTGCTCGACCTCGCCGCCGCGGACGGCTGGGGCGATGACGGTGAAGTAGGGCGCGACGCCGTCGGGGTAGACGTGGGTGAAGCGGCAGCTGACCCTGGGGGCGCCGGGACCGTCGGCGGCGACGCCGCTGGCCTCGGCGACGGCGCGCCGGGTGGTCTCCATCACCGTCGCGTGGAACTCCTCGAAGCGGTCCCAGGTGATCGCCGTCTCGAAGGTCTCGGAGAGGACGCCGCAGGCGACGAAGGTGTCGCGCAGGTAGGGCGCCAGGAGGAAGGCGCCGCGCCACTGGCCGACCGCGTCTCCGGCGTCGCCAGAGGTGCGGACCTCGCCGGGGGTGCCGCCGTGGTCGCGGGCGATCTCCAGCGCCGCGTCCATCCAGGCGTCCACCGGGACGTCGGCGGACTCGAAGCCGAGGATCAGCAGGTTGGCGCTGCCGTCGCCGGCCCCGGTCAGCTCGGCCTCGCTGGCGTCGAGGAGGCGGCAGTTCGCGGGGTGCAGACCGGACTGGGCAAGGGCGCGAACCGCGCCGGCGGCGACGCCGAAGTCGTCGAAGGCGACGCTGGTCGAAGACTTGAACCGCGGCCGCGGCCGGACCCGCAGCCAGGCCTCGGCGATCACGCCGAGGGTCCCCTCAGAGCCGATCAGCATCCGGTCCGGTGAGGGTCCGGCACCCGAAGCCGGCAGGCGCCGGCTCTCCCAGGTCCCCCGCGGGGTGATCGCCCGCGCCGACTCGACCAGGTCATCGATGTGCGTCTCCAGGGTGGCGAAGTGGCCGCCGGCCCTGGTCGCGACCCAGCCGCCGAGCGTCGAGTACTCGAACGACTGCGGGAAGTGGCGCAGGGTAAGACCGTGCTCGCGCAGCTGGTCCTCGAGGCCGGGACCGGTGGCGCCGGCCTGGATCCGCGCCGCCAGCGAGGTCGCGTCGACCTCCAGCACCCGGTCCAGCCGCCGCAGGTCCAGCGAAATCGAAGGCCGCTCCCCCACCCGTGGCTCGACCCCGCCGCAGACGCTGGTGCCGCCGCCGAACGGAATCACCGCCGCTCCCTCGGCCTCGGCCCAGCTCAGCACCGTCTCGATCTCGGACTCGTCCTTCGGAAACGCCACCAGATCCGGCGGGTTCTCGAACTTCCCATAGAACCCCCGCACCACATCCCGATAGGCACTCCCCAGCGAGTGCGAAACCCGCTCGTAGTGCCCGTCCGAAAACAGATCCCCGAACCCATCGGGCCTCTTCAGCCGAGCCTCCCGCAGCTCAACCGCCTCCAGCGGCACGGGCTTCTCAACCTCGCCACCGAACCCAAACCGAGCCCGGATCCCTTCCGCAGCCTCCCGAAGCTGATTGGCCGTAGGAGCCTGGTCCTCGTACCCCCACCCCCAATGCTTCAGCCGCCGCTCCGCCATCGCCCGCACGCTACACCGAAGTCGTGGTTCCTTTGTCCTCTATATCGGGACTAAGGAACCACGAAACAGGTGTCCGCGAGAAGTCCTCGGTCCCATGGTTCCTTTGTCCGCCATGACAGGACAAAGGAACCACGAGATCCGTGGCCGCACCGACAAGCGGCGCCCGCCCCAGGCGGCGTCTACCAGTGCACGCCTTTCATCAAATGCGCAAAGGCCACAGCCTCGGTCGAGGGCGGTTTGTCCCGCGCCTCCTCTTTCTTCCCCTTCGCCGCCTGCGAATCCGGGAACAGCTTGTAGGCCGTGTTGAGCAGCGAGTCGCTCGCCTTCGGCGCCACCGCGTAGACCAGCTCGCCGAAGTTGCCGAGGCGGGTCGCGACCTTCTTCGGCCGCTTGATCATCGCCTTGGTGATCATCTCGGCCGCCTCCTCGGGCGTGATCGCCGGGAACATGTCGTACATCCGCGTCGGCGCGATCATCGGCGTCCGCACCAGCGGCATGTGGATCGTCGTCAGGTGGACGTCGTCTTCGACCACCTCGGAGGCGATCACCCGGCTGAAGGCGTCGAGCGCGGCCTTGGAGGCGACGTAAGCCGAGAAGCGCGGCGGGTTCGTCTGCGTCCCGATCGAGCTGATGTTGATGATGTGGCCGCCATTGCGCTCCCGCATCGCCGGCATCAGCGCCAGGATCAACCGCACCGCGCCCAGGTAGTTGAGTTGGATCGTGCGCTCGAAGTCGTGGTAGCGGTCGTAGGAGAGCGAGATCGAGCGGCGGATCGAGCGGCCGGCGTTGTTGACGAGGATGTCGACGTGGCCGTGGTAGGCCAGCACCTCCTCGGCCATCCGCTCGATGTCCTCGATGTCGGAGAGGTCGCACTGGTGGATGTGGGCGGCGCCCCCGCCAGCGACGATCTCCTCCTTGGTCTCCTCCAGCTTGTCGAGCGAGCGGGCGACCAGCAGCACCGTCGCGCCGGCGTCGGCGACCTTGACCGCCGTCGCTTTGCCGATCCCCGACGAGGCCCCGGTGATGAGGACGATTTTGCCCCGCACCGCGGCCGAGAGCGAGCGGTCCTTGAACAGGTCGGGATCGAGGTTGCGCTCCCAGTAGTCCCAGACCCGCGTCGCGTAGGACTCCAGCGGCGGCACCTCGATCCCCGAGCCCTCCAGCGCCTTCTGGGTCCGGGTCGAGTCGAAGGTGGTCGGGTAGTCGACGTAGGTGAGCAGCTCGGCCGGCAGGCCCAGCTGGTCGAGCGCCGTCTTCGCGACCCGCTTGGCCGGTGGCAGCAGCTTCAGCGCCGTCCGCAGCGCCCCGGTCGCCGGCTCGGTCACCTCGGGGTCGAGCCGGTAGGCCATCCGCGGCGCGTCGGCGGCCTTGGCGAAGATGTTGATCACCTCGCCCGCCGTGTGCGGGTTGGGGTCGGTGAGGTGGAAGGCGCGCCCGTTCAGCCGCGGCTTGTGGGCGATGTGGTCGATCGCCGCGGCGACGTAGTCGACCGGGACGATGTTGATCTCGCCGCCCTCGATCCCCAGCACCGGCAACCAGGAGGGAGCCACCCGCCGCAGCCGCTGCAGGCTCTTGAAGAAGTAGTAGGGGCCGTCGATCTTGTCGATCTCGCCGGTGCGCGAGTCGCCGACCACGATCCCCGGCCGGTAGACCCGCCATGGCCGGGAGCACTCGTCGCGGACCAGCCGCTCGGACTCGTGCTTGGTGCGGAAGTAGGGGTTGTTGTCGAGCCGTTCGGCCTCCTCGAACATCTCCTCGGTCCACTCGCCCCGGTAGAGCCCGGCGGCGGCGATCGAGCTGACCTGGTGGAAGCAGCCGGCCTCGACCGCGCCGGCGAGCTCGATCGCGTGACGCGTGCCCTCGACGTTGGCCACCTCCTGCGTATCGGCGTCGGCGGTCAGGTCGTAGACCGCCGCCAGGTGGAAGAAGTGGTCGATGCTCCCCCGCATCTCCACCAGGTCCTCCTCGGAGACCCCCAGCCCGTCCTGGGAGAGGTCGCCGGTGACCGGGACGATGCGGGCGCCGTCGGCGCCAAAGCTGGTCCGCAGCTCCTCCAGGCGGCCGCGCGACCCGGCCCGCACCAGGGCGTAGATCGTGCCCTCCCGCTGCAGCAGTTTCTGGACCAGATTGCGGCCGATGAACCCGGTTGCGCCGGTGACGAAGTAACTCATTGGCTTGCAGGGTATCTCGATGGCGCTGCCCGCAAACTTCTTTCCTTAGACTGAGCCCAGATATGCCAGAGACGGCCACCGTGCAGATCACGATGCCCGAGATGGGCGAGTCGGTGACCGAGGGCATCGTGCTCGAATGGCACGTGGCCGAGGGCGACGCCGTCAAGGAGGGCGACACCGTCGTCGAGGTTTCGACTGACAAGGTCGATGCTGAGGTGCCGGCGCCGGCTGACGGGGTCATTACCAAGCTGATTGCGCAGGTCGACGACGAGGTTCCTGTTGGGCAGCCGCTGGCTGAGATGGAGGCTGGTGGCGATGCAGGGCAGGACCAGGGTGGCGGGGGCGCGGGTCCTGTCTCCGATACGTCCCCGTCGCCTACCGGCGACGGTCCCGCATCGTCGCCACCCGCGCCAGATACGGCTGGAAACAGCAGTGGCGCCAACGGTGGATCAGGCAACGGGGCGGATGGGGTCCGCGCGACGCCCGTGGCCCGTCGGGTTGCCGAAGCGACCGGGGTCGACCTTGGTTCGGTGAGTGGCTCGGGACCAGGCGCCAAGGTGACGAAAGACGATGTGCTCGCGGCTGACGGAGGCGGGAATGGCGCCTCCGCTGCGGTAAAGGGTGAGGCGAAGCAGCTTCGGGGGGCGGCGGCGATGCTGGCCTCCGCGATGGATGAGAGCCGGGCTGTGCCTACGGCTACGTCTTTCCGGACGATCGCCGTTGACACGCTGGACGCGAAACGGAAGGCGATCAACTCGGTGCTTAAGGACCGGGGGCTGAAGGTCTCCTTCACCCACCTGATCGCCTGGGCGATCGTGCAAGCGACCAAGGACCTGCCGGTGATGGTCCGCGTCTTCGCCGAAGAAGACGGCAAGCCGTTCGTGATCGAGGGCAGCCCGGTCAACCTCGGGATCGCCGTCGACGTGGAAAAAAAGGACGGCTCCCACAGCCTCATGGTCCCGGCGATCAAGGGCGCCGACGGGCTCGACTTCACCGGCTTCCACTCCAACTACGAAGAGCTGATCGCGAAGACGCGCGAGAACAAGCTCTCCGCCGACGACTTCCAGGGCACCAACATCAGCCTCACCAACCCGGGCGGGATCGGGACGATGGCCTCGGTGCCGCGGCTGCTGAGCGGCCAGAGCGCGATCATCGCCACCGGCTCGATCGCCTACCCGCCGGAGTGGCGCCATGCCTCGCCGGAACGAATCAAGCAGCTCGGAGTCAGCAAAGTGATGACCCTGACCTCGACCTACGACCACCGGGTCATCCAGGGCGCCGAGTCGGGGGCCTTCCTGCGCCGGGTCGAGGAACTGCTGCAGGGCGAGGACGGGTTCTACGAGTCGGTCGCCGCCGACCTCGGCTTCGAGGCCTCGCTGGTCAGCAACGCCCACCCCGCCTCGGCCTCGCCGGCACCGCTCAGCGTCGGCGCCCCGAGCGCCGAACCGAGCAGCGCCCCGGACCAGATCGACGAAGAGCTGCTGCAGGCGGTGCAGGCGGCGACCTCGCTGCTGAAGGCCTACCGCACCCACGGCCACCTCGCCGCCCACCTCGACCCGCTCGGCTCCGAGCCGAAGGGCGACCCGGCGCTGCAACCCGAGAACGTCAACCTCACCCCGGAGCTGATGGCCCGGATCCCGGCCTCGATCCTCCGCATCGGCGTCCCCGGCGAAACCCTGCTGGAGGCGCTGCCCCGGATGCGCGACGCCTACTGCGGCACGATCGGCTACCAGGTCGAGCACCTCTCCTCCCACCAGCAGCGGATCTGGCTGCGGGAGATGATCGAGACCGGCGCCCACCGCCAGCCGCTCACCGACTCCGAGAAAAAACGCCTGCTGAACCGGCTGATCGACGTCTTCCAGTTCGAGCGCTTCCTCGAGAAAGCGTATTTGGGTCAGAAGATGTTCTCGATCGAGGGGCTCGACGTGGTCGTGCCGATGCTCGACGAAGCCGTCACCCTCTCCCAGCGCGCCGGCGCCGAGGAGGTCGTCTTCGGGATGGCCCACCGCGGCCGCCTCAGCGTGCTGGCCCACAACCTCGGCCGCTCGGTCGAGTCGATCCTCGCCGAGTTCGAGGGCTCAAAGCAGATCGACGCGGTCAAGGCGGTCGCCTCGATCCCCCACGGCGGCACCGGCGACGTCAAGTACCACTACGGCCACCGCGGGGTCTACGAGACCGCCGAGGGCAACAAAATCTCGGTCCGGCTCTACCCGAACCCCAGCCACCTCGAGTTCGTCGACCCGGTGGTCACCGGCGGCACCCGCTTCCTGCAGCAGGACTTCGACGGGCCCGAGCTCTCGCACGACTTCAAGCGGGCGGTGCCGGTGCTGCTCCACGGCGACGCCGCCTTCCCCGCCCAGGGCGTGGTCGCTGAGACGCTCAACCTGCAGGCGCTGCCCGGCTACACCACCGGCGGCACCGTCCACGTCATCCAGAACAACCAGGTCGGCTTCACCACCGACCCCTCGGACGCCCGCTCGACCCCCTACGCCGCCGACATGGCGAAGGGGTTCAACGTGCCGATCATCCACGTCAACGCCGACGACGTCGAGGCCTGCGTCGACGCGGTGCGGCTGGCGATGGCCTACCGCGAGCGCTGGTGCCGCGACGTCGTCATCGACGTGATCGGCTACCGCCGCTTCGGCCACAACGAGACCGACGAGCCCGCCTACACGCAGCCGACGATGGCGGCGAAGATCAAGGCCCACCCGCCGGTCTCGGAGATCTACGCCGAGAAGCTGATCGGCGAGGGCACCGTCTCGGCCGAGGAGGTCGGCAAGGTCTCCGACGAGCGCCACGCCGAGATGTCCGGGGCGCTGAAAGGGCTGCGGGAGAAGATGGAGGCGGGCGAGTACGAGGACCCGACCGTCACCGGCGTGACCACTCAGACCGGCGAACTGCTCGACCGCACCGCCAGCCCGCCGGTCCACACCGCGGTCGAGGCCGGCAAGCTGCGGGCGATCAACGAGGCGCTGCTGAAGACGCCGGAGGGCTTCAACGTCCACCGCAAGCTGCGCCGCCCGCTGTCGAAGCGGACCGAGGCGCTGGAGAGCGGCGGAATCGACTTCGGCCAGGCCGAGGCGCTGGCCTTCGGCTCGTTGCTGACCGAGGGGGTCCACATCCGCCTCACCGGCCAGGACACCGAGCGCGGCACCTTTTCCCACCGCCACCTCGTCCTCCACGACGAGAACACCGGCCTCGAGTACACGCCGATGCGGCACCTGGAGGACGCCTCCGCCCCCTTCGAGCTCTACAACAGCCCCCTCTCGGAGACCGCCTGCCTCGGCTTCGAGTACGGCTACTCGGCGGCGAGCCCGAGCGCGCTGGTCCTCTGGGAGGCGCAGTTCGGCGACTTCGCCAACGCCGGCCAGGTGATCATCGACAGCTTCATCGTCTCCGGCGAGTCGAAGTGGGGCCAGCAGACCCGCCTCACCCTGCTGCTGCCGCACGGGTACGAGGGCTCGGGCCCGGAGCACTCCAGCGCCCGGATCGAGCGCTTCCTCGCCCTCGGCGCCGAGGGCAACATCCGCATCGCCTACCCGACCACCGCCGCCCAGTACTTCCACCTGCTGCGCCGCCAGGCGCTGATCAAGAAGCCGCGGCCGCTGATCGTCTTCACCCCGAAGGGGCTGCTGCGCCTCGACAAGGCCGCCACCACGCTCGAGCAGCTGACCGACGGCGAACTGCAATTCATCCTCGACGACCCGACCGCCGGCGAGCGCCGCGAGAAGGTCGAGCGCCTGGTCCTCTGCACCGGCAAGGTCTACTACGACATGGACGGCAACGAGCGCCGGGCCAGCGCCGAGAACGTCGCCATCGCCCGGGTCGAGGTGCTCTACCCCTTCGCCCGCGAACACCTGGAGCGGCTGATCGCCTCCTACCCGAACCTGAAGGAGATCGCCTGGGTCCAGGAGGAGCCGCGCAACATGGGCGCCTGGAAGGTGATGTCGCGGCGGATGCCCGACGTCCTCCCCGAGGGGGTCAAGCTGACCTACATCGGCCGCCAGGGCCGGGCCAGCACGGGCGAGGGTTACTCCGGCGCCCACGCGCGCGAGCAGGAACGGATCGTGCTCACCGCGCTCACCCCCGGTAACTGAGTTGACTCGCAAACCGTTCGAAAAGCCCGTCCCGGGCGAGCTGTTCGTCTGGGTGAAGCGCTTTTCCTGGATCGAGTTGGCGATCTTCGGCGGCCTGCTTCTCTTCTGGCTGGTGCCCGGGTTCGAGACCGAGACGATGCTCTTCGGCTGGGCGCACGGGTTGGGCTTCATCGCTCTCTGCGTGGTGATCTGGATCGCGTGTATCCGCAAGGAGGCGCCTTACACCTTGCTCGCCGCGACCCTCACTCCGGTCGGCCCGGTGGGCAGTGTGATCGGGATCGAACTGATCGAGCGCCGGGGCTGGGGAGTCGCTGAACACCAGGGTTTACAAAGAAGCGCGCGCGAAAGCGCCCCAGAACAGGGCTAAAGCGCTCGATTCCGCTTGACCGAGTGGTGTCCAGCCGCTATAGCTAGACCCTGACTGTTCCTCAGGGCAGTCCCGCCAGGGGGAACGGCTCGCGTCGGCATCCCTCCCTGGCTACCGACGCGCAGGTGCAGTGTGGGTCGCGCGGACCCCCCTGCCTCCCGCGGCCCCGCTGCGCCTACCCTTTGAGCTTGCGCAGTACGGTCTGCAAGATACCGGTGTTTTTGAAGTAGGTGACCTCGTTCGGCGTGTCGAGCCGGACCGTTACCTCAAAGGTTTTCTCTCCACCGTCGTCGGCGCGCGCGGTCACGGTCACCTTCTTCGCCTCACCGTCTCGAAGGTCGCCGACGTCGAAGCTCTCGGCGCCGGTGAGGCCTAGTGAGGTGGCGCTCTCCCCGGCGGCGAATTGCAGCGGCAGCACCCCCATCCCGATCAGGTTGGAGCGGTGGATGCGCTCGAAGCTCTCGGCGATCACCGCCCGCACCCCAAGCAGCCGCGTCCCCTTCGCCGCCCAGTCGCGGGAGGAGCCGGAGCCGTACTCCTTGCCGGCCAGGACGACCAGCGGGACGCCCTCGGCGGCATACGCCGTCGCTGCCTCGTAGATCGTCGTCTCCTCGCCGTCGGGAAAGTGACGGGTGTAGCCGCCGGCGCGCTCGACCAGCTGGTTGCGGAGGCGGATGTTGGCGAAGGTGCCGCGGATCATCACCTCGTGGTTGCCGCGGCGGGAGCCGTAGGAGTTGAACTCGCCCGGCTCGACCCCCTGGTCCATCAGCCAATGGCCAGCGGGGCTTTCCTTCTTGATCGCCCCGGCGGGCGAGATGTGGTCGGTGGTGATCGAGTCGCCGAGCAGGGCCAGGGCGCGGGCACCCGCGATTGGGGAAACGCCGGGCGCCTCGGCGGGCATGTCTTCGAAGAAGCTGGGACGGCGGACGTAGGTGGAGTCGGGCCAGGTGTAGCGGTCGCCGGCGGGAACCTCGACCGCGTTCCACATCTCGTCACCGCTGAAGACCCCGGCGTAGTTGCGCTCGAACATCTCGGACTTGACCGAGGCGCCAACCACCTGCTTGATCTCCTCGGCGCTGGGCCAGACGTCCTTCAGGTAGACGGGCTCGCCGTCGGAGCCCTCGCCCAGCGGCTCGGTCGCCAGGTCGATGTCCATGCGGCCGGCGAGGGCGTAGGCGACGACCAGCGGCGGGCTGGCCAGGTAGTTGGCCTTCACGTCCTGGTTGATCCGGCCCTCGAAGTTGCGGTTGCCGGAGAGGACCGCGCAGACCGCCAGGTCCTTCTCGGCGATCGCGGCGGAGATCTCCGGCGCCAGCGGGCCGGAGTTGCCGATGCAGGTGGTGCAGCCGTAGCCGACGAGGTTGAACTGGAGGGCGTCGAGGTACTCGGTCAGGCCGGCGCGCTCGAGATAGTCGGTGACGACCGTCGAGCCCGGCGCCAGCGAGGTCTTGACCCAGGGCTGGCGCTTGAGGCCGCGCTGGACCGCGTTGCGGGCGAGCAGGCCGGCACCGACCATCACGCTCGGGTTGGAGGTGTTGGTGCAGCTGGTGATCGCCGCGATGACGACGTGGCCGTGGTCGAGCTCGACCTCGGTGCCGTCGGCGAGGGTGACCGCGATCGCGTCGTGGCTGCGAGTGGTGTCGACCGCCGTGCCGCTCACCGCGGGGCGCGGTTTGCTGGCGGCGCCATCATCGTGGTCCTCGGCTGGCGGGTCGGACGCCGGGAACGACTCCTCGATCGCCTCGTCGAGCCCGGCGGCCTCCGGGTCGAACTCGGACATCACCTCGAGGAAGGACTCTTTGGCCTCGGAGAGCGGCACCCGGTCCTGCGGCCGTTTCGGCCCGGCGAGACTGGGGACGACGTCGCCGAGGTCGAGCTCCAGCAGGTCGGAGAAGACCGGGTCCTCGCCGCTCCCGTCGGCGAACATCCCCTGCTCGCGGGCGTAGGCGTCGACCAGCTCGATCGTCTCGGTCGGGCGGCCGGTGAGGTCGAGATAGCGCAGGGTCTCGGCGTCGACCGGGAAGATCGCGCAGGTCGAGCCGAACTCCGGCGACATGTTGCCGAGGGTGGCGCGGTCGGCGAGGCCGAGGGTCGGCAGGCCGGGGCCGAAGAACTCGACGAACTTGGAGACGACGCCGCGCTCGCGCAGCATCTCGGTCACGGTGAGGACCAGGTCGGTCGCGGTCGCGCCCTCGGGCAGCTCGCCGGAGAGCTTGAAGCCGACCACCTGCGGCAGCAGCATCGAGATCGGCTGGCCCAGCATCGCCGCCTCGGCCTCGATCCCGCCCACGCCCCAGCCGAGGACGCCGAGGCCGTTGACCATCGTCGTGTGCGAGTCGGTGCCGACCAGGGTGTCGGGGTAGGCCTGGAGGACGCCGCCGTTCTCGCGGCTGTAGACGACCTGCGAGAGGTACTCGAGGTTGACCTGGTGGCAGATGCCGGTCGCCGGCGGGACGACGCGGAAGTTGTCGAACGACTTCTGCCCCCATTTGAGGAACGAGTAGCGCTCGAGGTTGCGTTTGAAGTCGTGCTCGGCGTTGACCGCGAAGGCGCGCTCGTTGCCGAAGGCGTCGACCTGGACCGAGTGGTCGATCACCAGGTCGACGTCGACCAGCGGGTTGATCGCGGCCGGGTCGCCGCCGATCTCCTCCATCGCGTCGCGCATCGCCGCCAGGTCGACGACGGCGGGGACGCCGGTGAAGTCCTGCATCAGGACGCGGGCGGGCTGGAAGGGAATCTCGACGCTGGGCTCGGCGGCAGCGTCCCAGGAGGCGATCGCCTCGACGTCGGCGGCGCTGACCGAGACGCCGTCCTCCAGGCGCAACACGTTCTCCAGCAGCACCTTGATCGAGTAGGGCAGCCGGGCGACGTCGAAACGCTCCTGCAGAGCGTCCAGCCGGAAGATCTCGAACTCCCTCCCCCCTAACTGGAGGGTCGAACGGGCGCCGAAGGAATCGCTGCTCACGAAATCGAGTCTAAGGAAAAGCGCGCGTCGGCTGTGCGTAGCTCAGCGCTTGTCGGGCGAGTGGCCCGAGGCGATGTCTTTGGCGGCCTTTTGGCCAGCTGAACCGCTCTGGACTTTGACGCTCAGGGACGGGCTGACCAGGGCCAGATGCGCGCCCGCGCGTTGCGTGAGCGGGGCGATGGTCACCTCGACCTTGTTCTTCTCGATTGCCTTGACGGTGGCGGCACCCACCTCCTCCGGAGTGGAGGTGCCCATTCCCGGTGGTGGCTTGGCGCCGGCGTCGGCGAACATCCCGGCTTCGCGGATGAAGCCCGGGGAGACGATGGAGACGCCGACGCCGCGCGGTCCGAGGTCGGCGCGCAGGCCGAGGGCGAAGCCCCGCAGCCCGAACTTGGTCGCGTTGTAGACGCTGCTGCGGGGACTGGCCGCCTTGCCGGAGAGCGAGGCGACGAAGACGAGGCTGCCGCTGCCGGCCTCCAGCATCGCCGGGTAGAGGGCGCGGGCGAGGAGCATCGGCGCCTCGAGGTTGACCCGCAGGGCGCGCTTCACCTCCTCGGCGCTGAACTCGTCCAGCTTTCCGGCCCCGGGCAGGCCGGCGTTGGCGACGAGGATCTCGGTGCCGGCGGCCTCGGCGGCGAGGCGCTCGGCGGCGTCGGGCTCGGCCAGGTCGGAAGGCAGGACGGAGTGGCTCGCGCCGGGCAGTTCGGCGGCGAGCGCTTCCAGCGCCTCACGGTTGCGGGCGCTGAGCGCGACCCGCGCCCCGCGCTCGGCCAGCGACCTGGCGATCGCCCGGCCGAGCCCTCCGGTTGCCCCGGTTAGCAGCGCTTTTTTGCCCGAAAGGTTCATCCCAGGGCGCAAGCTTATAGGCGAGGCGTCGAACAGAACCCTCATGGGAGAGGGAATCTCGACCAAATATTTACGTTTCATGAGCAGAACGCCGGCCGATCGTCTACACTGCCCGCGTTCGATCACCGAAACGCCGAATCCCTGGCGCAAAGAGCGTTTGGGGAACGGGGGAACCACGTTTTCGGGGCGAGCCCGCCATTCAGGCGGGGGCGCAAGCTCCTTTCGCGCTAGCCCGACAGCTAACCCCGTAGGCCGACGAAGGAGAATCGGTTTGCGTCACAACTTCAGGTTGGCTGGGCTTGCGTTTGTAGTCGCGCTCGTCGCCACCGCTTTGATCGCACCGGGCGCCGCTTCGGCCCGCTGCACCACCGGCGGCATGTCGCCGGCCGAAGTCGACGTCTGCACGCCGACCGCGAAAGCGAAGCTGCTCGACAACGGGATGCTGATCCCGCCGAAGAGCGCTCCCGCCAAGGTCAAGGCGGTCATCGCCGCGGCCAACAAGATCCGCAGCAAGCCGTACATCTTCGGCGGCGGCCACGCCCGCTGGTGGGACAAGGGCTACGACTGCTCCGGCGCCGTCAGCTACGCCCTCCATGGCGGCGAATTCCTCGACAGCCCCCTCCCCTCCACCTCCCTGGCCAAGTGGGGTGAAGAAGGCGAAGGTCGCTGGATCACCGTCTTCACCAACCCGGGCCACGCCTACGCCGTGATCGCCGGCTGGCGCTGGGACACCTCCGGCAGCACCAACGGCGAAACGGGCCCCCGCTGGCGCGAAGAATCGCGCAGCAGCGCCGGCTTCCTCGCCCGTCACCCCGCTGGGTACTAGGACGAGCTGTACAAGTCGGCTAAGCCTGGCGGGCTAGTTTGGCCTTGCAATCCGCACCTTCGCGGATAACGTCACACGTATAGACGCCTCGGTTCCCGACATCCGTCTTACCGGCCTCAGCAAGTACTACGGCGAGGTGGCCGCGGTGGCTGGGATCGATCTGGAGATCGCGCAGGGGGAGTTCTTCACCATGCTCGGCCCCTCGGGCTCGGGGAAGACGACGACGCTGCGGATGATCGCCGGCTTCGAGGACCCGACCGACGGCACCATCGAGCTGGCCGGCGAGGACGTCAGCGGCGTCCCGCCGTATGACCGCAAGGTCAACACCGTCTTCCAGGACTACGCGCTGTTCCCGCACATGAGCGTCGGCGACAACGTCGCCTACGGGCTGAAGGTCGCCGGGGTCGCCAAGGGCGAGCGGGCCACGCGCCGCGACCAAGCGCTGGAGATGGTCCGCCTGCCCGGCTACGCCGAGCGCAAGCCGGGCGAGCTCTCCGGTGGCCAGCGCCAGCGGGTCGCCCTGGCCCGGGCGATCGTCAACCGGCCCAAGGTGCTGCTCCTCGACGAGCCGCTCGGCGCCCTCGACCTGAAGCTGCGCGAGGAGATGCAGACCGAGCTGAAGTCGATCCAGGGCGAGGTCGGGATCACCTTCGTCTACGTCACCCACGACCAGGACGAGGCGCTGACGATGAGCGACCGGATCGCCGTCTTCAACGGTGGGCGGATCGAGCAGGTGAGCGCGCCGCTCGATCTCTACGAGCGCCCGGCCAACGAGTTCGTCGCCGGTTTCGTCGGCGTCTCCAACCTGATCGAGCGCGACGGCGAGCGGATGACGATCCGCCCCGAGAAGATCGAGCTGCTCGATCCCGGCGCCTCGGCCGACGGCCTCCACACCGAGAAGGGGCACGTCGTCGACGTCGCCTACGCAGGCTCGGTCACCCGCTTCACGGTCCAGCTGGACACCGGGGAGAAGCTCCAGCTCGTCAGACAGAACGTGGAGAGCGCGTCCTCGGGCGCGTTGCCAGGGCAGGGAAACGAAGTCCTAGTCGGGTGGCGTCCCGAGCACGCGGCCGCCGTCGGCGGGAAGTCAACCAAACAGGAGGTAGCACCATCATGAGTAAAAGGGATGGCAACCCCGCCCGCACGGCGTGGCTCGTCGTCGCCGGCCTGGTCGTCTTCATGCTCGTACTCGCCGGCTGTGGCGGCGGAGACGACTCGACCACCGGCGGCAGCAGCGATGAAGCACTGCAGAAGGTGGGCAAAGGGGAGGGCGAAGTCTCGCTCGTCTCCTGGGCCGGCTACGTCGAACCCGGCTGGAGCAAACCGTTCGAACAGAAAACCGGCTGCAAGGTGAACAACAAGGAAGCCGGCACCTCGGACGAAATGGTCGAGCTGATGAAATCCGGCCAGTACGACGGCGTCTCCGCCTCCGGCAACGCCACCGCGCGGCTGGTCGCCGCCGACCTCGTCGCCCCGGTCAACACCGACTTGGTCTCCAACTACAAGACGGTCTTCGCCGACCTCAAAGACCAGCCCTACAACACCTTCGACGGGGTCAACTACGGCATCCCGCACGGTCGCGGCGCCAACCTGTTGATGTGGAACCCGGACGACGTGACGCCGGCGCCGGACTCCTGGAACGTGACCATGGATCCCAAAGTCGCGGCCAAATACAAGGGCAAGATCAGCCAGTACGACGATCCGATGTCGATCGCCGAAGCGGCCGTCTACCTGAAGACCCACGAACCCGATCTGGAGATCGAAAACCCCTACGAGCTGAACGAAGAGCAGTTCAACGCGGCGGTTGACCTGATGAAAGAACAGCAGCCCAACGTCGGCGAATACTGGGGCGAAGCGGCCAAGCAGATCTCCGGCTTCGCCAACGGCGACAACGTCGTCGGCACCACCTGGCAGTACCAGTACTTCGCCCTCAAAGGCGAAGGCGTAGCGGTCGAAGCCAGCCCGGCGAGCCAGGGCTTCCTGCCGAAAGAGGGCGCGACCGGTTGGTCGGACACCTGGATGATCGCCAAGGACGCCAAACATCCCAACTGCATGTACGAGTGGATGAACTGGATCATCGAACCGAAAGTGAACGCCGAAGTGGCGGAATGGTTCGGCGAGGCGCCCGCGCAGGAACTGGCCTGCAAAGAGACCGAAAACAAGAATTTCTGTGCCGAATACCACGCCGAAGAACCGCAGTTCTGGGAGCGGGTCTACTACTGGGAAACCCCGCTTGCCGACTGTGGCAACGGCGAGGAAGACTGCATGGACTACAACGACTGGGTCAAAGCCTGGACGTCGATCAAAGGCTGACGACGGTCTGATCGATGGCATCTGAAGCGGTCGCGGAGAGGAGGTCGGTCGGCCACAGGCTGGCCGACCTCCTCCACGGCCGCCGGCGCCTGCAGGTAGGGGCGCTGCTGGCCGGCCCGGTCGGCTGGTTGGTGATCGGCTACCTGGGCTCGCTGGCCCTGCTGCTGGTCGCCGCCTTCTGGTCGGTCGACCCGCTCAGCGGGCTGACCGAAAAGAACTTCACCCTCGAAAACTTCGAAACGCTGGTTCAGGAACCGGTCTACCGCGACATCGTCTGGCGGACGGTCCGAACCGCACTGCTGGTGACGATCACCGACGCGATCATCGCCTTCCCGATCGCCTTCTACATGGCGAAGCTGGCGAGCCGCCGCGGCAAGGCGCTGCTGGTGATCGCGATCCTGCTGCCGCTCTGGTCGAGCTACCTGGTCAAGGTCTACGCCTGGCGGACGCTGCTGTCGGCCAACGGGGCGATCAATTGGGCGCTGGAACCGATCGGGCTGCACGGGCCGGGCTACGGCACCACCGCGGTCTGGCTGGTCTTCAGCTACCTCTGGCTGCCGTACATGATCCTGCCGATCTACGCCGGGCTGGAGCGGATCCCCAACTCGCTGATCAGCGCCTCCGAGGATCTCGGCGCCTCCCCCTTCACCACCTTCCGGCGGGTGATCCTGCCGCTCAGCTTCCCGGCCGTCGTCGCCGGCTCGATCTTCACCTTCTCGCTGACCCTCGGCGACTACATCACCCCGCGCCTGGTCTCCAATGACCAGTTCATCGGCAACGTCATCTTCAGCAACGTCGCCAACAACCAGCCCTTCGCCGCGGCCCTGGCGATGGTCCCGATCGTGGTGATGATCGCCTACCTGCTGGTCGCCCGAAGACTGGGAGCGTTCGAGCATGTCTAGGGGACCGCGATGAGACTCTCGAAGCGCTCGCGGATGCTGCTGCGGATCGCCGTCGCGGTCGGGCTGGCCTTCATCTACATCCCGCTGATCATCATCTTCATCTATGCCTTCAACTCGAGCAAGATCCTCGAGTGGCCGCCGCCCAGCTACACCACCCACTGGTTCGACCAGGCGTTCAGCAACGAGGCGGCAAGGGAAGCGTTCTTCACCTCGCTGAAGGCGGGCGTGGCGGCGACCGCGATCGCCCTGGTGCTCGGCACCCTGGCCTCGCTGGCAGTGGCGCGGCACCGCTTCTTCGGGCGGGAGACCATCTCCTTCTTGGTGATCCTGCCGATCGCCCTGCCGGGGATCGTCACCGGCGTCGCGATCAGCAACACCTTCACCCAGGTCCTCGACGTGCCGCTCAGCCTCTTCACGGTGATCGTCGGCCACGCCACCTTCTGCATCGTCGTCGTCTACAACAACTCGGTTGCCCGCCTGCGCCGCCTCTCCGGCTCCTTCGAGGAGGCCTCGGCCGACCTCGGCGCCCACACTTGGCAGACCTTCCGCTACGTCACCTTCCCGGGGATGAAAAGCGCCCTCATAGCCGGCGGCCTGCTCGCCTTCGCCCTCTCCTTCGACGAGATCATCGTCACCAACTTCACGATCGGCGCCGGCGAACAGACCCTGCCGATCTGGATCTTCTCCAACCTCTTCCGCCCCCGCGAACTACCCATAGTCAACGCCGTAGCGGTGATCGTGATCCTGATCTCGATCATCCCCGTCTACCTGGCCCACCGCCTAGGAGGCGACGAGGGCCCAGCCGCCGGCCGCGGCGCGGGCGGAAAGGGCGGCGGCGTAGAGACCGAGGCGACTGCAGTCCCCTAGCGCCTCGACTTTAACCTCGAAGCGCGGTCCTCCCGGGGGTTTGGACTACTGGCCTGATCTCACTGGATAGGCTTAGGCGCATGCCGGTCGACTTCGAGAAAGAGTGTTTTTTCATCGCCCCAATCGGGCCCGACGAATCCGATATTCGCAAGCGCTCCGACGGAGTAAGGGATCTCATCGTGCGAGAGGCGGGGGAAGCCCACGGACTGGAAACCCGGCGTGCCGACGATGTCGATGAGCCTGGCCAGATCACCTCGCAGATCGTTGAGCATTGCCTGAAAGCCAAGATGGTCGTGGCTGACCTGACCGAAGGCAACGCCAACGTCTACTACGAGCTGTCTGTGAGACATGGAAAGCAGCTGCCAGCAGTACTCATTGCCGAGAACGGGACCCGCCTGCCCTTCGATGTGGGCCAAGCCCGTGTCATCTTCTTCGCACACGACAATCTCTCGTCGGCAAGAAACGCTCGGGAAGCGGTCAAGCAGCAAATCGGGGCTGCACTTGAGAGTGATGGGCCCTTCGAGAATCCAATCTCCAGTGGAATGCGTCTAGCTCAACTTGAGGCAGGCGATCCCTCGCACCGCGCGCTGGCCTCAGTCATGGAGCGACTTGATCGTATGGCCGGAATGACGAATGAGGTCAACACCCGACTGCAAGCCTTCGAAGGTGCGATCTTGCCGCCCAGGGCTCCGAAACGCTGGAGCGACATGGTTGAACTTCCGGCTCAAAAGGAAATTTCGGGAAATCTCGAATCGTTCGATATCGATTCGCTGACTCCGGAGGTAAAACGCAGAGCCGTGGTTGCAATGAACCAGCTGATCAAGAGTTGGGAAAAACAGCAGTCTGAATCGCCCTCTCAGGGAGATGGGGACGGTTCGCAGACCAACTAGAGCGAGGAATTGCTGTACTTGCGCTTCGGCTGCTTGAGCTATGGCGAGGAGTCGCGCTTCCTCAGCAGCTCACGGATCTTGCCGATCAGGAGCTGGTGCAGGTCGAACTGCCAGTAGGTGACGAAGCGCTCGGCCAGCACCCGCAGCTCGTTCTGGTCGAGGCGGCCGAGGGGGCTGCCGAAGTCGACAGCGGTCTGATGAATGCGGATTGGCGCGCTGATCATCGCCGCCGAATCCTCCTGAAGATCGGGAAACCGCTCGGGTTTGAGGTGGAAGAGACCGGGCTGGCGCTGATCGCGAACCTGCTGGGCCTCGTCCTCGGTCAGCGAAGCAAGGCGAAACAGGCGCAGGCCGAAGAGGTCGCCGGTCCGCTCGTCAGCCCGATCGGAGAGCAGCAATACGGGCCTCGCCTTGGCCTCGACTACAAACCGAAGCTCGGCGTCTCCCCCCTTTCGCAGACCATCGACGATCGTCTTCGCGTCCCCGATCTCGACCGGTGGCTTGTCCTTGACGAACACCTGGAAAGGCGCCTGCGGCGTATAGGGCACCACCGCCCAGTACACCTCACCTGCCGCGGGGCTCAAATTCCGAGCAGGCTGCGAACAGCCGCCTCGTCTTCGACGACCTCGCCCTCACGGGACTCGGCGATCTGGTGAGCTTTCGCCTCCAAATCGCTGAGCTCGAATCCGGCGGGCCGGGCCGCTTCCTCCAAAACCCGCGCTCGACTCTGCAGCTCGGCAAAGTCATCCGGGTGCAGGATCACGGCCTTGACGCTGTCGGCGCTGTAGCGCTCGACGAGGTAGGCATTCCCGACCTCGGGCCTGGGGACACGGACATCGTTGCTCTTGACCGAAACGCTGTTCAACTCCATATCCGCAAGGTAGCAACCTTGTCGGACGGCTTCAACAGATGCCGTACGACTCGACCTAGAGCGGGATGTTGCCGTGCTTGCGCTTCGGCTGCTCGACCCGCTTGGTCTGCAGCATGCGCAGGGCGCGGATCAGCTTCGGGCGGGTCTGGCGGGGCTCGATGACGTCGTCGATGTAGCCGCGCTCCGCCGCCGAGTAGGGGTTGGCGAAGTGGGCTTTGTAGTCGTCGATCAGTTTCTGGCGACGCTCGTCGGGGGTCGGCGAGTTGGCGATGTCTTTGCGGTAGATGATGTTGACCGCGCCCTCCGGACCCATCACCGCGACCTCCGCCGTCGGCCAAGCGACGTTGTAGTCGGCCAGCATGTGCTTGGAGTTCATCACGTCGTAGGCGCCGCCGTAGGCCTTGCGGGTGACGACGGTGAGCTTCGGCACGGTCGCCTCGGTGAAGGCGTAGAGCAGCTTGGCGCCGTGGCGGATGATCCCGTTCCACTCCTGGTCGGTGCCGGGGAGGAAGCCGGGAACATCGGTGAAGGTGAGGATCGGGATGTTGTAGCAATCGCAGGTGCGCACGAACCGGGCCGCCTTCTCGGAGGCCTCGATGTCGAGCACGCCGGCGAGGAAGGCGGGCTGGTTGCCGACGATCCCGACCGGGAAGCCGTCGAGGCGGGAGAAGCCGCAGACGATGTTCTTCGCGAAGTGCTCGTGGACCTCGAAGAACTCCTCGTCGTCGACGACGAGGGAGATCACGTCGCGCATGTCGTAGGGCTTCTGCGGGTCGTCGGGGACGACCGTGTCGAGCTCGTCGCTTTCGCGCTCGGGGTCGTCAGAGGGCTCGAATCGCGGCGGCGCCTCGAGGTTGTTCGAAGGCAGGAAGCTCATCAGGT
This sequence comes from Solirubrobacterales bacterium, assembly GCA_044865945.1. GTDB lineage: Bacteria > Actinomycetota > Thermoleophilia > Solirubrobacterales > 70-9 > VAYN01. Next base: position 24,391 of record JBIOTO010000066.1, read on the forward strand.
AGCGCACATCCTCGAGGCAGCTCTCCTCGTCCTCGGAGGCGAAGTGGGCGAC
>JBIOTO010000067.1:0-13299 GCA_044865945.1 Solirubrobacterales bacterium
GATCGCCGAGGGGATCACCCTCGCCGACCTGCAGGGGACGCTGCTGGCGATGTGCCAGGCGCTGTTCGGGGCCGACCGGGAGCTGCGCCTGCGGCCGCACTTCTTCCCCTTCACCGAGCCCAGCGTCGAGGTCGACGTCTCCTGCTTCCAGTGCGGCGGCAGCGGCGAGCTGGCCGGCGGCGAGCGCTGCAACCTCTGCAAGGGCCAGGGCTGGATCGAGATCCTCGGCGCCGGCATGGTCGACCCCAACGTGCTCGGCTTCGTCGAGAGCCACGGCTACGACTCCGAGCGGGTCCAGGGCTTCGCCTTCGGGATCGGGGTCGAGCGGGTGGCGATGCTGCGCCACGGCATCCCGGACCTGCGGCGCTTCTTCGACAACGACGCGCGGATGCTGGAGCAGTTCTCATGAGGGTGCCTCTCAGCTGGCTGCACGAGTACTGCGATCCCGGCATGGACCCGGCCGCGCTGGCCGACCGGCTGGTGATGACCGGGACCGAGGTCGAGCGGCTCGACACGATCGGGCCGTCCTCGGGCGAGGGCTTCGTCGTCGGCAAGGTGCTCGAGCGCGAAAAGCACCCGAAAGCCGACCGGCTCAGTGTCTGCAAGGTCGACACCGGCGATGGCGAGCGGACGATCGTCTGCGGCGCCCCCAACGTCGATGCCGGCCAGACCGTCGCCGTCGTCCTGCCTGGGGCGACGATGCCGGGCGGGATGAAGATCCGCAAGGCGAAGCTGCGGGGTGTCCCCTCCGAAGGGATGATTCTCTCGGCCGCCGAGCTGGAAATCGCCGAGGAGGCCGACGGGATCATGGTCCTCGACGACGGGCCGGTGCCGGGCACGCCGCTGTCCGAGGTGCTGCCGCTGGGCGAGACGGTTCTGGAGATCGAGGTGACCCCGAACCGCGGCGACTGCTTCGGCGTCCACGGGGTCGCCCGCGAGGTCCACGCGATCACGGGCGCGCCGCTGGCCACCGACCCTTGGGCCGAGGACGCGCCGGCCGAGGGGGCGGGGGAGGCGACCGACTACGCCTCGGTTGCCGTCGCGGTGCCCGAGCTCTGCCCGCGTTTCACCGCCCGCGTCTTCACCGACGTCACGATCGCGCCCTCGCCGCTCTGGTTGCAGGGGCGACTTGCGGCGGCCGGGCAGCGGCCGATCAACAACGTCGTCGACATCACCAACTACGTGATGCTGCTGACCGCGCAGCCGCTGCACGCCTTCGACCTCGACAAGGTGCCGGACGGCGAGCTGGTGATCCGCACCGCGGGCGAGGGGGAGAAGATGACCACCCTCGACGACGTCGAGCGCAGCTTCGACGTCGAGACGGTGCTGGTTTGCGACCGCAACGGCCCCTCCGGGATTGCCGGAATCATGGGCGGTCAGACTTCCGAGGTATCCGACCAGACGACCCGGGTCCTGCTCGAGGTCGCCTGCTGGAACGGGACCAACATCCTCCGCACCTCGCGACTGCTGGGGTTGCGCTCCGAGGCCTCCTCACGGTTCGAGAAGCAGCTGCACCCGGAGCTGACGATGCGGGCGCAGCGGATCGCCTCACGGCTGATGGTCGAGCTCTGCGGGGCGAAGCTGGTCCCGGGGACGATCGACGTCGCCGCCAAGATCCCGCCGCCACGGCGGCTGCCGCTGCGGGCGGCGCGGGTCAGCGGCCTGCTGGGGATGGAGATCTCCCAGGACGAGCAGAAGACCTACCTGGAGCGGCTCGGCTTCGTGGCGGAGCCGGACGGCGAGGATCTCGCCGTCGTCGTCCCGCCCGACCGCCACTACGACGTCACCCGCGAAGTCGACCTGATCGAGGAGGTGGCGCGGGTGCACGGCATCGACGAGCACCTGCCGACGACCCTTCCCGCAACCGGCGGCGCGATCGGCGGCCTCAGCCGCGAGCAGCGCCTGCGGCGACGGGCCGAGGACGCCCTCCGCGACCACGGCTTCGACCAGGCGGTCGGCTGGAGCTTCACCGACCCCGGCGAGGCCGAGCGGCTGCGGATTCCCGCCGACGACCCGCGGGCGAACCCGGTCCTGCTCGCCAACCCGCTCTCCGAGGAGCAGTCGGCGATGCGGACGACCCTGCTCGGCTCGCTGCTCGACATCGCCACCCGCAACGTCGCCCGGGGCGCCGGCAGCCTCGCCCTCTTCGAATCCGCACGCGTCTACCTGCGGGGGCAGGCGGAGCCTGGAGCGATCGACCCGCTGGCCGGGCGGTTCGCCGGCGATCAGGCGCCGCCGCTCTCCGAGCCGCACCGGTTTGCCGGGATCGCGGTTGGGTCGCTGGCGCCGCGTTCCTGGCGCGGCGGGGGCGAGGCGGCCGACTTCTTCGCGGTCAAGGGCGTGCTGGAGGCGCTGGCGACCCAGCTCGGGGTCGAGCTGGAGTTCGCGCCCGCCGAGCAGCCGTTCCTCCATCCGGGACGCTCGGCCGCGATCTCGGTCGCCGGCTCCACGGCCGGATGGCTGGGGGAGGTCCACCCGCTGGTCTGCCGGACCTGGGACCTCGACGCGGCCGTCGCCTTCGAACTCGACGCGGCGCCGCTGATCGCGGCGGCGAGCCTTGGCGAGGAGTCCTACGAGGACGTCACCACCTTTCCCGCCGTCTACCAGGACCTGGCCGTGGTCGTTCCGGCCGAGACCCCGGCCAGCGAGGTCCGCGCGGCGGTCCTGGCCGGTGGCGGTGAGCTGTTGCGCGCGGCCGAGGTCTTCGATCTCTACGAGGGCGAGCAGGTCGGCGAGGACCGCAAGAGCCTGGCGCTCAACCTTGAGTTCCGCGCCGCCGACCGCACCCTCACCGACGAGGAGGTCGCCGGCCTGCGTGAGGCGATCAAGGCGAAGTTGGGCGAGATCGGAGGGACCCTCCGTGAGTAAGCGCGTGCTGGTCGCGGGCGCCTCCGGTTTCACCGGCGCCCTGGCGGCGCAGATCGTCTGGGACCACCCGAGCCTCGAGCTCGTCGCCGCGACCTCGCGCGGCGACGCCGGCAAGCGGCTGATCGACCTCTACCCGCGCTACCGGGCCGAGGTCGAGCTGACCGTGCTGGATCTGGAAAACCCGCCCGAGGTGGACGCGGCGATCGTCGCCTACCCGCACGGCGCCGCCGCGCCGACCGTCGCCGCCCTGCGCGAGCGGGGGATCCTGGTCGTGGACCTCTCGGCCGACTTCCGCCTCCGCGACCGCGAGACCTACGAGCGCTGGTACGGCGAGCACGGCGCGCCGGACCTGTTCGGCACCGGCGTCTACGGCCTCACCGAGCTCTACCGCGACGAGCTGCGCGAGGCGAAGCTGGTGGCGACTCCCGGCTGCTACCCGACCGCCAGCGTCCTGGCCCTGGCGCCGCTGGCCGAAAAGGGCCTGCTCGGCGAGGTCTTCGTCTCCGCCATGCAGGGGACCTCTGGCTACGGCCGCAGCAGCGACGACCTCGTCCACTTCTCGGCGATGACCGAGAACGCCTTCCCCTACAAGACCGAGGGGCACCGGCACCGGCCGGAGATCGAGCAGGAGCTGGCGGCGCTGGGCAGCCCGGCACCGGTGACCTTCGTCCCGCATCTGCTGCCGCTCGACCAGGGCGAGCTGGCGACCTGCTTCGCGACGCTTTCCGAGCCGTCTTCGAAGGAGGCGGTCCAGGCGCTCTACGCCGAGCGCTACGCCACCGAGCCCTTCGTGCACGTCCTCGACGGCCCGCCGAACCTGCGCGCGGTGCGGGACACGAACGAGTGCCACGTGTACGTCACGGTCGAGGAGCGGGGGAGGGTGATGGCCTTCTCGGCGATCGACAACATCTGGAAGGGCGCCTCCAGCCAGGGCGTGCAGAACCTCAACCTGATGCTGGGCCTCGACGAGACCGAGGGGCTCGTATGAGCGAGCCGGCCACGAAGTCCTTTTTTCGGAGCCGCTGGGTCGAAGCCCCCGACGGCGTCGAGGAGCTCGATCCGGGCCAGCTCGCCCCTGGCTTCCGCGCCGGCGGCGCCCACTGCGGGCTGAAGGGCGGGGGCCGCACCGACGTCGGCCTGGTCGTCTGCGACGCCGAGGAGGTCGGCTCGGCGATGGTCCTGACCCGCAACGCCTCGGCGGCGGCGCCGATCCGGGTCTGCCGGGACGAGGTCGCCGGCGGTGACGTGCACGCCGCGGTCGTCAACTCCGGAAACGCCAACGCCGAGACCGGCGAGCAGGGTCTAGCCGACGCCCGGGCGATGTGCGCGGTTGCCGCCGAGCATCTGGGCTTAGAGCCAGCGCAGGTCGCGGTCGCTGAGACCGGAACGATCGGCGTGCCGCTGCCGATCGACGCCGTCCTCGGCGGCATCGCGGACGCGGCCTCGGCGCTCGCCCCCGACGGCGGCACCGCCTTCTCCGACGCGATCCTCACCACCGACCGCTGGCCGAAGCGCTGCACGCTGCGCGCCGGCGGCGTGACGCTTTCCGCCCAGGCGAAGGGGGCGGGGATGATCGAGCCGAACATGGCGACGATGCTCTGCTTCGTCCAGACCGACGCCGTCGTCGCCGATGCCGACGCGCGCCTGCGCGCCGCCGTCGATGCCTCCTTCAACCGGATCACCGTCGACGGCCAGATGAGCACCAACGACATGGTCCTGCTGCAGGCCTCCGGCGCATCGGGCAAGCCACTGCCCGACGGCCTGCTCGAGGCGGTCCTGCTGCAGCTGGCGATCGAGATCGTCCGCGACGGCGAGGGCGCCGCCCGCGCCGCGCGGGTCGAAGTCACCGAGGCCGCCACGCGGGCCGAGGCCGAGCGCGTCGCCCGGGCGATCGCCAATTCCTCCCTCGTGAAGACCGCGCTCTTCGGCCGCGACCCCAACTGGGGCCGGATCGCGCAGGCGGCCGGCGCCGCGCTGGCCGGTGAGGAGCTCGACGAGCTCGGTGCCGAGGCGATCGACGCCGCGGAGCTGGGCGCCGACGTCGAGGAGGCGGAGATCGGCCTGCGGCTCGGTCGCGGCGAGCACCGCGCCCACGTCTGGTTCTCGGACCTCGGCTACAAGTACGTGGAGATCAACGCCGAGTACACGACGTGAGCGAGGGGAGGCGAACATGAATGAGGGACTGCCCGCGAAGTGGAGCAGCGCGACCGTCGAAACGCTGATGGAGGCGCTTCCGTATATCCGCAAGTACCACGGCAAGAGGGTGGTGATCAAGTACGGCGGTGCCGCGATGCGCGAGGAGTCGCTTCGGGAGGCGTTCGCCACCGACGTCGCCCTGCTCAAGTACGTGGGCCTCGACCCGGTGATCGTCCACGGGGGCGGTCCCGAGATCACCCGCTACATGGACCGCCTTGGAATCGAGAGCCGCTTCCACGAGGGCTTGCGGGTCTCAGACTCGGAGACCGTCGAGGTGGCGAAAATGGTCCTCCGAGGCAAACTCAACTCGGAAATAGTCCGTCGCCTCAACCGGCACGGCCAGCCGGCCGTCGGCCTCTCGGGGGAGGACGGGAGCCTGTTCGAAGTCGTACCGGTCGACAACTCGGACAAGGTGGGCCTGGTTGGCAAGGTCGCCGCCGTCCACGTCGGCCTCCTCGACCACATCTCCGACGACTACATCCCCGTCATCGCCTCCTCGGCTACCGATCGCGGCGGGCAGCCCTACAACGTCAACGCCGACGAGGCCGCGGGCAAGGTTGCCGCCGGCATCAAGGCCTACAAGGTCGTCTTCATCACCGACGTCGAGGGTTGGCTGGACGATCCCGCCGACGAGCGCTCGCTGATCTCCCGGGCGACGGTGAAGATGGCCGAAGAGCGAATGCCGGGGATCGCCGGGGGAATGCGGCCCAAGCTGCAGGCCTGTGTCGATGCGGTGAACGGGGGCGCCAAAGCCGCGCACATCATCGACGGTCGTAAGCCCCACAGCCTGCTTCTGGAGCTCTTCACCGATCGAGGGATCGGCACGATGATCGCGGCCCGGCCGCCCACAACGTGACCGAGTCGACCGAGGAAATCGGCCTGGAGCGGACCCGGGCGCTGGAGGAGCGCTACCTGATGCGGACCTACAAGCGGGCGCCGGTCGACTTCGTTCGTGGCGAGGGAGCGCTGCTCTGGGACGCGGACGGCAAGCAATACCTGGACTTCCTGACCGGGATCTCGGTCTGCTCGGTCGGCCATTGCCATCCCGACGTGGTCAGGGCGGTGCGCGACCAGGCTCGCCAGCTGATGCACGTCTCCAACCTCTTCTACACCGAGCCGATGGCGCGCCTGGCCGAGCGGCTCTCCGAGTCGAGCCTTGGCGGCCGCGTCTTCTTCGCCAACTCCGGCACCGAGGCGAACGAGTGCGCGATCAAGATCGCCCGCAAGCACGCCCACGCGCGCGGCATTGCGGCGCCGGAGATCGTCAGCTTCGAGAGCGACTTCCACGGCCGCTCCTACGGCGCCCTCTCGGCGACCCCCGGGCTGGCGGCGAACGAGGCCCTGGGGCCGATGCTGCCCGGCTTCCGCTCCATCCCCCGCGACGACCCGGCGGCGATGCGGTCGGCGGTCGGCGCGAGCACCGCCGCCGTCCTGGTCGAGCCGATCCAGGGCGAGGCGGGCGTCTTCCCGATCGCCGACGAGGTGCTTCTGGCGGCGCGGGAGGCCTGCGACGAGGCCGGCGCGCTGCTGATCCTCGACGAGATCCAGACCGGGGTCGGCCGCACCGGCTCGCTCTGGGCCTACGAGCAGACGCCGGTCCGCCCCGACGTGATCACCAGCGCCAAGGCGCTCGGCGGCGGCTTCCCGATCGGGGCCTGCGTCACCGCCCCGGTTGCCGCCGACGTGCTGGAGCCCGGCGACCACGGCTCGACCTTCGCCGGCGGCCCCGTCGCCACCGCCGCCGCCCTGGCGGTCCTCGACCTGGTCGATGATCCGGCCCTGCTCCGCCATGTGCGTGAGCTCGGCGCCTACCTGAGGGAGTCGCTCGAGGCCCTCGACGGCGTGCGGGAGACCCGCGGCCGCGGCCTGATGGTCGGGGTCGGCTTGGAGGAGGGGATCGACGCCGTCGCGGTCGGCGCCGACCTGCTCGAGCGCGGCCTCGTCGTTAACGTTCCCCGGCCGGACACCCTGCGCCTGCTGCCGCCGCTGGTGATCGATTCCGACCACGTCGACCGCGCGGTTGAACTGATCGGTGGATCGCTTCTAGGCTTTCGGGGTTCATGAGCCCCGCCGGCAACCCGAGGGACTTCAACCGTCAGCAGCGCGCGCTGCGAGCGACCACCGCCGAACGCCTGGAGGCGATCGTCGAGGCGGCCGAGCGCGCTGCCGAAGGCGTGATCGACGATGCCGAAGCGCAGGCGCGTCGCTACCTGGCGCAGGCCCAAGCCGAGGCCGACCGCCTGAGCGAGGACCGCGGCGCCGAGCTTTCCGACCTGATCGACACCCTGCTCGGGCAGGCGCTCTCGCTGCGCCGCGAGGCCGAGCGGCTGCAGGCGACGCTGGAGGAGGCCCGGGCCCGGATCGACGGGCAACCCGTCCCGGGTGTCGAGTCCACGCCGGCGGAGGCCGAGGAGCCGGAGGAGCTGGGCGAGCCCGAGGCCCCCGTCGCGCCGCGGTTGCGGGCGGTGGTCTTCGAGGAGGCGCCGCTGGCCGAATCGGAGGCGAGGCGCTCGGACGCCGCCGGCGCCCGCCTGCTGGCGACCCAGATGGCGATCTCCGGCAGTAGCCGGGAGGAGATCACCCACCGGCTGCGAAACGGTTTCGAGATCGAGGACACCGACGCGATCCTCGACGCGATCCTGGGACCGGAGGAGAGCTAGACGATGCACGAGGACCCGACTCGCCTGATGGGCCCGGAAGACCGCGGGCCAGGTGGCTCTGGAGGCGGGCGCCCGCACGGCAACACGCGCCTGCTCGTCGCCGGCCTGATCGCGGTGATCATCGGCCTGCTGATCGCGATCGTCGTCATCGCCAACGGCGACGACAGCGGCGAAACCACTACCTCGAGCGTGGAATCCACGACCACGACGCCGTCGACCACGACGACCGACAGCTCGACCACGACGACCACCGAATCGACCACGACCGAAGAAGAACCGACGGTCGAAGAAGACGAAGAAGCGCCGCCGGAAGAAGAAGGCGAAGAAGTGCCGCCAGCCGAAGAAGAAGGCGGTTCCGGCGGTCTCGAAGCCCCCTAGAAGTCCTCGGCGTCAGCGGCGTGCGAGACTTGCGCCCGCGTGAGCGCCGATCAGCCGCACTTCCAGCCGACCGCCAGCTACGAGGCCGACCCCGCGTCGGTCCACCGCGTCCTGCTGCTCTACTCGGGCGGGCTCGACACCAGCGTGATGCTGAAGTGGATTCAGGACCACTACGAAGCCGAAGTCGTCTGCCTGACCGTCAACCTCGGCCAGCCCGGCGAGGACTACGGGGTGATCGAGGCCAAGGCGCTGAAACTCGGCGCCGCCGAGTGCCACGTCGTCGACGCCCGCGAGCGCTTCGCCGCCGAGTTCATCGCCCCGGCGATCAAGGCCAACGCCGTCTATGGCAGCGGCTACCCGCTCTTCACCGCCCTCGGCCGGCCGCTGATCGCCCAGCTCGCGGTCGAGTACGCGCGGCAGACCAGCTGCGACACGATCGCCCACGGCTGCACCGGCAAGGGCAACGACCAGGTGCGGATCGAGGCCACCGTCGCGACCCTGGCGCCGGAGCTGAAGACGATCGCCCCGGTCCGCTCCTGGGCGATGGGCCGCGAGGAGGAGATCGCCTACGCCCGCGAGCACGGCATCCCGGTCAAGGGCGGCACCGAGGTCGCGCCCTACTCGATCGACGACAACCTCTGGGGCCGCTCCTCGGAGGGCCGCTGGATCGAGGAGCTCGACCACGCGCCCGAGGACGACGTCTTCCAGCTCGTCACCCGCCCGGAGGAGGCGCCCGACGAGGCGGAGACGGTCACGGTCGGCTTCGAGCGCGGCCTGCCGGTCTCGTTGAACGGCGAGCGCCTCGGCCTGGTCGAGCTGCTGGAAAAGGCGGCCGAGATCGGCTGCCGCCACGGGGTCGGGATCGTCGACCACATCGAGGACCGGATCGTCGGCCTCAAGGTGCGCGACATCTACGAGGTGCCGGCGGCGGCGATCCTGCTCCCCGCCCACGAGGAGCTGGAGCGCCTGGTCGGCACGATCCACCAGAACCAGTTCAAGCCGGCGCTGGACCAGAAGTGGGGCTACCTCGTCTACGCCGGGCTCTGGTGGGAGCCGCTGCGCACCGACCTCGACGCCTACATGAACGCGGTCAACGCCCAGGTGACCGGCGAGATCGGCCTGCGCCTCTTCAAGGGCAGCGTCCGCGTCGTCACCCGCTCCTCGCCGAACGCCGTCTACGACGCCGAGCTGGCGACCTTCTCCGAGTCCGGCGGGCTCTTCTCCCAGGACGCCTCACCCGGCTTCATCGAGCTCTGGTCGCTGCAGTCGCGGATGGCGCACCGGATCCGCGAGCGCGGGGAGGACTGATGTACAACCGGGTCGGCAAAGCCTCGGTCAAGTTCGCCTTTCGCTACCTGCGGCGCCGCTACCGGCGCGAGACCCGGATCGCGCTCGGGGTTGGCGCGGTCGTGGCGGCGGTCGCCGTCTACTTCGCCACCCGCGAAGTGCCCGAGGGCTAACTTCGCAAGCTTTCTTGCGGTTTATCGTCGACTTGCAGGGATTTCGACCCCGGCTCGCTAGCCTCGCCGCTTCGTGCGGCCGCAGCAGCTGAGAAACGACCTGTCGAGGATCGGCGCGGCGGCATCGCTCTGCGCGCTGCTCGCCGTGCTCGCGTTCGCCGGTGCCAGCGCCGGTGCCACCGACGCCGGCAAGCTCGAAGCCAAGCTGGCTTCGGCCCGGGGCGAGGCGAGCTCACTCTCGGCCCAGCTGCAGTCGACCACCGCGGAACTGGCCGGCGCCGAAGCCGAAGCGAAGGACGCGGCCGCCGAAGAGGAAGAACTGACGAACCTCCTGGTCAAGGCCAAGGAGCGGACGGCCGAACTCGCCCGCAAGCTGGACGCGACCGAGAAGCGGCTGGCGCTGGAGAAGGCACGGCTGCGCCGCTCGCGACAGGTGCTGGCGGAGCGGCTGGTCGCGATCTACGAGCAGGGCACGCCGAGCACCGCCGACCTCGTCTTCGGGTCCGGCGACTACGAGGACTTCGTCACCCAGAGCGACTACCTGCGGGCGATCTCCGAAGCCGACAGCGCTCTGGCCGATCGTGTCGCCGAAGTCCGGGCGGCTGTCCACGACCAGGTGCTCAAGGTCGCCGACCTGAAGGCGGAGGCCGTCGCCTACGACGAACGGCTCGAAGCCGCCCGCGAGGAAATCGGCGCGGTCCGCGAAGCGGCCGAGGCCGCCACCGCGCGCCTGCGGTCGCTTGAGGCCAGCCGCGAAGCCTCGCTGGCGACCCTGAAATCGGACATCTCCGAATGGGTCGACCAGATCCAGGAAGCGCGCCTGGCGGAGTCGGAAGCCGAAGCCGAAGAAGAAGTCGGCCGCTGGCTCGGCGGCCCCTACTCGATCCCGACCTACATCGTGATGTGCGAGTCGGGTGGCAACTACAGCGCCCTCAACCCCTCCAGCGGCGCCGGCGGCGCGTACCAGATCCTGCCCTCGACCTGGGAACTGTACGGCGGCAAGGGCCTGCCGCACGAAGCCCCGAAGGCCGAACAGGATCGGATCGCGGCCGAAATCTGGGCCGACTCCGGCCCCAGCGCCTGGGTCTGCGCCTAAGTCACGAAGCCGCGGGCAAGACTCCCCAGAGAATTTCTTCTCTGCGCGCCACTGATGACAACACGCCTCGTATGGTTGCCTGCGTGGCAGTCATGGCAAGGGAAACCTGGACCGACGAGCGGCTGGACGACCTGAACGCGCGAGTCCAGAAGGGCTTCGATGAGGTCAAGAGCGAAGTCAAGGATCTCCGTCAGGAGACGAACGAAGGCTTCGCCCGGGTTGATGCTCGGTTCCAAGGAATCGATGCTCGGTTCCAAGGTCTTGACGCTCGTTTCGACGCCCTACAGCGAACGATGATCGCCTGTGCGGCGGGAGTCATCGGCAGCATCGCCGCCAGCGCCATCGGCGCGCTCATCGTCACCCAGCTCTGAAGTAGCCCGGAACTAGCGCGGAAGTGTCACCGAAGGCGCCGGTTTCGTCGGGCCTATTTGCCATGCTCGACGCCGACCGTGAGCACCGCCTCTGCCGTACATCTCCACGCCCACAGCGAGTACTCGCTGCTTGATGGCGCCTGCAAGATCGACGCGATGGCGGCGCGGGCGGCGGAGCTCGGACAGCCGGCCCTGGGGCTGACCGACCACGGCGTGATGAACGGCGCCGTCGACCTCTACAAGGCCTGCAAGAAGCACGGGATCAAACCGATCGCCGGGCTCGAGGCCTACCTCGTCGACGACCGCCACGCGATCAAGGAACAGACCAAGTACGAGCGCAACCACCTGACCCTGCTGGCGGAGACCGACCAGGGCTTCGCCAACCTGGTCAAGCTCACCTCGGCCGGCTTCCTCGAAGGCTTCTCGCGCGGCAAGGCCAACGTCGACATGGACCTGCTGGCGCGGCACGCCGAGGGCGTGATCGTCCTCACCGGCTGCCTGCAGTCGCGTTTCTGCCGCCGCCTGGTCGAAGAGCGCAAAGACGACGCCCGCGCCCATCTCGACGACCTGATCCAGGCCTTCGGCCCCGAGCAGGTCTACTTCGAGGTGCAGAAGAACGGCATCGCCGAGCAGGACAGGGCCAACGAGGGGATCGTCCACTACGCTCGCGAGCTGGGCCGGCCGGTGGTCGGGACCGCCGACGTCCACTACCTGCGGCGCGAGGACTTCGACAACCACGCGGCGCTGCTCTGCGTGCAGACCAAGTCGACCCTGCAGATGCCGAAGATGAGCTTCGACACGAACGAGTTCTACATCAAGAGCTCGGAGGAAATGACCGAGTCCTTCGCCGAGTGGCCGGAGGCGGTGCCGACCACGCTGGAGATCGCCGAGCGCTGCGACATCGACATCGAGCTCGGCAAACTGCTGCTGCCGCGGTACCCGACCGAGAACGGCGAGGAGCCGGGGGCGATGCTGCGGCGAATCGCGATGGACGGCCTCCGCGCCCGCTACGGCGACCCGGCCCCGGCCGAGGCGGTCGAGCGGCTCGAGTTCGAGCTCGGGGTGATCGAGGAGATGGGCTTCGAGTCCTACTTCCTGATCGTCTGGGACTTCGTCAGCTTCGCCAAGCAGAACAACATCGCCGTCGGCCCTGGCCGCGGCTCGGCCGCTGGCTCGATCGTCTCCTACAGCCTGCGGATCACCGACCTTGATCCGCTCGCCAACGAATTGATGTTCGAGCGCTTCCTCAACCCGGGGCGCAAATCGATGCCGGACATCGACATCGACTTCTCGGTCCGCGGCCGCGAGAAAATGATCCGCTACGTGGGCGAGAAATACGGCCGCGAATCGGTCGCCCAGATCATCACCTTCGGCAAGATGGCGCCGCGCGCCGCCACCCGCGACGCCGCCCGTGTGCTCGGCTACGACTACGCCACCGGCGACAAGCTGGCGAAGCAGATCCCGGAGCCGATCATGGGTCGCAGCCCCTCCTTCGAAGAATGCCTCGCCCCGGGTCAGGAGCTGCGCAAAACCTACGACGAGGACGCCGACGCGAAGAAGATCGTCGACGTCGCCCAGGGCCTCGAGGGAATCATCCGCAACAACTCGATCCACGCCGCCGCCGTGGTGATCGCCGACCGCCCGCTGCAGGAGATCGTGCCGCTGCAGCTGGCCGAGGACAAGAGCGCCCCGGCGGCGCCGAGCGCCAATGGCAACGGGTCCGGCAAACCCGAGCGCCAGTACAAGATCGTGACCCAGTACTCGATGAACCCGATCGAGGAGATCGGCCTGCTGAAGATGGACTTCCTCGGGTTGCGCAACCTCGACGTGATCGAGGACGCGATCGACATCATCGAGCGCTCGCGCGGCGAGCGGATCGACATGGAGCAGATCCCGATCGACGACGCCAAGACTTACGCGATGCTCGCCGCCGGCGACTCCACCGGCGTCTTCCAGTTCGAGTCGGAAGGGATGCGCGACGCGCTGCGCCGGGTCAAACCGACCGAGTTCGCCGACATCGTCGCCCTCGGCGCGCTCTACCGGCCCGGCGCGATGGCCTACATCCCCACCTACGCGAAAGGCAAGAAAGACCCCTCCTCGGTGCGCTACCCCGATCCCCGCCTGAAGGCGATCACCGAGGAGACCCACGGCTGCGTCATCTACCAGGAGCAGTTGATGCAGATCGCCCGCCAGATGGCCGGTTTCTCGGGTGCCCAGGCGGACGATCTGCGCAAGGCGATCGGCAAGAAGAAGCGCGACCTGATGGCGAC
>JBIOTO010000068.1:0-12089 GCA_044865945.1 Solirubrobacterales bacterium
GGCCCGGTCAACCGCGGCGTCGAGCTCTCCGGCGAGGCGATCGACTCGCCCCAGTCGCTGATCGCCGAGCAGGTCGCCGCCGGCCTGGTGGTGCGGATGGCGATCCTCTACGAGCTGCTCGCCGGCGGCGAGGGTGGCAACACCGCCAGCCAGGGCGAGGGCAGCCAGCCGACCCCGATCGGAACCCCGGCATGAGTCTCACCGACGCACTCGACGTGCGCGCCGGCGAGAACGCGCACCTGGTCCTGCGGCGGGCGACCGTGCTCGACCCGGTGGCGGGGATCGACGCGGTCCACGACGTCGTCGTCCGCGACGGGCAAATCGCCTCCCTCGACTCGCCCGGAGAGGCCGACGCCGAGGGCGCCGAGGTGGTCGAGGCCGAGGGGCTGCACGCGTTCCCGGCCTTCTTCGACCCGCACGTCCACCTTCGCACCCCCGGCCACGAGCACAAAGAGGACGTCGAGACGGGTACCCGCGCCGCCGCGGCCGGTGGCTACTGCGGGATCCTGGCGATGGCCAACACCGAGCCACCGGTCTCGACTGCGGCCGACGTCTCCGCCCTGCGCGAGCAGGCGCGGGCCGGCGCCTCGGTGCCGGTCGGGTTCCTCGCCACCGTCACCAAAGCGATGGCAGGCGAGGAGCTGACCGAGATGGTCGAACTGCGCGAAGCCGGCGCGATCGGCTTCTCCGATGACGGCCTGCCGATCGTCGACGCCGGGGTGATGCGCCGCGCCCTTCAGTACCAGCGCCTCTGCGGCGGCAACATCGCCCTGCACGAGGAGGACCCGCGCCTCTCACGCGATGGGGCGATGCACGAGGGCCCGGTCTCCGCGGTTCTCGGGGTCGCCGGCATCCCTTCGGTCTCGGAGTCGACGATGGTCGCCCGCGACGCCGCCCTGGCTGGCTACGAGGGCGCCCGGGTCCACGTCCAGCACCTCTCCGCCGCCGAGTCGGTCGAGGCGGTCCGCACCGCCAAGGCAGCAGGGGTGCGGATCAGCGCCGAGGCCAGCCCGCACCACCTCTGCCTCACCCACGAGGAGGTCCGTAGTCTCGACCCGCACCGCTTCAAGATGAACCCGCCGCTGCGCGAAGAGCGCGACCGCCAGGCGTTGATCGAGGGTCTGCGCGACGGCACCGTCGAGTGCGTCGCCACCGACCACGCCCCGCACCAGCCGGAGGAAAAGGACGTGCCCTTCGAGCAGGCGGCGATGGGGGTGACCGGCCTCGAGACCGCCTTCGCCGCCCTGCACACCGAGCTGGTGCTGTCGGGGACGATCGACCTGGCGCTGCTGGTCGAGCGGATGGGCGGCGGGGCCGAGCCCTTCGACCTTGAGCGGCCGACCCTGGCGCCCGGCTCGGAGGCGAACGTCGTCCTCTGCGACCTTGGCGCCGAGTGGACCGTCGGTGAGGACGGCTACGAGAGCCGCTCGGCCAACTCCTGGTGCGCCGGCCGCACCCTCACCGGCCGGGTGCTGATGACCGTCGCCGCCGGCCAGGTCGCCTTCCGCCTGCGGTCCTTCTCGCTGGGAGTCGCAGCGTGAGGGGCGCTTTTGTCAACCCATGGGACGGAAAGGCGCCCCGATGAGCGCATATCTACTTCTCGAGGACGGGACCCGGCTTGACGGGCTCGCCTGCGGCCACGACGGCGCCGTCACCGGTGAGGTCGTCTTCAACACGGCGATGACCGGCTATCAGGAGTCGGTCACCGACCCCAGCTACGCCGGCCAGATCATCGTCTTCACCTATCCGCTGATCGGCAACTACGGCGTCTCGGCGGCGGCGATGGAGTCCGATCGGGTCCACGCTCGCGGGGTCGTCATGCGCGACGCCAAGAACGGCGAAGACGTGTCCACCGCCGAGGGCGGCTGGCTCGACTGGCTGCGCGACTGCGGTGTGCCCGGCGTCTCCGGTGTCGACACCCGCGCCCTGGTCCGCCACCTGCGCGACAAGGGGGCGATGCGCGGCGGCATCTTCCCGGCCGCGACGCCCGAAGCCGAGGCGCGCGAACGGATCGCCGCCGAGCCCAAGATGGACGGTGCCGACTTCGCCCGCACCGTCACCCCGCCCGAACCGGTCCGCTTCGAGGGCGAGGGTCCACACGTGGTCGGGGTCGACACCGGGGTCAAGCTCAGCATCGTCCGCCAGCTGCGCGAGCACGGATGCAAGGTGACGCTGCTGCCCTGCACCAGCAGCTCCGACGAGGTCCTGGTTGAGGAGCCCGACGTCGTCTTCCTCGCCAACGGCCCCGGCGACCCCGCCGCGCTCGACTACGTCGTCGACACGGTGCGCGGCGTGATCGGCAAGAAGCCGGTCTTCGGCATCTGCCTCGGCCACCAGCTGCTCTGCCGCGCGGTGGGCCTGGAGACCTACAAGCTGCCCTTCGGCCACCGCGGCGCCAACCACCCGGTTAAGGACCTGGAGACGGGGCGGATCGACATCACCTCGCAGAACCACGGCTTCGCCGTCGTCGGCCCGGGAGGCGAGCCGAAGATCGAGGGCGACGAGCCGGTCCGCTGGGACACCGACTTCGGCGTCGCCGAGCTCTCGCAGCTGAACCTCTACGACCGCACGGTCGAGGGCCTGGTCCTGCGCGACGTCGCCGGCGCCACCGTCCAGTACCACCCGGAGGCCGGCCCCGGCCCGCACGACGCGAGGCATCTCTTCGATCGCTTCCTGGAGCTGGCGGCTTGAACTGGCCGCCGCCCGACGGACCCTTGGAGGGAAAGCTGGTCCGCCTGGAGCCGTTGGCCGAGGAACACCGCGAGCCGCTGCGCTCGGTCGCCGGTCATCCCGAGGTCTGGCAGTGGATCGATCGCCGGGTGGCCGAGACCGAAGAGGGCTTCGACGGGTGGTTCGACGCCCGCCTGAACGCCCGTAGGGCGGAGGAGGAGCACGGCTTCGCGACCCTCCGCGCCGCCGACGGCGAGCCGCTAGGCAGCTCCACCTATCTCGCTCCACGGCCGATCCACAATGGGGTCGAGATCGGCAACACCTGGCTTACCCCGGCGGCCTGGCGCACCGGCGCCAACGTCGAGGCCAAGCTGCTGATGCTCGGGAACGCCTTCGACGAGCTTGGCGCAATGCGGGTCGAGCTGAAGACCGACGCCCGCAACGAGCGCTCCCGCGGGGCGATGGAAGCGCTGCCGGCGAGGTTCGAGGGAATCTTTCGCAAGCACATGCTGATGCCGGTCACCGGCGTCCGCGATTCGGCCTACTTCTCGGTCGTCGACGACGAGTGGCCGTCGGTCCGTCAAAACCTGGAAGCGCGCCTGGCAGGGGCGCAGGAGGTGCGCAGTGCCTAAACGCGAGGACATCGAGAAGATCCTCCTGATCGGTTCCGGCCCGATCGTCATCGGCCAGGCGGCCGAGTTCGACTACTCCGGCGTGCAGGCCTGCAAGGTCCTGCTCGAGGAGGGCTACGAGGTGGTGCTGGTCAACTCGAACCCGGCGACGATCATGACCGACCCCGAGTTCGCCACCCGCACCTACATCGAGCCGTTGCTGCCCGGCCCGGTGACCAAGATCATCGAAAAGGAGCGCCCCGACGCGCTGCTGCCGACCCTCGGCGGCCAGACCGCGCTGAACATCGCGATGACCCTGTTCGAGGACGGGACGCTGGAGAAGTTCGGGGTCGAGCTGATCGGCGCCGACGCGGCGGCGATCCGGCGCGCCGAGGACCGCGAGGAGTTCCGCCAGACGATGACCGAGGCCGGCCTGCGGATCCCGTGGTCGATGACGGTCGAGACCCTGGGCGAGGTCGAGGAGGGCCTGGCCGATGGCCGCATCACCCTGCCGGCGATCGTCCGTCCGGCCTTCACGATGGGCGGCCAGGGCGGCAGCATCGGCCGCGACGAGACCGAGCTGCGCCAGGTCGTTACCGAGGGCCTTGCCGCCAGCCCGATCAACCAGGTCCTGGTCGAGGAGTCGGTGATCGGCTGGGGCGAGTTCGAGCTCGAGGTGATGCGCGACCGCAACGACAACGTGGTGATCATCTGCTCGATCGAGAACGTCGACCCGATGGGCGTCCACACCGGCGACTCGGTCACCGTCGCCCCCGCCCAGACGCTGACCGACCCGCTCTACCAGGACCTGCGCGACCAGGCGATCAAGGTGATCCGGGCGATCGGGGTCGAGACCGGCGGCTCCAACGTCCAGTTCGCGGTCAATCCGGACGACGGCGAGATCGCGATCATCGAGATGAACCCGCGCGTCTCGCGCTCCTCGGCCCTGGCCTCGAAGGCGACCGGATTCCCGATCGCCAAGATGGCCGCCAAACTCGCCGTCGGCTACGCGCTGGAGGAGATTCCCAACGACATCACCCGCGCCACCCCGGCCTCCTTCGAGCCGACGATCGACTACGTCGTGACCAAGATCCCGCGCTTTGCCTTCGAGAAGTTCCCCGGCTCCGAGGGCCGGCTCTCGACCTACATGCAGAGCGTGGGGGAGGCGATGGCGATCGGCCGCACCTTCCGCGAGTCCTTCGCCAAGGCGATGCGCTCGCGCGAGCTCGACTCGCCGGCCGAGATACCCGAGTCCGACGAGGAGCTGCTGGCGGCGATCGCGATTCCCTGCGCCGAGCGCTTCGACCAGATCCACGCCGCCTTCGAGCGGGGGATCGACGTAGAGGCGGTCCACGCCGCCTGCAAGGTCGACCCCTGGTTCCTGCGCGAGCTGCAAGCCCTCGCCATCGAAGGCGACGGCACCGAAGGTCTCGCCCGCACCTACAAGGCGGTCGACACCTGCGCCGCCGAGTTCGAGGCGGCGACTCCCTACTACTACTCCGGCCACGAGCGCCCGCGCCACGACGGCTCGGCGCCGGCCAACGAGATCCGCCGCGGCGACAACGACTCGGTGGTGATCCTCGGCGCCGGCCCGAACCGGATCGGCCAGGGGATCGAGTTCGACTACTGCTGCGTCCACGCGGCGATGACCGCCCGCGAGCTCGGCCGCGACGCGGTGATGGTCAACTGCAACCCGGAGACGGTCTCGACCGACTACGACACCTCCGACCGCCTCTACTTCGAGCCGCTGACGGCCGAGGACGTGCTCGCGGTCTGCGAGCAGGAGCGGCCGGAGGGAGTGATCGTCCAGTTCGGCGGCCAGACGCCGCTGAAGCTGGCCCGCACCCTGGAAGAGGCGGGCGTGAAGCTGCTCGGCACCCCGGTCGACGCGATCGACCTGGCCGAGGACCGGGGCCGCTTCGGTGAGCTGCTGGAGCGGCTGGGTGTGAAGGCGCCGCCCTACGGCACCGCCTTCTCGGCCGAGGAAGCGACCGCCGTGGCCGAACGGGTCGGTTTCCCGCTGCTAGTGCGGCCCTCCTACGTGCTCGGTGGCCGGGCGATGGAGATCTGTTACTCGACCGAGGACCTGCAGGCCTACCTGAAGGCGAACGTCAAGGCCGACCAGGAGCACCCGCTGCTGCTCGACCGCTTCCTCGAGAACGCGATCGAGGTCGACGTCGACGCCCTCGGCGACGGCGAGCAGGTCTACGTCGCCGGGATCATGCAGCACGTCGAGGAGGCCGGCGTCCACTCCGGCGACTCGGCCTGCGTGATCCCGCCGCTCAGCCTCGGCGAAGAGATGCTGGGTCGGATTCGGGCCACCAGCGAGCGGATCGCGCTGGAGCTCGGCGTGATCGGGCTGATCAACATCCAGTACGGGGTCGCCGGCGGCGAGCTGTACGTGATCGAGGCCAACCCGCGCGCCTCGCGCACCGTCCCCTTCGTCTCCAAGGCGATCGGGGTGCCGCTGGCGAAGCTCGCCTGCCGGCTGATGCTGGGCGAGAAGCTGGCCGACCAGGACCTGCCGGAGGGCCTGCCCGAGCACGTCAGCGTCAAGGAGGCGGTGCTGCCCTTCGCCCGCTTCGCCGGCGCCGACTCGGTCCTCGGCCCGGAGATGAAGAGCACCGGCGAGGTGATGGGAATCGCCGACGACTTCCCGACCGCCTTCGGCAAGGCTCAGGCCGCGGCGGGCGTGCGGCTGCCGGAATCGGGCTCGGTCTTCATCACCGTCACCGACACCGACAAGGCCGCCGCGACCCAGCTCGCCACCCGCTTCCACGACCTCGGCTTCGAGGTGATCGCCACCCACGGAACCGCCCAGGCGATCGAGCGGATGGGGGTGCCGGTGACCCCGATCAACAAGCTGCAGGAAGGCTCACCGCACGTCCTCGACCTGATCCGCAAGAGCGAATGCGACCTGGTGATCA
Organism: Solirubrobacterales bacterium; assembly: GCA_044865945.1. GTDB lineage: Bacteria > Actinomycetota > Thermoleophilia > Solirubrobacterales > 70-9 > VAYN01. Next base: position 6,209 of record JBIOTO010000068.1, read on the forward strand.
ACACCCCGACGGGGTCCGGTGCCCGCACCGACGGCTACGAGATCCGCTCCGCCGCCGTCCGCCAGGGGATCCCCTGCGTGACGACGATGACCGGCGCCACCGCCGCCGCCCGCGCGATCGCGGCCAGCAAGCAGGGCGACGCCGAGGTCCGCTCGCTGCAGGAGATCCACGGTACCGACGTACGGGCCGCGCAGCCGCAATGAGCGCGCCCTTCGGCCGCCGGCTCTGCGAGGTCGCGGCGAACGCGGCCAGCGGCGGCTATCGGATTTTCTCCCTCGTCGATCGCGAGGGACCGGAGCCCGAGCCCGGGCAGTTCTACATGCTGGCCAGCGAGCGCGGCTGGGGGGAGGGGGGTGGCCGGCCGTACCTGCCGCGGGCGATCTCCTTCGCCGAGACCGCGCCGGCCAGGGACGGGGTGCGGCTCGACTTTCTGGTCGAGGGCGTCGGCCCCGGGACCGACCGGCTCTGCGAGCTTGAGCCCGGCGAGCGCGTCTGGCTGACCGGCCCGCTCGGCAACTCGTTCTCCACGCCCAAGCGGGTCAACCCCGACGCTGCCGGGGCGATCCTCGTCGGCGGCGGCATCGGTATCGCCCCGCTGGCGATCTGGCGCCGCCGCCTAATGGAAAAGGGCATCCCGCTTCGCGTGCTCCTCGGCTTCCGCAACGAAGTCCACTCCGGCGGCCTGAACGAGCTTTTCTGCTCAGGCGACAGCCTCTGCCCCGACGTCCGCCTCGCCAGCGAGGACGGCCACGCCGGCCACCAGGGCTACGTAACCGACCTCCTCGCAGCGATGCTCGCCGGAGACGACGCCACCTCGGCAGTCGTCTACTCCTGCGGCCCGCCGGCAATGCTGGAGGCGGTCAGCTCTCTCTGCGACGCGCACGGAGTTCCCTGCCAGTTGGCCGAGGAGAGCCCAATGGCCTGCGGCTTCGGCGCCTGCTTCGGCTGCGCGGTCACCAATCCCAACGGCGACGGCTACATCCGCCTCTGCGTAGACGGCCCGGTCACCGGCGCCTCACCGGTGGGTGGCGACGATCGAGAGGACTCTCCCGGTAGGGAGAGCCCTCGATCGGAGACAGGACCCGCCGGCCAGGAGCCTTCGTCCCAAGCCGTCGACTTCTGCGGCATCGAGCTAGCCCACCCGGTGATCAACGCCTCGGGCACCTACGACGCGATCGCCGCCCGCAAGGTCTTCGGCGACGCCCTGCTGGAGGACTTCCCCTTCTCCGCCTTCGTCAGCAAGACGATCACGCCCGAGCCGCGCGCCGGCAACCAACCGCGGCGGATCTGGGAGACCCCAGCGGGAATGATCAACTCGATCGGCCTACCCAACAAGGGCCTGGAGGGATTTCTCGCCAGCGACCTGCCGCAACTGGCGGAGCTGCCGGTGCCGCTGATCGTCTCGGTGATGGCGACCAATCGCGAGGAGTTCTCTCGCTTGGTCCAAGCGGTTGGCGAGCGGGACGAGGTCGCCGCGCTGGAGCTGAACGTCTCCTGCCCCAACGTCCACTCCGGCCTGATCGTCGGCGAGAACCCGGCGGAGACCGAGGCGCTGCTGGAAGCGCTGCGGCCGCTGACCGAAAAGCCCTTGATCGTCAAGCTGACTCCCAACGTCGCCAGCCCGGAGGCGGTCGCCCTCGCCGCCGAGGAGGGCGGTGCCGACGCGGTCTCGCTGATCAACACCCTGAAGGCGAGCGCGATCGATCCGGCCAGCGAAGAGCCCGCCCTGGCGGCCGGACACGGTGGCCTATCGGGCCCGGCGGTGAAGCCGGTCGCGCTGCAGCAGGTGCGGGCGGTCCGGGCGGCGGTGCAGTTGCCGATCGTCGGCATGGGGGGAATCTCCAGCGGCGCCGACGCGGCCGAGTTCCTTGCCGCCGGGGCCACCATCGTCGCGGTCGGAACCGAGAACTTCCGCGACCCGCGGGCCGGCTCGCGAATAGCAAAAGAACTGCAAACCGGCGTGTCGGGAGCGCCGAGACGCCTGGCGGCACTAGACCTCGAGTAGAGGTTGAGACGAATTTTGGGGCAATTGGGCCTCCTCGCCTTGCGCACCCCCTAGCCGCGGCTATACTCGCCGCCTCAGATGACGGCCTCTTCAGTGAAATCTTCCCTCGCGGCCCCGGAACGCTCCCTCGACCAGAGGATGGAGGCTCTTAAACGGGCCAACGACATTCGCACCGCGCGGGCCAAACTGAAGAAGGATCTGAAGGCGGGACGGGCCAGCATCCAGACGATCCTGCTCGACCCGCCCGAGTACCTGCTGACCGCCAAGGTCTTCGACATGCTCCTCGCCGTACCCAAGTACGGCCGGGTGAAGACCAACCGGATCCTGAACCAGTGCCGGATCTCGCCCTCGAAGACGATCGGCGGTCTTTCCGAGCGCCAGCGCGCTGAGCTGATCAGCCAGCTCCGTCGCTAGTTAGCCGACCGCTCCCGCGGTCATCATCTCCGGCCGCATGGCCAGCAAGGTCTTCGTCATCACCGGACCCTCGGGGGTCGGCAAGGGAACCCTGATCCGGGAGCTGCTCAGCGCCGTGCCAGACCTCGAGCTCTCCGTCTCCGCCACGACTCGCGGTCCGCGGGAGGGGGAGGTCGACGGGCGCGAGTACCACTTCCTCACCCCCGAGCAGTTCGAGCGGCGGATCGAGGAAAAGGACTTCCTCGAGTTCGCCACCTACAGCGGCAACCGCTACGGGACGCTGCGCAGCGAGGTCGAGCGGCGGCTGGAGGCGGGGCACTCGGTGGTGCTGGAGATCGAGGTCCAGGGCGCCCAGCAGGTGCGCGCTTCCGGGATCGACTCGGTCCAGATCTTCATCGCGCCTCCCGACCCCGCGGTCCTGCGCCAACGCCTCTCGGGCCGCGGCACCGACTCCCAGGAGGCCATCGACGAGCGCCTCAAGGTCGCCGAGCAGGAGCTGGCCGCGCAGGGGGACTTCGACCACTGCGTCGTCAACGACGAGGTCGGCCGGGCCGCCGCCGAGCTGGTCTCGATCGTCCGCGCCGAGCTCGGGCTGTAGGGAGGGGCGAGGTGCCCCTGCTCGGCGCACTTCCGCCGAGAGGATCGTCATCGGCTGACCGTGAACGTCCGTGGCTCGGCTCCATGCTGAGTGCCGATCAGAGGCACCTCGCCCCTCCTCGCGACAGCTGGAGAAGATCGGTTTTCACCGAGACCGCAGAAAAGTCCGCATGGCGAACCTTCTTACGGTCTCGCGAATCACCGGCACCCTCCACCACCAGCGCACCCGTCCCGAGCGGCTGATCATCTACACTGCCCGGCCGATGATCAAACCACGCGTAGACAAGCTTCTCGAGCACGCCGATTCCCATTACGCCGCTGTCGTCGTATCGGCCAAGCGCGCTCGCCAGATCAACAGCTACTTCCACAATCTCGGCGAGGGCGGCTTCGGCGAGTACCCGCCGCCGATGGTCGACACCACCGGTGAGCGCAACTACCTCTCGATGTCGCTCGAAGAGCTGGCCGAGGGCAAGCTGAAATACGAGTACCGCGCCTAGCGCCGGGTTGCCCGCGGGGCGGGCGTCCTCTAAAACCGGGGCATGGCTCGACTTCTTCTTGGCGTCAGCGGCGGCATCGCCGCCTACAAGGCGCTTGAGCTGGCCCGCCTGGCGACGCTCGCCGGGCACGGCGTGCGGGTGCTGATGACCGAGACCGCGACCCGCTTCGTCGGCGCCGCCTCCTTCGAGGGGATCGTCGGCGCCCCGGTCCTGGTCAACGAGTTCGAACGCGACCCGATGCGCGGCGCCTTCCCGGGCGAGGACGTCGTCGCGCACGACCCGATCGGCCACCTCGAGCTGGCCGGTCGCTGCGACGCCTACCTGGTCGCGCCCGCCTCGGCCAACACGATCGCCAAGCTGGCCAGCGGCAACGCCGACTCGATGCTGACCACCTCCTTCCTCGCCTGTACCGCGCCGCGCCTGGTGGCGCCGGCGATGAACGACCGGATGTACGCCGACGCGGCGACCCAGGCGAACCTGGAGACCCTGCGGCAGCGCGGAGTCGAGGTGATCGAGCCCGAGGAGGGCAAGCTCGCCTCGCGCGGCGAGTTCGGCCGCGGCCGCCTGCCCGATCCCGAGCAGCTGCTGGCCCGGGTCGAAGCCTCGTTCCCGGCCGGCGACCGGCCCTGGGACGGCCTGCGGGTCCTGGTCACCGCCGGCGGCACCCGCGAGCCGATCGACCCGGTTCGCTTCATCGGCAACCGCTCCAGCGGTCGGATGGGCATTGCCCTGGCCGCCGCCGCGGCGAAGCGCGGGGCGGAGGTGACGCTGATCGCCGCCAACGTCTCGCTGCCCTCGCTGCCCGGCGTGCGCCGCCTCGACGTCGAGACCGCCGCCCAGCTGGCCGCCGCCGCCGAGGAGGAGTTCGCCCGCGCCCACGTCCTGCTGATGGCCGCCGCGCCGGCCGACTTCCGCGCCGCCGCGCCGGCCGAGGGCAAGCTACGGCGCTCCGGCTCGCTGGAGCTGTCGCTGGAGCCGACCGAGGACATCCTCGCCGGGCTCGCCTCGCGCCGAGCGGAGGGGCAGACCGTCGTCGGCTTCGCCGCCGAGCACGGGGGGGAGGCGGTGGAGCGGGCGCGCGGCAAGCTGCGGCGCAAGGGCGCCGACATGATCGTCCTCAACGACGTCTCCAACCCGGAGATCGGTTTCGAGAGCGACCGCAACGCCGTGACGCTGATCAGCGCCGGGGGCGAGACCGAGGTGCCGATCGCCTCCAAGGACGACGTCGCCGAGGCGATCTTGGACGAAGTTGCCCGCTTGCGCCCGAAAGCGGGCCGGCCGGCAGCCTGAGCGGGCTATACTGATCTCAAGCTTTTCTGTCCCCTATGCGTATCGAGAAGTGGGCCTGGCCCACTTTTTTTACGCCTTCACCCCAAACATCCAGGCATGACCGACCCCACCGAGCAAGACCTTCAGCAGGAGCTGTCCGGGCTGGACCCGGCAATCGACGTCGTCGCCCTCGAGAAACCGAGGACCGACGCGCTGCGGATTTTCATCGACCACCCCGACGGGGTCGACCTCGCGCTTTGCGAGAGGGTCACGCAGCACCTGAGCCACCTGCGGGCCGACTACTCGCTGGAGGTCTCTTCGCCTGGACCCAAGTACCGACGCACCGCCACCGCTTCCGAGAGCAAGGAGTCCCCGCAGTGACCAAAGAGATCGTCGACGCAGTAAAAGCGCTCGAGCAGGAGAAGGGAATCTCAGCCGACAAGCTGATGGACGCCCTCGAGGACGCCCTCCTCTCGGCTTACAAGAAGACGCCTGGAGCGGCGAAATACGCGCGCGTCGACCTCGACCACGAGACCGGTGACTTCCGCGTCTTCGAACTGATCCTGCCTCCCGAGCTGGAGGAGAAGCTGCTGGCTGAGGCCGCCGAGCTGCAGGAGGAGCCCGAAGTCGACCCGGAGACCGGCGAACTGAAGGAGCCGGAGGACCCCGAACTCGACCCGGAGATGATCGCTCCCTACGAGGACCAGATCGAGACCCAGGACGTCACCCCCGAAGACTTCGGCCGGATCGCCGCCCAGACCGCCAAGCAGGTGATCCTGCAGCGGATCCGCGAGGCCGAGCGGCAGATGATGTACGACGAGTACCAGGACCGGGTCGGCGAGCTGATCACCGGGATCATCCAGCAGTCCGACAAGCGCTACACGCTGGTCCAGCTGCGCGAGCGGGTCGAGGCGCTGCTACCCAAGTCCGAGCAGGTCTACAACGAGCGCTACGACCACGGGATGCGAGTCAAGGCCGTGATCACCGACGTCTCCGACTCGACCAAAGGGCCGGCGATCGTCGTCTCCCGCCGCAGCCCGGAGCTGATCAAAAGCCTGTTCGAGCTCGAGGTGCCGGAGATCGCCGACAAGCTGGTCGA
>JBIOTO010000069.1:0-14951 GCA_044865945.1 Solirubrobacterales bacterium
GGGGAATCGATTCGATCACTTGGAGGCAGCCTTCCTTCTCGAGCTCGCGGAAATGGTAGGAGGCGAGGGAGAGGGCCTGCTGGTAGGTGTTGAAGTGCTCCTTCGGGATCAGCCCTTCCTCGACGAACTGACTGGGGCTGCGGGGGCCTTCGTTGAGTACTTCGAGGATCCGTACCCGGAGCGGATGCTTGAGCACGGCGCAGATCGTCTCGGCGCGTTTCTTTTCCCCGCCCTCAGTTCCCTCCATCCCCTAGCCCTTTCGATTGATCGAGTTCACAGGAGCGATCACCTTAGGGCATAAATGCACGGACGTACCGGAAAAATGCCTAGGGGGAGCCCTTTACTGAGCCCCGTCGAAGCAATAAGAACCAGTGCATCGCCGCGAAGGACGCTTCCGGTGAGGGAAGGAGGTGATGCATGTGAGGCTCAGCGGATGCAGTCAGGCGTACCCGGCAACCTCGATACACAAGGGGGGCTGAGGATGAAGGTGCCCGCCCCGAGCGATCGGCGGGGCGGTGCCTCAGACCTTGATCGTGATCACGTCGCCGTCCTGGACGAGGTAGTCGCGACCCTCGATCCGCAGCAGGCCCTTGTCGCGGGCCGCGGCGTAACCGCCGCACTCGACCAGCTGCTGCCAGCCGATCGCCTCGGCTTTGACGAACGCTTCCATGATCTCGGTGTGGATGGTGCCGGCGGCTTCGAGCGCGGTGGCGCCGCGGCGCAGCGGCCGGGCGACCGCCTCCTTGTCCTCGCCGGCGGTGAAGAAGGTGATCAGCTCCAGCAGGTCGTAGGCGGCGCGGACGAGGCGCGCCAGCCCCGAACCCTCGACCCCGTAGGACTCGCGCATCTCCTCCGCTTCGGCCGGGTCGAGCTCGGCCAGCTCACCCTCGATCCGGGCGCTGACCGCGACCACCCCGGCGCCGACCGAGCTGGCGTGGGAGACGACCGCTTCGGGGGGCTCGGCGTCGCCCTCGTCGACGTTGGCGACGTAGAGGATCGGCTTGGTGGTCAGCCCGCCAAGGTCACGGGCAGCGTTCGGGGCAGCGTCGGGGACCGGAATCGAGCGCGCCGGGCGGCCGGCGGCGAGCGCCTCGTGCACCGCGGTCAGCCAGCCGTGCTCGGCGATCGCCTCCGCGTCGCCCGACTTGGCCTGCTTGCCGACCCGGCCGAGCCGGCGCTCGACCTGGTCGTAGTCGGCGAGGACCAGCTCGGTCTCGATCGTCTCGATGTCGGCCAGCGGGTCGACGCGGCCGTCGGGGTGCGGCACGTCGGATTCCGTGTGGCAGCGGACGACGTGGCAGATCGCGTCGGTCTCGCGGATCGAGGCGAGGAACTGGTTGCCGAGCCCCTCCCCTTCGGAGGCGCCTTTGACCAAGCCGGCGATGTCGTGGAAGGAGATCGTCGCCGGTTCCAGCTTCGAGCTCTTCACCGTCTCGGCCACCTTCTCCAGCCGTTCGTCGGGCACCTCGGCGATCGCCACGTTGGGCTCGATCGTCGTGAACGGGTAGTCGCCGGTCTGGGCGCCGCCCTTGGTCAGGGCGTTGAAGAGGGTGGACTTGCCCGCGTTCGGCAGGCCGACGATCCCGACCTTCATGAGGGCAGCGGCACGATCAGGCCGAGGAGGACGCCGAGAACCGCGCCGGCGAGGACGTCGGAGGGATAGTGCATGCCGAGGTAGGGACGGCCGAGGGCCAGCGCGAAGGCGACGACGAAGGCGGCGCCCATCGCCGGGTCGACCCGGACCATCGCGGTCGCCACGGCGAAGGAAGAGGTGGCGTGGGCGGAGGGGAAGCTGAGGCTGCTGGGAGCGCCGCCGAGCGGCGGCAGGTCCTCAAGCACCGGGCGGGGCCGCTTCACCACCAGCTTGATCAGATAGTTGAGGCCAATCGCGAAGGGGCCGAGCAGGGCGCAGACCAGCCACTGCTCCCAGCGCGAGTTGTCGAGGATCGCCAGCGCGGCGCCGAGCAGGAACCAGACGAGGGCGTTGTTGCCGGCCTTGCCGAGGGCGATCGCGGCGTCCTCCACGGCGGGGCTGTGGCCGTGGGTGCGCATCCAGCGCAGCAGCTTCAGATCAAGTTCCTGCATCGGCGCGAGACAATATGGGAGATGCCCTCCGTCCCAGGCTTCACTCACACCCCGGGTCACCACTGCGGCTCGACCGCGCTGCGCAACCTGCTCGCCTTCCACGGGGTGGAGGTCAGCGAGGAGATGGCCTTCGGGCTCGGCGCCGGCGCGGGTTTCTACTACCTGGCGCTCGACGACGCCTCACCGAGCCGCTGGTTCAATGGCCGCACCGCGCGGCTGGAGGAGAGCTTCCGCGAGCTGACCGGGGCGGCGCTGGAGATGCGCACCTTCGCCACGGAGGACGGGGCGGCAGCCTGGGACGCGGCGCGGGATGAGGTCGACGGCGGCAACCCGGCCCTCCTCCTCACCGACATCTATTACCTGGACCACTACGGCAACTCGGCCCACTTCCCCGGGCACGCGGTGGTACTGGCGGGCTACGACTCCGAGGTCGCCCACCTCTCCGACACCAGCTTCGAGCAACTGCAGACGACGCGGCTGGAGAACCTGGCCCGGGCTCGCCACAGCGGCCACCCCGCCTACCCGCTGGAAGGCCACATGTTCACGGTCAGCGAGAACATCGACCGCGAGCAGCTGGAGGCGGCGGCGCCGCGGGCGATCGCGCGGGCGGCGAGCGAGATGCTGGAGCCGCCGTTCGGCGAGTTCGGCGGCGTGCCGGCCCTCGAACGCCTCGCCGCCGAGGCCGGCTCCTGGCCGGAGACGGTCGAGGACTGGCAGTGGTGCGCGCGCTTCGCCTACCAGGTGATCGAGCGCCGCGGGACCGGCGGCGGCTGCTTCCGGCTGATGTACTCGCGCTTCCTCGAAGAGGCGGGGCGGGACGAGGCGCCGCTGGCTGCCGAGGCGGCGGAGAGGTGGTCCGAGCTGGCGGAGGCGTTCCGGGCGGCGAGCGGAAGGGATGAGCCGCGGCCGGAGCTGTGGAAGGCCGTGGAGGCGGGAGCGGCCGCCGTGCTCAGCGCCGAGCGCCGCCTCTGGACGTCTCTCTGACCGCTCCGGTTTGTCGATCCAACCGCGGGGTACCGAGGCCCCATGACTATTGGAGCGGGCATCTTCCTCATCGCCGTGGGCGCGATCCTCAAGTTCGCGACCAACTTCCACGTCCAGGGCGTCTCGATCGACACCATCGGCGTGATCCTGATGATCGCCGGCGCCGCCGGCCTGATCCTCGGCATCTTCCAGGAACTGGTCTGGTCCCGCCGGGCCCGGCCGGTCGCCCCCGGTGAGGTCCCGCCGGTCGAAGAACGCCGCGAAGTTCGCGAACAGCCGCCGCGGTACTAACAGCGTCAGCCCGTCGAGGCGATCCGGAAGACGCGGTTGATCCGCCTGCCGCCCACGTACCAGGTGACGGCGTGGCGGCCGAATTCCCGGGTGCGGACCGCGTTCACGTAAAGGACCTCCGCTTCCGCGCTCTGGCCGCGGGCGCACAACCGGCGGTTGTTGGGGAAGCGAACGCACACCGTGTAAGTGACCGGCACCGAGCTTTCGAAGAACGCCCCGACCCTGCTCCCCAGCCGGCAGCGATGGGTGGGCAGAGCGTTGCTGTTCCGCTTGCAGGCGACGTAGGCGCGGTAGACGGGTTCCGCGACTTCCGCCGGCGGCGGCGCGACGGGCGCGGCCGGCACTCCATAAGAGCAGGGACACGGCAGGTCCTCGCAAGCGATCCCGTCGCTGTCCCCGTCGAGGTTGTAGGGATCGCCAGGCAGGAGGTATGCCTGGGCTTCCGCCTGCGAGCTGAAGTCAGCGCAGTCGTAGTCGACTGCCCGGGCGTCAGGGGGCGGCTGCGCCGCGAGCACCGCCACGGCGCCCAGCGCGGCAACCGCGAGTAAGAGGATCAATCGCTTGATCGGCGGAACATACAGTGATCCCGCTCAAGCGCTCAACGGTATTAATCGGTAAGGGTGAGCATTGCCCTCACCAGCTTCTCGAACTCACCCCGGCTGATAGTGCAGTAACCGCCCTGCACCGACTGACCGGTCTTGTCAACGACGGAGAGCTCAGCGCCGGACGCGATGGGGACGTCCCCCACGACCGCGGTCTCGGTGACGTAGGGCCAGCGGTCCGCCGCCTGCTCGTCACGGTGATTCCGAACCCACTCGGGATCCAACCGTGAGGGCGAGGTGACCTCCACCACCGCGGGGCAGCGGGCGGGTCCTCCGTCCCGAGCGCTGAGGTAGAGAACGATCAGGTCACCCACCTCGTAGGGGCCGCGCCGGTGATCGCTGATCCAGTTCCGGTACCACCACTGCGCGTCGTCCTCGCGGTGGTAGTTGGACTTGATCCAGTAGCCGCGTCGCGAGGCCGCCGCGCCATCCTCCGCCAACACGGCTTCCAGACCCTCGCGGCCCGCGAGCTGGAGGGGATCGCCAACGGAGGCCGGTTCATCAGGCAACGGTGGGAACTTGGGCAGCGCCGCGTACTCCGCCACCTTCCCGGCCGTCACCGGCTTCGCTTTCTCCTCCCACCAGGCCTCAACCAGGTCCGCGGCGGCCAGCCTCTGCGCCTGGTCCAGCAGGACTCCGAGCTCGACGTTGCCTCCCTCGATCCCGCCCAAGCCGCTTCCGGTGAGGTTGCCGGAGCCGACCAGGCCCCAGCCCGAGTCCACCAGACACACCTTGGCGTGCAGGTTCGGGATGCTGGCGATCTCGAATCCCGCCCCGAGCAGAGCGGACAACCCGGCCGGGCTCAGCACCCCGGCCCGCACGCTCCGCGGCGTCAGCGCGGTCAGCAGCCGCCGGTCGCGAGCCTCCGCGCCCTTGGCCGCTTCGGCAATTTCAACCGCCACCGGAGCCGACAGGAAGGGGCTGACAAGCCAAACCCTCTCCTCTGAGGCTCGCACTCTCGCCAGCAGCTCCGGGCGGGCGTAGGTGACAAGGTCGCCATCCATCACTCCCACATGACCGCCACGGTGCGCTGACGGTTTCGCGCCCGGGACCGAACGCGAGCAGACCAAGACGGGAGCGACGGGACTCGAACCCGCGACCTCCGGCGTGACAGGCCGGCGCTCTAACCAGCTGAGCTACGCCCCCAGGGAACTGCGGCGGGCCATCGGGGTGCGGCCCGGAGGGCAACGCTAGCGCATCTGGGCTATGCCGATACGCGTGAAAGATCGTGCAGGGTCTCCTCGATGCCGGTGCGGACGAGGTCGAGGTCGGGAACCGCCTCGCGGTCGGCGTTGAGGCCGAAGAAGACCTTGCCGTCGTAGCCGCCCACCGCGACGGCGAGGGCCTGGCCGGAGCAGAGCGGGGCCACCGGAATGACGCGTCGCATCGGCGCGCCAAGCGAGTAGAGCGTGAAGGGAAAGGAGGGGGTGTTGACGACCGTGATGTTGAAGAGGTCGGGCGTGAAGGCGAGGCGGGCGACCACGCTCTGGACCAGGGGCTGCGTCAGGTCGGTCCGTTCGAGCGCGGCGTTCGCCACGCCCGCCGCGCCCTCCCACGATTCGCTCGCGGCCGCGGAGATCTTGCGGTAGCGGCGGAACGGATCGGGCTCGCCGATCTCCATCTCGACGAACAGCGAAGAGACCTCCTCGCCCAGCACCAGCGACTCGCTCGCCCGTCTCAGGTTGAGCGGCAGGATCACCCGGACCTGCTCGACCTCCTCGCCGCGGTGCTCGAAGAGCCGCCGCAGGCCACCGGCGATCGCCGTCATCGCGACGTCGTTAGCCGAGCCGCCCATCTCCCGTCCCATTCGCTCCAGGGCCCCAAGCGAAACGTCGAGCGCGGCCAGCTGCCGGCTCGTCCCCGTCGCCCGGTTGAGGCTGGTGCGCCGGGGCGGCTCCAGGTGCTGGCGCGCCACCCGCGAAGCGATCACCCCGGACCTCCAGAGGAGCGAGGCCACGTCATGGGGTTTGATCTCGGCGTCGATGCCGCCGATCCCGACCACGCCGCGCAGTCGCGCCAGCGCCGCCCGCTCCTCCTCCTCGCCCAGCGAGGCGACGATCTCCGAAAGCGTCGTCGTCCCCTCCTCCGGGTGCGGCTCGGCATCGACCAGGGCCGCCGCGAGGTTCGCCGCGCTGAAGCCGTCGACGAGGCAGTAGTGGACCTTGAAGACCAGCGCCCAGCGACCCCCCTCGAGGCCTTCGAGCAGGGTCACTTCCCACAACGGCTGGGAGCGGTCGAGCCGGCGCGAGAAGTGCCTACCCAGCCAGGCCGTTAGCTGCTCCTCGCCGCCGGGTTCGGGGAGGACGGCGCGCTGGATCATCTCGCCGACGTCGAAGGCGGGGTCCGGCAGCCAGATCGGCAGCGACAGCTGGGCGACCCGCGGCGCTGAGAGGCGCCGGCGCAGGATCGAGGCGTCCTCCAGGCGCGACCGGGCCTGGTCGCGCAGCGTCTCCAGGCAGGGTCTGCCACCCGGCACCGGATCGAAGACGTTGGCCCAGCCGATCTGCACCTGGGCGGCGTCGTCGGCCTCCTCGATCTCCAGGAAGGTCGCGTCGAGCGGACTGAGATAGCTGCGCATGCGAATCAGCGGCGCCCGGCCGGCTCCGGCTCAGCCGGCTCCGAAACGGCGAACGGAGCCTCGACCGCGGCGATTTCCTCAAGCGTCGCTCGCAGGTCGGCGATCCGTTCGGCGCCGTAGCGCTCTCCCCAGCGCTTCTCGATCTCAGCGAGGAGCTGGAAGCCGTAGGCCTGCGCGGCTTCCCCTCGCTCCGTGAGGCGGATGATCTTCGCCCGCCGGTCGTCGGGGTCGGGATCGCGCTCGACGTAACCGAGCGCGACCAGGTCGTCGACCACCTCCCCCGCCGACTGCTTCGTCATGTTCCCGCGCTCGGCGATCTCCGTCAGGCGCAGACCCCGCTCCTTCATGTAGCGGAAGACGCAGCCGTGGACGAGACGGATGTCGCTGAACTCGCTCTCCCTCAGCTCGTCCAAGAACTCCTCGATGACCGCCTTGAAGGCGAATTCGAGCAGCCCGTGTAGAGGAAGTTGCCTCGGGGATGTGTTTGAACCAATCATGAGTCTATTAGTGGGTCGTCAGGAGACCTTACAAGTTGTTTTGATCGCCGGCTAGGACTTTTTGGGGAGAACTTCTCCACCGGTCAGCGCGTTTCGCCGCCCGGCTTCGGGCTAGGCTCCGGCGCGTGAAGCTGGTGACCTTCGACGCGGGGGACGGAGCGCGGGCCGGCGTGGTCGAGGACGGACGCGTCCTCGACGCCTGGGCCCTGCTCGGCGAACCGCATCGCGGCGGCCTGCGCGAGCTGCTCGCGGCGGGCCGGGTCGAGGATCTGAGCGGCCGGCTCGGCGACAGTGGCGCGCCCTCCCACCCACCCTCGGCGGTCCAGATGCTGGCGCCGATCCCCGACCCGGAGAAGATCGTCTGCATCGGCCTCAACTACCGCAAGCACGCGGCCGAGGTCGGGGTCGAGCAGCTGCCGGAGATGCCGACGATCTTCGCCAAGTACCCCAACGCGCTGGTGCCGGACGGCGCCACGGTGCGAGTGCCGACCGCGAAGACCGACTACGAGGCCGAGGTCGCGTTCGTCGTCGGCCGACGGGCCAAGGACGTCGAGGAGGCCAGCGCCCTCGACCACGTAGCCGGCTACACCCTGCTCAACGACCTCTCCGCCCGCGACCTGCAGGGGGCGACCCCGCAGTGGATGCCGGGCAAGGTCTTCGACGGCGCCGCGCCCTGCGGTCCCTACCTGGTCACGCCCGACGAGGCCGGGCCACCCGACGCGATCGCGATCCGCCTCACCCTCAACGGCGAGGAGATGCAGAACGGCGCCACCGACGACCTGATCTTCAGCGTCCCCCAGCTGGTCACCCAGCTCTCGCGCCTGATGACCCTGGAGCCGGGCGACGTCGTCTCCACCGGCACCCCCGAGGGCGTCGGCATGGGCCGCAAGCCCCGCGTCTGGCTGGCCGACGGCGACGAGATCGCGATCGAGTCGCCGACCCTCGGCCGGCTCGTCACCCGGATCAGCGCTTAGGGCCGGAGGGGATCTCGTAGGCCTTTGCCGGCAGGCTCGCCGAGAGCGGCCTGGTCGCCGGGCCCGAACGGCTCGGTGAGGCTCCGCTGGCCCCAGCCGCGGTCCAGCGCGGGCGGTAGGGGGTGAAGGCGAGAAGGGCGTTCCAGGTTTCGGTGTCGAGGATCGCGTTGGCCGGCAGGCCGCGGGCTTCCTTGAAGAGGCGGACGGCGCGGGCGGTCTGGGCGCCGAAGAATCCCGTCACCGGCAGTTCGGCCCCGGCGGCGATCAGGTGCTCCTGCGCCCAGACGACCAGGTCGCCGCGGCTTTTGCGTTTCAGCAGCGGATGGACGACTTCCTGGCGGTAGCCGGCGACCGGCAGGTTGGCGCTGTCGGCGCCGAGCGCCCCCCACTCCTGGCCGTTGGTCTCCTGCCAGGACCACCAGCTCGGCGGCAGCCCGCCGAAGCTGGCGGCGAAGCGGCGGAAGAGCTTGATCCCGGCGCTGCCGGGCGCTTCGTAGGTCTGGCCGATCGGGTAGATCGGGTGGCCGTAGACGCGGTTGTAGAGGTAGGTGTGCTCGTAGACCTCGCGCACCGAGGTGCCGATCGTCTTCCAGTACATCTGCGGCTGGTTGTAGGTGGCGCCGCCGGGCCCCATGAAGACCGAGTAGGGAAACGAGGGGTGGTAGTCCACATAAGGGAAGGCGGCGAGGGAGATTGGGAAGGTGTCGCCGACCCGGGCGCGCAGGTCGCGGACGTAGCGGTCGGCGGCGGCGTACTTGCCCTCATAGTCGGCCTCGGCGTCGATCGCGAAACAGTCGGCGCCGCGCTTGACCGCGGTGGCGGCGACTTTCGCCTCGGCGACTGGCGCGTCGCCGTAGACGAACTGCCAGGCGCAGACGCTGAGACCGGCGCGGTGCAGCGCCCCGACCAGGCTGGTGTTGAACTGGCTCCAGTAGGTGCCGCCGTCGCCGGACTTGACGTAGACGGTGCCGATGTCGTTGCGCTTCGCGCGGGCGATGATCGCGCCGACGCTGCCGCCCTCCGAGCGGGAGACGTACCAGACCCACATCCCCTGTCGGTCGAAGGCCGAGTTGCCGAGGTTGCCGCCGCTTTCCACCTGGCCGGCGCCGCCGGTCTCGGCCGCTCCCCAAGTAGGGGCGAGCGCCGCCGCGACGAGCGCGGCCAGGGCAGCGAACAGCGCCAGCGCGCCGCGTCTCCTCTGAGGCAGGGTGCTCACAACCGGTCCCAACACGGTAGTGGCCGCCCTGTCGCGGGTACCGGTTTGGCGATCCGATGCAACCAATCCCGTCAAGGCCTCGTATGGAGAGGCGATGAAGATCGCGATCATCGGGACGGGCATCTCCGGGTTGGTGGCTGCCCACAGGCTGCATCCCGAGCACGAGATCGTCGTCTACGAGGCGAGCGAGCGGATCGGCGGCCACAGCCACACGGTGCCGGTCGAAACCGCCGAGGGGACCCACTGGATCGACACCGGCTTCATCGTCTTCAACGACCGCAACTACCCCAACTTCGAAGCGCTGCTTGACGAGCTGGGAGTGGCGAGCCAGCCCTCGCACATGAGCTTCTCGGTCGCCGACGGGCGCGGCCGCTTCGAGTACTCCGGCACGCCCTGGGGCCTCTTCGCCCGCCCCGCTCACCTCCTTAGCCCGACCTTTCTCGGCATGCTGCGCGAGTGGCGTCGCTTCAACCGCGAGGCGCGGGCGCTGATCGGGATGAACGGGACCGCACCCTCGCTCGGGCACTGGCTCGAGCAGCAGGGCTTCTCCCGCCACTTCGTCGAGCGGCTGATCGTGCCCCAGGCGAGCGCCGTCTGGTCGGCCGACCCGGCGCAGATGTGGAGCTTCCCGGCCAGCTTCATGGCCGAGTTCTTCGAGAACCACGGCATGTACTCGCTGCGCGACCGGCCGCGGTGGCGCACCGTAAGCGGCGGCTCGCGCAGCTACGTCGAGGCGATCACCGCGCCGTGGCGGGACCGGGTGCGGACGGGCGCGCCGGTGCGACGGATCGAGCGGCTGCCCGACGCGGTGCGGATCGAGGCCGAGGGCTACGAGAGCGAGGAGTTCGACCAGGTCGTGATCGCGGCCCACTCCGACCAGGCGCTGGCGATGCTCGGCGACCCGAGCGAGGCCGAGCGCGAGGTCCTCGGCGCGATCCCCTACCAGGCCAATGAAGCGGTCCTCCACACCGACGCCGCGCTGATGCCGCGACGACGGGCCGCCTGGTCGAGCTGGAACTTCCACCTCAGCGAGAAGCCGGCCGCGGGGTCGACGGTCACCTACTGGATGAACAACCTGCAGCGCCTGCGCGGCCGCGAGCACTACTTCCTCACCCTCAACCAGGGTGAGCGGATCGACCCGGCGAAGGTGCTGCGCCGCATCTCCTACGACCATCCCGTCTACACCAAGGAGGGGGTCGCCGCCCAGGCCCGCCACGCCGAGATCTCCGGCGCCACCCACCGCACCCACTACTGCGGCGCCTACTGGGGCTGGGGCTTCCACGAGGACGGAGTCGTCAGCGCCGTCCGTGTCTGCGAGAAGATCGCAGCCTCCGACAGGGGGATCGTTTCCAGGATCGCCCGTCCTCTAGCCCGGGAAACTCTGGAAACGACGGAAGAGGGAATGGCGGCGTGAGTGCTTCGGCCGCCTACGAGGGGTGGGTCCGCCACCGGCGCTTCGAGCCGGTCGAGCACGAGTTCCGCTACCCGCTCTTCCTGATGTACCTCGACCTGGCCGAGATGCCGGAGGTGCTCGATCCCTACCCCTTCTTCTCCGCCCGGCGGCGGGCCCTCGCCCGCTTTCGCCGCGAGGACTTCATGGGTGACCCGGCCCAGCCGCTCGACGAGTGCGCCCGCGAGACCGTCGCGGCGGTCACCGGCGCCCGCCCCGCCGGGCCGGTCCGCCTGCTCGCCGGCCTGCGTTACTTCGGCCACTCCTTCAACCCGGTCTCCTTCTACTACTGCTTCGACCCGGGCGGCGAGCGGGTGGAGGCGGTCGTGGCCGACGTGCGCAACATCCCCTGGGGAGAACAACACCCCTACGTCTTGGCGCGCGGCGAGCGTCGCGGTACGGTGCTCGGTGACGAGCTCGAGAAGACCTTTCACGTCTCGCCGCTGATGGGCATGGACCAGACCTACGCCTTCCGCGCCACCGAGCCGGGCGACCGCCTCGTCGCCCACATCGAGTCGCGCCCGCAGGACGGCAACGGCCGCACCTTCGACGCCACGCTCAGCCTGCGGCGCCACGAGCTCAGCCGGGGAACTCTCGCCCGCCTGCTCGCCCGCTACCCGGCGATGTCGCTGCAGGTGGTGGCGAAGATCTACGCCCAGTCGCTGCGGCTGAAGCTGAAGGGCGCCCGGTACCACCCGCACCCGAAGGGGAGCCGCCCGCGGGGGTTCGTCTCGCCGTGAGGGACGCGATTGCCCGGGCCGGCGTCGGAGCCGTCCTCGGCCGGGTCCGCAACGGCCGCATCGACGTCGTCGAAGGCTCGCGCGAACGCAGCTTCGGCCCGCCCGACTCCGAACTGACCGCCACCGTCCAGATCAACGACCCTGGCGCCTGGCGCGGGCCGCTGCGCGGCAGCGTCGGCCTCGGCGAGGG
Organism: Solirubrobacterales bacterium; assembly: GCA_044865945.1. Classification (GTDB taxonomy): domain Bacteria; phylum Actinomycetota; class Thermoleophilia; order Solirubrobacterales; family 70-9; genus VAYN01. The sequence goes on from JBIOTO010000069.1 coordinate 11,608, forward strand.
CTACGTCGACGGCCTCTGGGAGACCGACGACCTCGTCTCCCTGATCCAGATCGCCGCCCGCGAGCTGCATCAGATGGACGGCGTGCGCGGCCTCGTCGCCCGCCCCCGCGGCCTCTGGCACCGGGTCCGCCACCTCGTCCCCGAGAACACCCGCGGCGGCGCCCGCCAGAACATCTCCGCCCACTACGACCTCGGCAACGACCTCTTCGCCGCCTTCCTCGACGAGCAGATGATGTACAGCTGCGCCTACTTCCCGGACGGGATGGCGACGCTGGAGGAAGCGCAACTGGCGAAGCTCGACCGAATCTGCGACCGGCTGCGGCTCGGGCCCGAGAACCACCTGCTGGAGATCGGCACCGGCTGGGGCGGGATGGCGATCCACGCCGCCCGGCGCAGCGGCTGCCGGGTGACGACGACGACGATCTCCCGCGAGCAGTTCGAGCTGGCGACCCAGCGGGTGCGCGACGCCGGCCTCAGGGACCAGGTGACGGTGCTGCTGCGGGACTACCGCGACCTCGAGGGCCGCTACGACCGCTTGGTCAGCGTCGAGATGATCGAGGCGGTCGGCTGGCAGTACTTCGACGACTTCTTCCGCCGCTGCGACGAGCTCCTCACCGACGACGGCCTGATGCTGCTGCAGGCGATCACGATCGACGACGGCATCTACGAGATCGAGAAGGGGGCGAAGAGCTTCGCCAACACCCACGTCTTCCCCGGCGGCTGCCTGCCCTCGGAGGGCCTGATCACCGGCTGCCTGGAGCGCGTGACCAGCATGAAGCAGGTCTGGATCGACGACATCACCGCCCACTACCCGCCGACCCTGGCCGAGTGGCGCCAGCGCTTCTTCGCCGCCTGGGAGCGGCTGCGCGACCGCGGCTACGACGAGCGCTTCCGCCGCCTCTGGGACTTCTACCTCTCCTCCTCGGAGGCGGGCTTCCGCGAGCGGCGGATCCGGGACGTGCAGGCGCTGTTCGCCAAACCGGGCGCGCGGTGAGCGAGCAACTGCTGCTGATCCACGGGCTGGGCGGCACCCGCAGCATCTGGGAGCCGGTGATCCCGCTGCTGCAGGGCGAGCGTGAGGTGCACGCGGTCGACATGCCGGGCTTCGGCTCGACGCCGCCGCTGCCCGAGGGCGAAGAGGCGAGCGCGGCGAACCTCGCCCGCGCCGTGCACGAGGAGTGCCTCCGCAACGGAGTCGAACGCCCCCACGTAGCCGGCAACTCGCTCGGCGGCTGGGTGGCGCTGGAAATGGGCCGCTTCGGCTGGGCGGCCTCGGTCACCACCCTCTCCCCCGCCGGCCTCTGGTCGCGCCCGCTCGGCGAGCCCTCGGGCGGCGGCGCCCGGATGCTGCTGCGCGGCTCGCCCTGGGTGAAGGCGGCGCGCCCCTTCCTCTCGCTCGCCCTGCGCTTCCCGCGGTCGCGGCGGGCCGCCTTCCAGTCGATCGCCGCCCACCCGGAGCGGATCCCGCCCGACGCGGCGCACGAGCTGGCGCTCGGCTGGCTCGATGGCGAGGGCTACGACGCCGCCAACCGGGCGATGCGCAACCACGTCTTCGACCCCGCCGGCTACCCCGCCGACATCCCGGTCACGATCGCCTGGTGCGAGCGCGACCGCCTGCTCGGCCCGCCGAAGGCGCACCGCCGCCCGGCCGGTGCCCACTTCCTCGTCCTCCCCGAGGTCGGCCACACGCCGACCTGGGACGACCCCGAGCTCGTCGCCCGCACGCTGCTCGAGGGCAGCGCCCGCGTACGTGTCTGAGCTCGACCCACATACATGGGGGTTAATCTCAGACACCCCAATGCGGACCGAGGAGGAGCAGTGATCGTCGAGAGAACCGAGAACCCGATGTGGCTGTCGAACGCCTACCTGGTCGCCGACCCCGACCGCTGCACCGGCGTCCTGATCGACGGCAACGACGACTTGGGGCCACTGCTGGAGCGGGCCGAGCGCGACGGGATCGAGATCACCCACGTCCTCGTCACCCACCCGCACGGAGACCACGTCGCCGGCCTCGCCGAGGCGCGGGCCAAGCTCGGCAACCCGCCGGTGGTCGCGCACGCCGAGTGCGCGACCGAGCTCGACGACGAGGTCGAGATCGTCCTCGCCGACGGCGAGAAGCTCGACGCCGGCGGGCTCGAGGTGGAAGCGATCTACACCCCCGGCCACGCCGCAGGCCACCTCGCCTTCCTCATCAACGAGACCGACGTCTTCACCGCCGACGTCCTCTTCAAGGGGACCGTGGGCGGCACGATGGCCCCCGGCGCCAGCGGCTTCGCCGACCTCAAAGCCTCGGTGATGCGGCTGATGGAGCTGCCGCCGAACACGACCGTCCACCCCGGGCACAAAGAGCCGACGACGATCGCCGCCGAGTGGGAAGGCAACCCCTTCGTGCGGATCTGGCGCGGCCTCGACTCGACCGGCGAGGAGGCGGTGACGGTCTGGGGCCGACCGGCGACGCTGAAGCTCTGGGCCCCCGACTACGACGGCGGTAACAAGGCCTGGATCGTCTTCGGCGATTCAGGCGAGGACGCCATAGTCGGGGGCTCGCAGGTCGAGAAATGACGAGTCCGCGTCAGTGTCCGCTATTCGGACACTGACGCGGACTCGGTGAAACCTGGTTAGCGGATCACCGCTTCCATCAGGATCCAGCAGCCGTCGGTCTCGGTCGCGGGACGGAAGGAGCTGCCGAGCGGCGGGGTGTAGATGAGGGTGTTGGGCCCGCCCGAGGAGCAGCGGATCATCGAGGTGATGTTGCCCTTCAGCGCCAGCTGTTGCCCCTTCTTCACCGGGACGTTGACGTCGAAGGTCTCGACCCGGTAGCTGCCGGCTTCGTCGTTGGCTTCGGTCTGGCCCTGGTAGCTGATCCGGGGGCCGTTGGCGACAACCTTGGCTTCATTGGTGCCGAACAGGGTCGAGCGCTTCACCTTGGCGATCTGCAGCTTGAAGCTGCCGGGGCCGCCGGCGATCAGCCTGATCTTCTTGATCGTGCCGGTCTTCGGGGCGAGCTCGCCGCCGTCGGGGCGGCCGTAGGCTTCCTGCTGGACCATCGTGCAGGGGCCGGGAGCTTCCGCGGCGCACTTGAGGCCGGGGAGCGAGTTGGACGGCTGCACCGTCGGGTTCAGCTTGGAGCCGAACTTGACCGGCGCGGCCATGGCGGTGGCAGGGACGAGGGTGAGGGCGAGGACTGCGATGGCGGTGAAAACGAGCTTCTTCATTTTGGGTTCCTCCTGGGTCTGGGTTGGTCGACTTGACGTCGTGGACCCAGGTTCGCCCTGATTTCTCCTCTCTCCCAGCCCCCCAAGGGGTGAACTGGGCCACCCTTGGCTGTCGCAGGCGGGGAGGGA
>JBIOTO010000070.1:0-12203 GCA_044865945.1 Solirubrobacterales bacterium
GCGCAGGCGCTGGTGCTCTCCGAGGTCGGCAAGGGAGCGCTCGGCTGGCGTCATGCTGTCCGCCAGGGTGCAGAGCACCGTGTCGGGGCCTGCGAACTCGGTCTTGGCCTTCGTCGGCCCGCGCCCAAACACGTCCTTGTAGAGGCGGACCATTTCGCGCGAAAGCTCGGCGCGAGCGGAGTAGGTCGCGGGATCGTCCTCCCGGACCGGAGCGGTGCTCTGCTCATTCATCTGTCGAATCTCTGACCCCCCCTCTTTGCGGTTGGTCCGCGCGCAGGGAGGAGGAGGATGAGAACCCAACGGACGGTTGCGTACTCAGAGTAACGCAGAGGCGCCCGGCGCGATCCGCCTGGTCGCCTCAGCCCTCTTGTCCCGTTGCGTCGCTGATCGGAGCGCCGACCGGCTTCGACTCGGGCGAGCCGCGCTGGCGCAGGTAGATGACGAGGACGGCGAAGGAACCGACCGCGAGGAACTCCGACTGCCAGTTCTGGAAGGTCGCCTGCCAGAAGTCCGAGCTGCCGACGTAGCTCCACCACGAGAGGCGGGGATCGCCGTGGTCGTGCTGTTCCTGGTTGAAGGCGGTCCAGCCGGTGACCGACTGGGCGAACCAGGAGCCGAGGAAGACCAGGGCCATGACGATGATCACGCTGTTCGAGTAGATCGCGGTCCTGACCCCGCCCACCGCCGCCCACCGCGGCGAGCGCTCGTCGGCGTAGCGGCCGACCTTCTGCTCCTTGTCGGACTCGGTCCCGGACTGGTCCAGCTCCTTCGACTCCGAGGACCCCCTCTGCAGCAGCCAGACGGTGGCGAGGGCGAACAGTGCGAACTGCAGGTACTCGGACTGCCAGTTCTCCATCACCGCCTGGCCGAACTCGGAGGAGGTCAGGTAGCGCCAGAAGCTGATCGTGCTCTCCCCGTGCTGGACCGCCTCCTCGTTGTAGAGGTTGTGACCGGAGATCGCCTGCCCCAGCAGCGCCAGCAGAAAGATCACGAAGAAGAAGAGCGAGAGCGAGTTCTCTTTCAGGAACCGCTTCATCGTCCCGTCAGTGGTGGGTGAGGCCGATGATCGAGAAGTAGACGATCCCACCGATAAGGATCAGGCTCCAGGTGAATGCCATCGTCCGCATGGCTTATGTGTCCCCGGTCGATCAGGCCTGAAACGTCTGACCGAGCGCGGTTTTCATGCTCCGTCTTTCGGGGTAGCTCGAACGGCAGTCAGTTGAAAGGCTTAGAGGAGGACTCATGGCCAAAGATCACGGTTCGAGCGTCAAGAACGACAAGCAGTACGAAGGCCTGCGCAAGAAGGGGATGAGCAAGGAACGCGCCGCGAAGATCGCGAACGCCTCCGGCTCCTCCAAAAAAGGCGGCGAAAACAGTGGCGGGGGCGGGGGCAAGTCTCAGAAACAGAAAGCAGGGCGCAAGGGCGGCAAGAAGTCCAGCTAGCCAAACGTCAACCAGTAGGTCTCTGGCACGGCTGGCCGGTGCGCCAGTTGTGCGCCAGTGGCATGCTGGGTGAACCGGAAACAATCGGCAACAGTCGGGCGCGGTTGGGCTCTGGAGCGCGGAATCCGCTCTAGCAAGCGGCCCGGCTTCAGCTTGAGGGCCTTGTGGGTGGAAACACCCGTGATGGTTCGACTCCATTCAGCCGCATGAGAAAGCCCCCGCAAGTCGGGGGTTTTTGTGTTGAGGGGGCTCCAGCGGTGCTTGACTTAAACCCTTTGGTCCGCTTAGGTTTTATTTCGGTACTTATGAATATTTGACGGAGCGGAGGGTTTCTCATGGCGGAGCGTCGGTCGGGCAAGAGCGGCAAGGGCATCCCGCATCACCCCCTGGTCGAGGCGCTGGCTTCCGACCCGAGCAAGCCTCCGGAAAAAGCCACGCGGCTGTTCGGCCTCCCCGGCCCCGCGGCCGAAGCCGGTTCGACGCGGCTTTGGCTGGACCACGACCTGACCAGCTACGTCGACGTTCCCGACGAGGCGATCGTCCACAGCCAAACGCTGGACAACGACCAGGGAACGCACCTCTGGGTCGAACCCGACGCCAAGCTGACCTTTTCGACCACCCAGTCCCAAGAAGTGCAGGCGGACTTCCTCGGGGGCTCGATCGCCGAGAGAAACCTGTCGACCTCGGCGCGGCGGCCGCGGTTGGACATTCCCTGGGACGAAGGCCTGAAGTTCACCATCTGGTCCTACAACTGGCGGGAGTGCGTTCCCGAGACCGTCGATCCGCCCTGCCGGGTCAGCGTCAACCTGCCCTGTCCCTCCCGCCAGCTTCCCTGCCAAACGCCGGACTGGCCCTGCACATCACGGGGAATCATCTGCGAGACGCCCGCCTTCCCCTGCCACACGGAACCCCCGCGCTGCCCTGAGCAGTCGAACCTTCGCTGCCCGACTCCGGCGGTGCCGTGCACGCCGGAAGCGGTCGTCAGCCCGGTGGGCGCCTGCGACGAACCGCGGGGCGGAGCAGGCCCCGTGGTCGACCCGGTCGGCCCCTTCAGGCCCCGCGGCGGGTTCCGTTAGACGCGGCGGACCGCTGGACAGAAGGTGCTGACGCAGGCGGAGGTCACGGAGTACCTGCTGCGCCGTGGGCTGCTGGCGCCGGAGACGGTGGTCAACGGCGACCTCGTGGTCCGGGAGGTCTCGAGCCGCAACCGCAACTTCGCCGTCGAAGCGAGCGAGGGGCCCTCCTACCTGCTCAAGCAGGGACGGTCGGCGGAGGGGGTCGCGACCGTGGCCCGCGAAGCCGCGGTCTACGAGCAGCTCGCCTCCAGGGGAGAGGAGCTGCGCGCCTACCTCGCCGACCTGGTCGACTACGACAGCGAGGAGGGAGTGCTGGTGCTCGAGCTGGTGCGCGAGGCGGAGGATCTGCGCCGGCGCCACCAGCGCCTCGAGGCGTGTCCCGCCGATCTCGGCGAGGCGGTCGGAGCCGCGCTAGGGACCCTGCACCGGGAAACGCGAGCGACGTACCCGCCGGCACGGCCACCGTGGGTGCTTTCGATCCACCGGCCCGACACCAGCGTCTTCCGCGACGCCAGCGCCGCGAACCTGGAACTGATCAGGATCGTCCAGAGCGACGAGGCTCTGGGCGAGCGCCTCGACGAGCTGCGCGGCGACTGGCGGGTCGAGACGCTTATCCACCAGGACGTCAAGTGGGACAACTGCCTGGTGACGCCCGAGGACCGCCTGCGCCTGATCGACTGGGAGGTCGCCGTTGCCGGAGATCCCCACTGGGACCTCGCCTCGGCCCTGAGCCAGTACCTGAGCTTCTGGCTCTTCTCGATCCCGGTGACGGGAAGCGAGCCGCCCGCTCGATTCCCGGCTCTCGCGCGGTACCCGCTGGACACGATGAAGGGCGCCCTGCGGGCCTGCCGCGACGGCTACGCCCGCGCCGCGGAGGGAGCCCCGGCGCTTGCCGACGAGTCCCTTGACCGCACCGTCGCCTACGCGGGCGCGCGCTTGATCCAGAACGCCTTCGAGGCCTCCCAGTTCGCCCAGCGGCTCGACAGCGCCGCGATCCTGCATTTGCAGCTGGGCGCGAACCTGCTGGAGCGGCCCGGCGAAGGGGCGGAACGACTGTTGGGCCTGAGAGCGGGCGCACCCGCGTGAGCGTCTACCGGCAGGTGGTCGAGGGGGCGCTGGAAGCGTTGCGCATAGACACGCCGACGAGCTTTTCCTGGTGCGGCGAGCAGAGCCCGCCACTGCCGCCTGGAGTGGTCGCCGAGATGGGCGAGGCGACCGCCCGCGACTTTCTCCGCGACCGGCTGCAGGAGAAGCTGTACACCAGCTTCTACTGCTCCGGCCGGGCCGAGCCGCCGCGGCCGCGGCCGATGGCGATGGCGCGGCCGGGAACCGCCTCGCTCTTCACCGACTCCCTCTCGCGGGCGAACACGGGGACGGGCAGCCGCGAGTCCGGCTGGAAGATCGAGCGGGAGGAGGACGACGGGCGGCTCGTCGTGCACCGCAACGGACTCAGCCTCTGGGCTCGGCCCGCCGAGGTGCGAGGCGACGAGCTCAGCCCCGGCAGCGCGGTGAGCGTGACGCTTCCGCCGGAGCTGCTGCGCCTCTCGCCCGGCTTCTACATGGCGCTCGGCAACGAGGAGCTCGACTTCGACGAACCCATGGTCCGCCATTACTGGCATCTCGACAGCGGCGGAGGCGTGGCGCTGGTCGCCGCCGGCGCCCGGGCCTTCAACCAGGCGCGGCTGCCGTTCCGGCTCAAGGTCCTGATCGACCCCGACGGCTACTCGCGCCGCGACGCCGGCGTCCTCTACACGCCGCGACGGCTCCGCCGGCAGGTTTCGGACCTGCTTCCCTCGGTTCGGGCGGCCGTCGCCGGGCACCTGCGGCCGGGGACGCCGGCCTTCACCAAGCGCCTGGCCGAGGGACTGGGCCTGGCCGAGGACCCGCCCGGCCCCGACAGCTTCGGCACCAATCGGTGCCGACTGCTCGCCGACGCGATGGTGCGGGCCTTCGAGCTGGGACTGGAGACGACCGCGGAGCAACTGAGCCTGGTCGAGCGGCATTTCGACGAGCACGGAGTGGGGCTTGATCGCCCCTACCTCAACGCCGGCTCGGTCGACGAGTACGAGCTCGTCTCATGAGCGGTGACCCCTACCTGGAGGCGGCCGCGCGGCTGGGCCGGGAGATCGCCGCCGCGGCCGTCTGGAGCGGCGGGCGATGCTCCTGGGTTGGGGGCGCGCCGGATGAAGGGCCGGCGGGAGTGACGATGACCTACTCGGCCTTTGGTCCCGACCTCTACGGCGGCACGGCGGGCGTTGGCCTCGTGCTCGCCGAGATATTCGACGCCGCCGGCGCGAGCGAGCCGGACCTGCGACAGACGGCAGTGGGAGCGATCGAGCACGCGCTGTCGCGAGCGGACGAGGTGGCGCCTTCCGCTCGGCTCGGCGCTTACGGGGGACAGCTCGGCGTCGCGCTCTGCGCGGCGCGGGTGGGCGCGGGGCTGGACGAGCCGAGCTTGGTCGAGCGGGCCGGGGAGCTGGTCGCCGCGCTCGACTACGAGGCAGAGCCGCTCGAGAACGACCTGATCGCCGGGCGCGCCGGCGGGATCCTCGCCCTGCTTGCCCTGCGCGCGCTCGGCGTCGAGGGGGCGACGCTCGAACGCGCGGTCACGCTTGGAGACGATCTCCTCGCCGCCGCCGACCGCGACGAGCCGGGCCGGTCCTGGCCGACGCCTTCGGCGCCCGACCAGCGCAACCTGACCGGTTTCTCGCACGGCGCGGCGGGCGTGGGCGTGGCGCTGATGGAGCTGGGCCGGGCGAGCGGAGACGGCGACCTCCAGGCGGCGGCTGAGGCGGCGTTCGCCTACGAGCGCTCCCTTTATGACCCTCAGGCCCGCAACTGGCCGGACCTGCGCGAGCACGCCCTGCGCGGCTGGCCGGAAGAGGCCGCGCCGCCCTGCTCCACGCTCTGGTGCCACGGCGCCCCCGGCATTGCCCTGTCACGGCTGCGGGCCCGCGAGCTCGGAGCCCGCAACGGGTGCGAGGAGGAAGCGCGGCAGGCGCTGGAGACCACCGCCACCGCGGTTCGCGCCCAGCTCGGAACCGGCAACTACTCCCTCTGCCACGGGCTGGCCGGCAACGCCGAGGTCCTGGCCGAGGGAGCCTCGCTGCTGGAGGACGAGGCCGCCGCCCTCCCTCGCGCGGTCGCCGACGCCGGCATCGAGCGCTTCCTCGATTCGGACACCCCATGGCCGCTCGGAGTCTTCGAGGGGCAGAGCGACAGCCTCCTCGTCGGCCGCGCCGGCACCGCCTACTTCTACCTGCGACTGCACGACCCGGACCGACCTTCGGTGCTGCTGTTGCGCCCGGAGGCCTCCGCCGTCCCGGCCCAGTGAGGCTGGCTAGCGCAGCTCGAGCAGGCCCCAGGTACGGACGTAGCGACCGTCGGTCTGGGCGGTTTTGGCGACGGCGACGACGCGTTTGGCCGTCGACCTGGCGCCGAGGCGCACGCTGAGGCTCTGGTGGGTTCCGGCGACGACGGTGAACGGCAGGTTGTGCTTCCTGCCGTTGGTCGTGAGGGTCAAGGTGCCGGTGCAGGTGCTCGCTTCCGAGGAGGCGCATTCAACCCAGAACGAGGCTCGTGAACCGGTCACGTGCGCCTCTTCCGAGGGGAAGGTCAGTTCGGAGGAGGAAAGCCCGGTCGCGCCCGCCGCGCCCGGAAGCGCCAGGACCGCGAGCACGCAAAACGCCGCGGCGAACAGGCCCAATGACGCCTTGATCCGGGTGGCAGAAGAAAACACAGACGACATGGCACCACAAATGTTCGAAAAGATCTCTAAAACATTCGGCCAAATCGCCTCTCAGGGCTAAAGTTTTCAATCTTGGGTTGGAGCTTTTAGCCGTTTTCCTCCAGCTCCCGCTCCATTTCGTCCGCCAGCACCGGGTGTTGGTAGGGACCCTCCTCGCGCAGGGCCGCGATCACGGCGCGACGGGTCTCCTCGTCTTTGTTCTGGCTCAGCTTGCGCTTCATCTCGAAGCGGTCGATGGGGATGCGAAGACCGACCGTGCCCTTGGCGATCGGGGCGTCGGCCGGATCGAGGAAGGCGGGACGGTCGAGGCGGCGCTCGAAGTTCTCCACCAGCTTCGTCAGCACTTCGAAGTTCTCTTCCTCACCGAGGATCCGCGGGGAGCCGTGCAGGTGGGCGACAGTGAAGTTCCAGGTCGAGACCTTGCGCTCCCGCGACGAGTACCAGCCCGGAGAGACGTAACCGTGGTGGCCCTGGACGATGACCAGCACCTCGCCCGAGTCGATCTCCAGCACCTCGTCGTCGGGCCGGCCGAGGTGGGTCAGGAGGGTCAAGCCGGGCGCGTCCTCGTCGAGCAGCACCGGGTAGTGGGACGCGGCGAGTCCCGCCCCGGTCGTGGTCACCAGCGTCGCCCAGGGGTGCTCGCGCACCAGTGCCTTGACCAGTTCCGGGTCCTCGGAGGCGAACAGGGGGTTCGGGCGCATGCGCCATCTTCCCAACTCGGGGAGAGGCCGCACGCCGGGCGCGCGGCCTCCCATTTGGCTCAGCGCGGATAGAGAGAGTTGGCGAGACTCGGATCGCCGAGCTGTTCGAAGGCGATCAGCTTCCCCTCCGCGTCGTAGGTGAGGACGTCGGCCGCCTCGATGGTCTGACCGCCGAGGGTGACCGTGGTCAGGACCACGACCTTGTCGCCGTCGGCGATGAAGTCGTGGGGCTCGGTCTTGAGCCCTTTTTCGCCGAGCCTGGCCCACAGCCCCGCGACCTCTTCCTTCCCTTTGTAGGTGCCGGTCAGGGCGCTGTCGCCCCCGGCCGTCCAAGCCACGCCGTCGCTCATGTTCTCCATCGCGCCGGCGGCGTCGCCGTTGGCAAAAGCCCGGTAGGCGGCTTCGGCCGTTTCCTTGTTTGCCTGTGCGCTCATACAACCTCCTTTTGCGCTTGCACCGACGCTAAACCCGCGGCGCCTCGCGGGCAAAGGACGCCGAGGCCAAACAGCCGGGTTCATTTGTTCAAGCGGTACCGCTCTCCCACTCAGCGGCCAGCATCCCGTAGACGACGCTGTCGAGGTAGCGGCCGCCGACCAGCTCGGCCTCGCGCAGGTGGGCTTCCTCGCGGAAGCCGAGGCGCTCGGGGATCGCGCGGCTGCGCCGGTTTGCCGGAGCGCAATGGATCTCCACCCGGTGCAGGTCCCACTCGTAGAAGGCGTAGTCGAGGAGGGCGCGAACCACGGTCGTCATCGTCCCCTGGCCCTGCGCGGCCTCGGCCAGCCAGTAGCCGAGGCTGGTGTTGCGGTTGGCCCAGTCGATCCGGTGGAAACCGGCGACGCCGATGATCTCGCTCCCCGGTTCGACCTTCGCCTGAAAGCCGTTCTCTTCGAGCAGCTGCTGCTCGGCTTCGGCGACGAAACGCTCGGTGCCGGCCAGGTCCTGTCCCGCTGCCCACGGCATCCAGCGCGCCAGGTGGTCGCGGTTGGCCTCGATCCGCGCGTAGAGCTCAGCCGCGTCCCCGGCCTTCAGGGGCCGGACGCCCAGCCGGTCGAGATCCGCCGAGAGCGTCATCGGCCGGGCCAATCGCCCTCACTCGACAGCCGAGCCGAGCGCCTTCTCGACGAACGGGCCGAGCAGGTCGGCGACCCGCTTGGCGGTCTCCTCGGCCGACTCTCCCGGCGTCGTCACGTAGCTGATCGCCAGCCGCACGAGGCTCTCCGAGAGCGTCTGCACGTCGGCGGACGGCGCCTGCGGCCACCCCTCCTCGATCACGGTCGCGAGGCGATCGGTGGCCCACTGCACCACCGGCAGGCCCTGGGTGGTGACGAAGGGCAGCATGCCGCCGGTGCCGTCGTCGCTGAGCAGGATGCGGATCAGCGGGTCGCCCCCCGCCGCCTGCAGGAAGTGCTCGAGCGCCGCCAGGATCGCCGCCTGCGGATCGTCGAGGTGCTCGCGGACCGCCTTCTCGACGTCGTCCATGAACCGTTCCGCCTCGTGGATCACAAAGGCGAAGCCGAACTCGTTGCGGTTGCCGAACTCGTTGTAGAGGGTTTGGCGGCTGACGCCGGCGCCGCTGGCGATGTCCGCCATCGTTATCTCCGACCAGGTTTGGCGGCCGAGCTGGTCGCGGGCGGCGTCGAAGACCGTCTGGCGCAACAGCTCCCTCGCCGCCTCCTGGTACGGGGTCCTGCCGTTCGGCATGCCCCTTATCGTCGCAGCGAGGGCGGTCAGGCGTCGGCCGCAACCGGTTCGAAATCGATCTTGTCCCGAACGCCGCAGTCGGGGCAGGGCCAGTCGTCCGGCACCTGGGCGAAGGCGGTCCCGGCCGGGAATCCCTCACGCGGATGGCCCGTCTCCTCGTCGTAGACGTAGCCGCAGCTGGGGCAGCGCCAGGCGCTCACGCGGGCCGCCCGTAACGCTCCAGCACCCGGCCCAGCTTGCGCGGCTGGATGTTGGCGCGGGTGACGTCGCCGTCGTAGTGCTCCAGCAGGCGGGGGTCCATCACCCGGCGCCAGAGCGGCGGGAACCAGGCGAGGACGATCATCCCGGCGTAGCCGGTCGGCAGCTGCGGCGCTTCTTCGACGTGGCGCAGCGCCTGGTAGCGGCGGGTCGGGTTGGCGTGGTGGTCCGAGTGCCGCTGCAGGTGGTAGAGGAGGACGTTGGAGGCGACGTTGTTGCTGTTCCAGCTGTGCTCCGGCAGGCAGCGCTCGTAGCGGCCGTCCTCGCGCTTCTGCCGCAGCAGGCCGTAGTGCTCCAGGTAGTTGACGACCTCCAGCAGCGAGAACCCGATCACCGCCTGGACCAGCAGGTAGGGCAGGACGACCGGGCCGAAGACGAGGGCGAGGCCGCCGAAGAGGACGACGGTCATCGCCCAGGCGGTGAGGATGTCGTTGTGGCGGCTGAAGTGCCGCTCCTCAAGCCGATCGAGGCGGGCCGCTTCGATCCCCCAGGCCGAACGCAGGCTGCCGACGACGGTGCGCGGCAAGAAGGCCCAGAAGCTCTCCCCCAGGCGCGAGCTGGCGGGATCCTCCGGCGTCGCCACTTTGACGTGGTGGCCGCGGTTGTGCTCGATGAAGAAGTGGCCGTAGCCGGTCTGGGCGAGGGCGACGCGGCTCAGCCACTTCTCCGAGCTGGCGCGCTTGTGGCCGAGCTCGTGCGCGGTGTTGATCGCGATCCCGCCGACAACGCCCATGGTCAGCGCCAGGCCGATCGATTCGATCGTGTTGATCTCGCCGCTTGACCAGATCCAGCAAGCGAAGATCAGCCCGCCGTACTGGATCGGGATGAAGAGGTAGGTGCACCACTTGTAGTAGCGGTCCTGCTCAAGGAACTTGAGGACGCTGTCGGGCGGGTTGGTCGAGTCCATTCCGATGAAGAAGTCCAGCAGCGGGAAGATGCCGAAGACGAGGACCGGGCCGATGAACCAGAAGGCGCCGATGCCGGTCAGCGACCAGTAGAGGTAGGCGAAGAAGGGCGCCAGCGGGACGACTATCCCCAGCAACCAGGCGTAGCGCTTGCCGTCGGTCCATTCCGCCGGGTTGACCTCGACGTGCTCATGGTGATGGTGATGCGCGTGCTCCGCGTGTGCCTCCACAGGCCCTCCTTGTCAAAAACCCGCTTGTCGTGCGGTACTTTGACACAGATCCAGTTTTTGTCAAGCAGAGATACAGCGCAGCGTAAATTGTCCGCAGTCGCGGACGTATCGCTGCCGTGAGGGAACCGCTCTAGATCTTGAGCAGCAGGAAGGTGTTCAGGGTGAAGAGGACGGCGACCAGGACCGTCGCGCGGTCGAGGTTTTTCTCGACCATCGAGCCACCGCCGATGCCGCTGCCGCCCGCGCCGCCGACGCCGAAGGCGCCGGAGAGCCCCGCGTCTTTCCCCGAGTGCAGCAGGATGAGGAAGATCAGGACGACTGCGAGCGCTACCTGGATGATGCTGAAGAAGGTGAACACGGCGGCAAAGTCTAGGCGATCTAGGACCGCTCGACCTTTTCCGGCTCCCGCGAGTGGGTCCCGTTGCCATTGCCGTTGGCAGGGGCGCCGTCGGCGCGGTCGAGGATCTTCAGCGCTTCGCGCCGCAGCTCGGCGTCGAGCGCGGCGAAGTCCTCGTCGCTGAGCTTGCCCGCCGCGTGGTCGAGCTCGGCGTCGCGAATCTCGCGGTACTTGGCTTCCTTCAGGGCGTCGGTTTCGGTCCGGACCAGGGCTCCGCGGCGGCGACCGCGCGTCGGCCAGAGGGCGATCAGGGCGCCGGCGAGGGCGATGATCCCGCCGATCCACATCCAGGTCACGAGCGGGTCGACGATGATCCGGAAGGTCGCCGGGCTGGCGTCGTCGAGGTAGCTCTTCGCGACCCGCTCCGCCGCCAGGCCCTGCAGCTGGTTTATCTGCGCGAACGCCTGCGCCCGCAGCGCCGGGTTGGCGGCAGCGGCCCGCATCAGCGCCCCCAGCGCTTTGCACTCGGCCGGCGTCCCGGGCGCCCCCCGCACGCAGGCTTTGAAGCCGTTGTCGGCTTCCCGCCCACGGCGCTGGATGGCGGCGACGTCGGGCTGCTCGGCGATCCAGAGGTCGGCACCGAGCCCGGCCCGGAGGCCGACCTCACTGGTCGCCTCGCCGGCGAAGAAGCTGGAGATCAGCCCAGCTTCCTGGCCGGTGGGCCGGAAGTACTGGCGGCTGGGGCGCAGGAAGCCGATCACCTCCCCGTCTTCTTCGATCCGCAGCAGCGAGCCGAAGCCGAGCTTCTCCTGGTCGACCGTGACGGTCGGTTTCACGTAGGTGATCGTGCGGCCGTCGACGACCGTGCTCTCCCCCGGTTTCAGCTCGACGTCGCGGTTGGTCTGGAAGCTGGAGGAGGCGGCGATGCCGATCAGCAGGACGATGACCCCGACGTGGACGATGTAGCCGCCGTAGCGGCGGCGGTTGCGGCTGACCAGCCCGACCAGCGCCTGGGGGCCGGGTTCGCCGCTGAGCTGGCGCCGGGCCGAGGCGCCGCTCCAGAACTCCTGCGCCAGGCCGGTGAGGGCGAAGGCGGCGAAGGCGAAGAGCGCCAGCGCCCAGAAGTTCTCGGCGGCGTCGGTGAAGGCGACCAGGCCGAGGGTCACCACCGCGGCGACGATGAGCGGCACCCGGAAGACGCGCTTCGCCGACTCCCAGCTGATCCGGCGCCAGGCCAGCAGCGGCCCGATCCCGGTGAAGAGGACGAGCCCGATCGCCAGCGGCGTGGTGTACTCGTCGAACCAGGGCGCCGCCAGCGAGGCCTTCTCGCCGGTGAAGAGCTCGGAGATCAGCGGGAAGAAGGTGCCCCAGAAGATCACCGCGGTCATCCCGACCAGGAGCAGGTTGTTGACGAGGAAGACCGACTCGCGCGAGGCCAGCGAGTCGATCCGCTTCTCCGAGCGCAGGTCGTCGAGGCGGCTGACGATCAGCACCGTCGAGCCGACCAGGACGACCCCGATCAGGCCGAGGATGTAAGGCCCGACGGTGCTGTCGCCGAAGGCGTGGATCGACTGCAGGACGCCGGAGCGGACGAGGAAGGTGCCGAGCAGCGCCATCGAGAAGGTGCCGACGATGAGGCTGGCGTTCCAGACTTTCAGCATCCCCCGCTTCTCCTGGACCATGATCGAGTGCAGGAAGGCGGTGCCGAGCAGCCACGGCATCAGCGCCGCGTTCTCGACCGGGTCCCAGGCCCAGTAGCCGCCCCAGCCGAGCTCGGTGTAGGACCAGCGGGCGCCGAGCAGCA
>JBIOTO010000071.1:0-4222 GCA_044865945.1 Solirubrobacterales bacterium
CACCTGGGTACTGGTCGACAGCGCGACCGGGGGGCAGGGCGTCTGCAGTGCCGGGCTCTGGGGGCACAGGTCCTGGGTCTCGTCGCCGAAGCCGTCGTTGTCGGCGTCGGGCTCAACGAAGACGGTGGCTGGGAGCTGGTAGCCGGCCCCTTCTTCAGTTTGGCTTGCGGTTGAGCCAAGCGACGGATTGCCGTTTATGACCCCCAGGCGATCTCCGGAGTTCCCGGTTTCGCAGTAGAGCGTGACGGTGATTCCTTTGACGGATCCGACGGAGCCGATGATGTCTCCGGCAATAACCGGGACCCGCGTCGAAAAGGCATTGAGCCCGCCCGAAATCGGGCTCGAGGCGCTCTCGCCGATCACCTGGAACTGATTTCCTCCGACTCGCCGGAGGATCTTCAGGGTCTGATTGAAGAATCCGGATTCCAGTTCCGGCGGAGCGTTGAAGGTCCATTTGGTGATCACTCCGCTGACCGGAATCGTCGCGGACAGCGGATTACCGGCTCCGTTGGCGAGTCCATAGAGCGTCAGATTTTCCTCGCCCCGGTTAGCGGTGCAGTTGTTGCCAGCTTGGGTTGCGGCCGACGCGCTGGTGGCGCCGAGCAGCGAGATGGCGAGCGCCGCGCTGACGGCGGTCAGGACAAGCTTGGGCCTCATCTGTCTCTCCCTTTCGATCGAGGCGATTTGCGAGGAGCATATCCCCGATTCAGCCCACTGAAACGAAGGGCTTAAGTAATTTCGTGTCAGGCCGGGTCGAGCGAGCGCCAGGCGCTCTCGGCCTCGGCGAGGGGGACCGCGAGGCTGCGGTCGCCGGCGGCTAATTCGATCTTCTCGCCGCCGACCTCGCCGAGCAGGGCCGCGCCCAGGGCTTCGAGGATTGCCCGGTCGCCACTTACGAGGAAGCCGCCGGCGCCCTCGCCGAAGAGGGCCTCCTCGGGCGAGCAGCCGCGCTCGCGCAGCGGCTCGAGGTTGAGCTGACAACCGAGGCCGTTGGCGATCGCGCTCTCAGCGGCCGCGCAGGCGAGTCCACCGTCGGAGATGTCGTGGACGGAGGAGAGCCTTCCGGCTCGGACCGCGTCGCGGACCACCTCGCAGGCGGCGGCGACCGCGCTGACGTCGGGCTGGGGGAGGCCCATCTTCAGCTCTCCGCGCTGCTTCGCCAGCTCCGAGCCGGCGAGGTTCGGTTCGAAGGGGCCGACGAGGCCGATCGCTTCGCCCTCGCGGGCGAAGCCGTTGCCGCCCACCTGCGCCGCGTCGGGCAGCTCGCCGACCATCGCCACCACCGGGGTCGGGTAGATCGGGCCGGCCGGCGTCTCGTTGTAGAGGGAGACGTTGCCTCCGACGACTGGGACGCCGAGTGCCTCGCAGACATCGGCGAGGCCGCTGACCGCGCGGTCGAGCTGCCAGGCTCCGGTCGGCTTCTCCGGGTTGCCGAAGTTGAGGCAGTTGGTCAGGCCGAGCGGCTCGGCGCCGACGCAGGCAAGATTCTGGGCGCACTCGAGCACGCCCTCGATCGTCCCCGCGTAGGGATCGCAGGCGACCCGGCGGCCGTTGCCGTCGATCGAGACCGCGATCGCGTTGCCGGCCTCGGGCAACTGCAGGACCGCGGCCTCGGCCTGCTCGGGCCGCCGCACGGTGCGCGAGCCGACGATCGAGTCGTACTGCTCGAAGGCCCAGCGCTTGGAGGCGATGCTCGGTGCGCCCAGCAGGGAAAGCAGCTCCTCCGCCGCGGTCGCCCCCTCGGCGAGCGTTGCCCGGTTGCCGTAGATCCAGCCCTCCGGCTCGGCCGGGTCGAGGTCATAGAGCGGGCAGCCGTCGACCAGCGCCTCGACCGGCATCTCACCGACGACTTCGCCGTCGCGCAGGATCCGGACCAGGCCGTTTCCGGTCACCTCGCCGATCTCCGCCGAGCCGGTCTGCCATTTCTCGCAGATCGCCCGCACCTCGGCGACCCGCGCCGGCTCGACCACCGCCAGCATCCGCTCCTGGCTCTCGGAGACCATGATCTCGAAGGGCTCCATATCGGCCTCGCGCAGCGGCACCCGGGCGACGTCGATGTCGATCCCGACCCCCCCGGCGCTCGCCATCTCGCCGGCCGAAGACGTGAGCCCGGCGGCGCCGAGATCCTGCAGCGAGACCAGCAGTCCCTTCGCCAGCAGCTCCAGGCAGCACTCCAGCACCTTCGACTCCTCGAACGGGTCGCCGATCTGCACCGTCGGCCGCTTCGCGTCGTCGCCCTCGCCGAGCTCTGCCGAGGCCAGCACCGAGGCGCCGCCGATCCCGTCGCGGCCGGTCGAGGCGCCCATCAGGACGACCGAGTTGCCGACCCCCGCCGCCGCGGCGCGGACCATGTCGGCGGTCTTGGCGAAGCCGATGCACATCGCGTTGACCAGGCAGTTGTGCTCGTAGGGCTCCTCGAAGTAGATCTCCCCGCCGACCGTCGCCACCCCGATCGAGTTGCCGTAGTGGCCGATCCCGCGGACAGCGCCGTCGAGCAGGTGGCGCGAGCGGACCGAGTCGAGCTCGCCGAAGCGCAGGCTGTCGAGGATCGCGATCGGCCGCGCCCCGATCGCGAAGACGTCGCGGAGGATGCCGCCGACCCCGGTCGCCGCCCCCTGGAACGGTTCGACCGCGCTGGGGTGGTTGTGGGACTCGACCTTGAAGGCGACCGCGTAGCCACCGCCGACGTCGACGGCGCCGGCGTTCTCGCCCGGGCCCATCACCACCCGCTCGCCCTCGGTCGGCAGCCGGCTCAGCAGTTTGCGCGAGTGCTTGTAGGCGCAGTGCTCGGACCACAGCAGGCTGAACATCGCCAGCTCGACGTCGTTCGGCTCGCGCCCCAGCTTCTCGACGATCAGCTCGTACTCGGAGTCGGTCAGCCCAAGCTCGCGGTATTTCGGCGTCTCCACCGTCACGCCGCTACCTTGCCGACCCGATCGAAGACCCGCAGCCCGTCGGTCGAGCCGGTCAGCGGATCGACCGCGTGCTCGGGGTGGGGCATCAGGCCGAGCACGTTGCCGCGCTCGTTGGTCACCCCGGCGACGTCGCGGACCGAGCCGTTGGAGTTGTGCCCGTCGGCGTAGCGGTAGGCGACCTGGCCGCCGCGCTCCAACTGGTCGAGCATCTCCTCGGGCGCGTAGTAGCGGCCTTCGCCGTGCTTGGCCGGGATCGAGAGCCGCTCTCCCGTCCCCTCCTCGACCAGCTCGACCTGGTGGCAGCGGAAGCGCAGCTCGACGTTGCGCAGCAGCGCCCCGGGCAGCAACCCCGCCTCGCAGAGAACCTGGAAGCCGTTGCAGATGCCGATCACCGGCGCCCCGCCAGCGGCCGCCTCGGCGACCGCCTCCATCGCCGGGCTGAAGCGGGCGATCGCACCGGCCCGCAGGTAGTCGCCGTAGGAGAAGCCGCCGGGGACGACGACCCCGTCGACCCCGTCCAGGTCGCGGCTCTCGTGCCAGATCAGCCGCGCCCCGTCGCCGTGGACCTCGCAGGCGTGCAGCGCGTCCCGCTCGTCGCAGGACCCGGGGAACTGGAGGACGCCCCAGATCACAGGGTCTGGATCTCGTAGTCCTCGATCAGGGGGTTGGCGAGCAGCTTCTCGCAGAGCTCGCCGAGCCGCTCGGGGTCCTCGGCCTCGAGCTCGACCATCCGCCCGACGTGGACGTGACCGATGCCCTCGAAGCCGAGCGCCGGCAGCGCCTTCTCGACGGCCTTGCCCTGGGGGTCGAGGATGCCCTCCTTGGGGCGGATCAGCACGCGCGCCTTCACAAAAGCCAATCTAGCGATCGGCTCAGAACGACTCGCCGGTGATCCGCTCGTAGGCCTCGACGTATTTGGCCCGGGTCTGCTCGACCACGTCGGGCGGCAGCTCCGGCGCCGGCGGCTTTTTGTCCCAGCCGGTCTCCGAGGCCCAGTCGCGCACGTACTGCTTGTCGAAGGACGGCGGGGTGGCGCCCGGCTGGTAGCTGGCCGCCGGCCAGAAGCGCGAGGAGTCCGGGGTGAGGACCTCGTCGCCGAGCACGACCTCGGCCCCGGCGTGGCTGCCGAACTCGAACTTGGTGTCGGCGAGGATGATTCCCCGCTGCGCCGCGTGCTGGGAGCCGCGCTTGTAGACCTCGATCGAGACCCGCCGCAGCTCTTCCAGCAGCGCCCGGTCGCCGACGATCTCGGCGGCGCGGTCGAAGTCGACGTTCTCGTCGTGGTCGCCGATCTCGGCCTTGGTCGA
>JBIOTO010000072.1:0-13647 GCA_044865945.1 Solirubrobacterales bacterium
CCGGCACCTCGACGGCCCCGTCGCTGTCGCGGGCGACGCGCTCGTCCCCCGCAACCTGAAAGCCGACCTCACCAGTGCGCACCTCAAATCGCTCGACGAAGTGGTCGTGGACGTGGGCGCCGGCAACCGCGGCGCCGGGCTGCAGCCACAGGTCGACCTCAATCCGCCGCCCGTCCGCATCGACCGAGAGGACGTGCGCGATCTCTCCGGTCGCGGGGTTGTGAAGCCATCTGCCGGCTTCGAGGACGGTGACCGGGGGTGGGGCGGAACGGTCTTTGGCCATGGCCCCAATGTATGAGCTTGCCCGGCCTGGCGCCAGCCGCGCGGGCAAGTCGAGGTTGGGTAAATCCCGACCTCGCGCGTCCATCCGGTCACCGACCTAGGGTGGCTCGCCGATGCCCACCGCCATCCACTCTCGACTCCTCCTGGCCGGCGTTCTAGCCGCGGTCTTCGCGCTCGGGGCGCTGTTGCCGGGCGCCTTGGCGGGGCCCTCCGAACCGACCGCTGTACGCACCGCCCTCGCCCAGACCGACAGGGTGCAGGGGGCTCCCGGCCGCACCATGGTGCTCAGCCGCGTGGTGGTCGAACCGGGGGCGAAACTTGCTCTGCACCATCACCTCGGGACGCAGATCTCGCGGATCGCCTCCGGGACCCTCACCTACACGGTGCGCAAGGGCTCGGCTGTGGTCAGCGAAGGCGATGCCGAAAAAGATCCGCGCCGGGTGCGGACGATCGCCGCTGGGCAGACCGCCCGCATCAAACCCGGACAGTGGTTGGTCGAGCAGCCTTCCGACATCCACGAAGCCGCCAACCGGGGCAGCAAGCCGGTGGTCATCTACCTCTCAACGCTGCTGGCGAGCGGCTCCCCACCCGCCACGCCGGTCACTCTGCCCTGAGGTCGGCGCCCGCCGGGCGCCACATCAGCCACACCGGCGGCCCGCCCGGAAGCCGCACCTCCTCGGTGACCTCGAAGCCGTGACGTTCGTAGAGCGGGACGTTTCGTTCGTTGCTGCTCTCCAGGTAGGCGGGAAGGCCGAGCCGATCTGCCTCGGCGAGGCCGGGCTGGAGCAGGGCGGTGCCCAGCGCCTGGCCCTGTCGCTCCGGTCGTACGCCGACGACGGCCAGGTACAGGTGCGGGTCTCGCGGGTGGCGCGACTCGATCCCGAGCAGGCCGCGGGCGACCCGGCCGCCGCGGGGCCAGATACCGCGGAGGGTGGCCGCGCCGAGCCGCAGCGCCTCGAGCGGCGACTCGCGCCAGCGCCCGGCTCCGGCCCAAAGCGCGCCGCCGCCATCCGCCCGCCAGGCCAGCCCGCCCGGGATCAGCCGCCGCGCCTGCATCTCGAAGTAGTGCCGGCCGTAGCGGCGGCGCTTGCCCTCGTCCGGGAAGGCCCAGCAGAGGACCGGGTCCTCCATGAAGGCGGCGTGCAGGTCGGTGACGACGCGCCCGACCTCGGACCCGGTCGCCGCGCTAACCGCCGCCGTCACCAGGGTCCCCGGGCTAGGGGTTGAGACGGACCGGCAGCGTTTTCAGCTGGTTGAGGAAACCCGACTCGACGTAAATTGGGTTACCCGCCATCTCGATCTTCGGATAGCGGGCGAGGGTCTCCTCGAGCAGGATCTTCAGCTCCAGCCGGGCCAGGGCCGCGCCGAGGCAGAAGTGACGGCCGCCGGCGCCGAATGCCTGGTGGTCGGGGTTGCGGTGGACGTCGAAACGGTCGGGGTCCTCATAGCGGCTCTCGTCGCGGTTGGACGAGGCGTACCACATGACCACCTTGTCGCCCTCTTTGATCTGCTGGCCGCCGAGCTCGACGTCTTTGGTCGCGGTGCGGCGGAAGTGGGCGAAGGCGGGGAACATCCGCAGCGCCTCCTCGACCGCGCCGGGGATCAGCGACGGGTCGTCGACCAGCATCTGCCGCTGGTCCGGGTTTTCCATCAGCACCCGCAGCGCGCTCGAGTAGGTCGCCTTGGTGCTGTCGTTGCCGGCGGCGACGAGGAGGAAGAAGCCCATCACGATCTCGTGTTCCTCGAGCTTCTGCCCTTCGACTTCGGCGTTGACCAGGACCGTGGTCAGGTCGTCGGTTGGGTTCTCCCGTCGCGCGGCGATCAGCTCGCCGCAGCGGGCGAAGATCTGCTGGACCGCCTCCTGGATCGTCTCTTCGACGTTCTCGACGTCGGGGCTGTAGTCGGGGTCGTTGGCGGCCAGCGCCATGTTCATCAGCTCGGCCCAGGTCGCGTCGTCCTCCTCGGGGATGCCCATGAAGCTGCCGATCACCCGCGAGACCGCGGGCTGAGCGACGTCGGTGACGAGGTCGCACGTGTCGCGCCCCTCGAGCTTGTCGAGCGTGCCGGTGACGATCTCCCGGATCGCGTCGGTGTGCGCCGCGATCCGCTTCGGCGTGAAGCCGGCCTGGAAGAGCGCCTTCAGCCGGTCGTGCTTGGGCGGGTCCATGCCGATGAACATCGCCCGCGCAAGCTCGATCGGGAAGACCTCGTCGATCACCACCACGCCGCCGCGTTCAGAGGAGTAGGTCTCCCAGTCGCGGCTGATCTTGTGGACGTCGTCGGCCAGGGTCACCGACCAGAAGCCCTTCGCCTGCGGCAGCTCGGTCACTTCCGAGGTCCAGTGGACGGGGCACTCGCTGCGCATCCGCTTGAACAGCTCCAGCGGCGGCCCGTTCTCCCAGTGCTCGCGCTCGAGCACCAGGGCGTCCTCGACGTTTCCCTTCCCCGCGGCGATCTCAGCTTGGTCCGGCACGCCGCGCAAGCATACTGGCTGGCTGGCCAGTTTTGTAGGCGGTTATCCACAAGGTGGATAGATATCCTGGATATACTCGCGGCATGGCGAAGGTCTTGGTCTCATTCGACGAGAAACTCTTGAAGCGAATCGATCGCGCGGCCCATGCGAGCGGACAGAGCCGGAGCGGCTATCTCGCCTGGCTGGCTGAGACTCAGATCGGGCGCGGTAGCGGTCCCGGGAAGCGCCCGGGGGCACGCCGGGCGATGAAGACCCTCGATCGCCTCTTTGCCGACGCGCCGTCCGGCGACTCGACCGACGCGGTGCGGGCGGAGCGTGACGCGCGATGAGGGAAGCGGTCCTGGACGCCTCGGTCGTCCTCAAGTGGTTTCACAGTCGAGGTGAGGCGCATGCTGAAGCGGCACGGGCATTGCGCGAGGAGTTCGAGGCGGGGGAATTGCGGATCGTGGCGCCGCCGCTCCTCTGGCTGGAGATCATCAATGTCGCCGCCCGGCGATGGCAGTGGAACGCCTTAAAGCTCGAAGCCCTGGCGACGTCGCTGCCCGAGCTTGGCTTCGAGCTGGTCGAGCCGGAGCCCGAGGTGATCGCCCGCTGGGCCGGCCGGGGCCTAACCGCCTATGACGCCGCCTACGTCGCGGTCGCCGAGGAAACCGGGGTTCCGGTCATCACCGACGACGTCCAGATCTGCCAGGTCGCAGAGGATCTGGCCGAACCGCTGAGCCGCTAGAACGGCGCCTTCTCGCGGGCCGACTTGCCGGCCGAGTGGCTCTTGTCGGCGGCTTGCTGGGATTTGCCGAACGATTTGCTCAGCAGACGGCCGATCGGGCCGGGAGCCTTGCCGCCGGCGCGCTGGCCGAGACCGAAGCCCTTGTCGGTTCCGCGCTTCGCGTGGTTGGAGAGGCGAGGAACCAGGAACCCAAGAATCAAGAGCAGGACGCAGATACCGACTACGACTCCGATCACCATTTCAATTTCCCCCTTTGGGACCTAGAGCTTCTGCTCTAGGTCGTCGGCTTTATTGCCGTGATGCTGGGCAAGCTCGCGCTCGCGCTCGGCTCGCTCGGCCGCTTCCCGGGCCGTTTCCTCGTGATCCTGCGCCTTGCTGGCGTGGACCTCGGCCTCGTTGCGGTGGCCTCCAGCCTGTTCGCTGAGGCGCTGGCGTTCCCGCTCGCGCTGGGCGCGGCGCTTGCGCGCGGCCCTTACGGCGAGGACCAGAAGGATTGCGACAACGATGACGATGGCGATGATTAGTCCGGTTGACATGTCCTCCTGAATACCCGCCTGCCAATTGATAAACCAATCCGATCCGGGTACCGGGGCGATGTGTTCGACTGGCTCACCCACGAGGTCTCGCAGAGCGCCGTCACCTATCCGGTCATCGCCCTGGCCTGCGCGACCGATGTCCTCATCCCGCTGATCCCCTCGGAGACGATCGTGATCACCGCCTC
Source organism: Solirubrobacterales bacterium (assembly GCA_044865945.1). Classification (GTDB taxonomy): domain Bacteria; phylum Actinomycetota; class Thermoleophilia; order Solirubrobacterales; family 70-9; genus VAYN01. Next base: position 4,204 of record JBIOTO010000072.1, read on the forward strand.
GGTCCTCGCGGCGCAGGGGGAACTCCTCATCTGGCTGATCGTGCCTGCGGTGGCGCTCGGCGCCTTCGTCGGCGACAACCTCTGTTACCTCCTCGGCCGCAGGATCGGCGACCCGATCGCCGATCGCCTCTTCGCGGGGGAGAAGGGACAGGCGCGGTTGCACTGGGCGGAGCAGGCCCTGCGCCGGCGCGGCGCGATCCTGATCGGGGTCGGCCGCTTCATCCCCGGCGGCCGTACCGCCACTACCTTCGCGGCCGGCACCCTGGAGATGCCCTACCGCCAATTCGTCGTCGCCGACGCCTTCGCCGCCGTGATCTGGGCCTTCTACGTCTCGATGCTCGGCTACCTCGGCGGTGAGACCTTCAAGGACAGCCTCTGGCTGCCGCTGGCCACCTCCTTCGCCGCCGCGATGGCCGTCGGCGCCGCCTTCGAGGGATGGCGCCGGTTGCAGGGCCGCCGCGGCAAGGACATCCTCGGCGACGAGCTGCCGGAGGAGATGGCGACCTAGGAGGATCGGCACTTGGCCCCGACCTCCGCGTTTGCTTCACTTCTCTGACCAGAGAAAGGAGGTGGTCCTAACTTGATTCACATGCTTGATGGGACTCTGGAGGTGCAGGGCCGCTAGGCGCCCGCACTGGTTCGGGCGCCCGGCGGAATCCACCCCGGGCACCGGCGAGCGATGGGAGCCGGGTCTTGTCCCGCTCGGTCGCAGTTCCCAGCGTTCGTTTCTTTGCACCAGGCCGGGGTCGTCCATTTGGGCGGCCCCGGCGTTTTTGTGCCCGGGTGGCTCAGCTGGCGGCGTCGAGGCCGTCCTGGGCTTCGGAGAGGAAGTGGGAGGCGATCCGCCAGCGACGCTGCAGGATCGGTTCGATCGCCGCCGTGCCGCAGCCCAGTTCGGAGACGCATTCGCCCCAGTCGTTGGCGCCTTCGATGTAGCGGTTGAAGGCCTTCTCGCTCGGGGTGGCGACGAGGCTTAGGCAGTCGATCCGCAGCTTCCGGGTCGGGATCTCGCCATAGGTCGAGCGGATGCCGCGCACCTCGGCCACGTACTGGTCGTAGGTGACGCCGACGGCAAGCCGGCGCCGCAGCCCGTCCATCGAGCCGACGAAGCTGCCCAGCTGGCTCTGGCAGAGGCGGCCGCCGGGGGCGCGGGGCCGATCGCCCTTGGTCTCGGCAGCGACCTGCGTCGATTGCTCGGACGGCGTCACGTCCGAGCGGCTCTTGATCGTCAGATCCCGCGTCGTGCCCTCCTCACCGCCTCCGCACCCAGCCAGTAGCAGCGCGCCGAAGACGGCGCAGACGAGGAGGAGTCGAGCGGCGGCTGACACGGCCGGCAGTTTAGGTGGCCCGCGTCCTGTAGAAACCCGTCCCGTGCGGCGATTCGGGTTCTTCGGCGGGGCGGTCATGGCGATGGTGGTCGCCTGTCTCTGCGCGGCACCGGCGCCGGCTCGCTCGGCGCCCCATGTGCTGGTCGTCGGCGACAGCATCGCCGATCTGACCTCCCCTTATCTCAGCCGTTACCTGCCCGGCACGGAACTGACGATAAACGCGGTCGGCGGCTACAACAGCTACCAGGTCTTCGACCTCTTCCAGGAAAGCTACGACCCCTCGGTCGACGTGGTCGTCTTCGACGGCGGGACCAACGACAACCCGTCCTATCCGGAGATCCTCGCCGGCAACCTCGCCAAGGTCGCCGAAACCGTCGGCGACCGCTGCATGGTCGTGCCGACGGTTCACGGGCTCCATCCCGAAGGCGTCGACGACAGTGGCAAGAACCGGGTGGTGGCCGAATTCGCCGCCTCGCGGCCGGGGACGCAGGTGCCCGACTGGCAGGGAGCCGTGTTTGCCCACCCGGAGCTGATGCAGGCCGACAATCTGCACCCGATCGAAGAGGGCGCCGACTACCGCGCCCAGCTGATCGCCCAGGGGGTCGAAGGCTGTCTCGCCTACGGCCAGGCGGTGGCGACGGCGCCGCCAGAACCGCGCACCGACGTCGAGCCGATCGCCACGGTCGGCCGGCTGCGGGCGCGGCAGGAGGCAGTGATGGGCGAAGTGACCGGCAACGTCCTCCGCCAGGCGGCCGCCTCCCTGGTCCTCGGCGCCCTGCTCACCCGCGGGTGAGAGCCGCCGGGCCGAAGTGGCAATCTGTAGGTATGGAGCTGCCCCATGAGTGAGGTGGTGATGCCGCGCCTCTCCGACTCGATGGAGGAGGGAACCATCCTCTCCTGGCTGAAGCAGGTCGGGGACGAGATCGCGGTCGGCGACGAGCTGGTCGAAATCGAGACCGACAAGGCGAACATGGCTTACGAAGCAGATGAGGCTGGGACGCTGACCGAGATCTTGGCCCAGGAGGGGGAGACCCTTCCGATCGGTAGTCCTATTGCTCGGATTGGCGATGGAGATTCGGCGAATGGACAGGGCGCTCGGCCCGCGGGTCCTGTCTCCGATACGTCCCCCGCGCCTACCGGCGCGGGTCCCGCATCGTCGCCACCCACGGGAGACGAGTCTGAGCAGGACGCCGAGGGACTAGCCGCTGAGGCGAAATCCGATGAGGGGGAGAGGGTCAAAGCTTCGCCGTTGGCTCGTCGTTTGGCTGAGGAGAAGGGGCTTGACCTTGGGGGGCTGCATGGGTCCGGGCCCGGTGGTCGCATCGTCAAGCACGACGTGGAGGAGGCTGGCGCTTCGAGCTCAGCAACTCCTGCCCCCTCTACCCAGCCAGAGGGGGCAGGAGTTGCCCCTCAGTCGGCTAGTGCCCCCGCCCCTGGTGGCACTGCCAAGGGCGATAGCGAGGCTCGGGAACTGAACAAGCTTCAGCAGACGATCGCTCGGCGGATGGCGGAGTCGAAGGCGACTGCTCCGCACTTCTATCTGACGATCGAGATCGATATGGGGAAGGCGGTCGAGGCGCGGGGGGCGATCAAAGGTGCGACCAAGGAGGGCGATGTGGTGCCCTCGTTCAACGACATGATCGTCAAGGCCTGCGCGATCGCCCTACGGGAGTTCCCGAAAGCCAACGGCGCCTACCGCGACGGCCGTTTCGAGCTCTACTCGCGGATCAACGTCGGAATCGCCGTCGCGGGCGAGGAAGCGCTCGTGGTGCCGACGATCTTCGACGCCGACCGGAAGGGCCTGCGGCAGATCGCCGCCGACACCCGCGCTGTCGCCGCCAAGGTCCGCGACGGCTCGGTGACGCCGCCGGAGCTCTCGGGCGGCACCTTCACCGTCTCCAACCTGGGGATGTTCGGGATCGACGAGTTCGACGCGGTGATCAACATGGGCCAGGCGGCGATCCTCGCCGTCGGCGCGATCCGCGAGCAGCCCGCCGTCCGCGACGGCGAGATCGTCCCCGCGCAACTGATGAAGGCAACCCTTTCCTGCGACCACCGCGTCCTCTACGGCGCCGAGGGCGCCGAATTCCTCGCCCGGGTCAAGCAACTGCTCGAAGAGCCGGTCTCGCTGGCGTTGTAGTTAGTCGGCCTGCCCGCCGCCGAGCTCCGGCGGCAGCGCTTTCGGCCCTTCGGGATACATGTGCCGCAGCTGCTCCTCGCTCATCTCCAGGGTGCTGGTGATCTCTTCCCGCGGGGCGCCGACGACGAGCCAGAGCTGGTCGGCGTCGGTGTCGTTGAACAGCTGGCGGTCGGTGTCGGGCTCGACCAGCAACGTGTCGAGCGGCGCCAGGGTGAGCACCTCGTCGCCGATCCGCACCCGGCCGGTCCCCTCCAGGAGTACATAGAGCTCCTCCTGGGTGAAGTGCCGGTGCCTGGTCGAGGCTTTCCCCGGTTCCAGCCGCCACATCCGCGCCCCCAGCCGCGATGCCTCCAGCTGTTTGCCGAGGTCCGTGTTCGGCGTCCGCATCTGGTTCGAAGGACGCCAGAAGGCGTCGGCGGCTCGAAGCAGGCGATAGGTCATTGACGCCAGTATGCCGTGAGAGAGTTGGCACATCTTGCGCGCCACCCGTGTGCCGCGGCCTCCTAGGTTCGCCGGGTGCCGAGAATCAGCAGCTTTCACGGGGTGGTCATCGCGATGTATTACCGCGAGCACGGCGTGCCCCACTTCCACGCGTTCTATGGCGAGTACGAGGCGTCGATCGCGATCGAATCGTTGGGGGTGCTTTATGGAGAATTGCCGCCACGAGCGCTTCGTCTGGTCAAGCGGTGGGCGGTTTTGCACCGGAGGGAGCTGCTCAAGAACTGGGATCTTGCAGAGCAAGGGAAGGTGATGGAAAGCATTGATCCCCTTCCCTAGCATCGCCTTGATGGAGAGGATTGTCCACGTGACTGACGTGCGCCCAGTCGGGAATCATCGGCTTCGCCTTGGCTTCGATGATGGAACCGTCGGAGAGCTGGATTTCTCAGACGAGGACTGGAGCGGGGTGTTCGCTCCATTGGTCGACCCCGCCTATTTCGCGCGAGTCGAGCTGGACGAGGAGCTGGGGACGATCGTCTGGCCGAACGGAGCGGATGTCGCTCCCGAGACCCTGCACCGACTGGTCGTCGAGCAGAACGCCTAGATCTCGATCCAGGTGCCCTTGGGGCCGAGGTTGCGGACCGGGGTGGTGCCGACCTGGCTCTCGCAGCCCCAGGACTCGTGGATGTGGCCGCAGACGGCGAGGCGGGGCTTCTTCTCTTCGATCGCTCGCAGGAGGGCGGGGCTGCCGAAGTTGCCGCCGCCCCCGGCGGAGTCGCAGTGGTCCTTGGGCGGCGAGTGGAGGACGAGGACGGCGCTCTCCGGGCAGGCGGCGAGCATGCCGGTCGCCGCCTCGTCGTCGAGGTCGAAGCTCCAGTCCCAGGGGGTGACCGGGATTCCCGCGCCGAGACCGAAGAACTCGGTGCCGTCGATCGTCGTCCCCTCGCCGTGGAGGACGGTGGCGGCGCTCCAATTCTTGGCGGCGGACCGCAACGCATCGACAGTCTCGTTGTTTCCAGGAACGAGGACGGTCGGCGCCTCGATCCCTGCGAGGGCGCCGATCGTCTCCTCAAGCCCCTCGTGCACAGAGGCGAAGTCGCCGGCGCCGACCACCACATCGGCCTCGGCCGACATCTCGACCAGCCGCGCTCCCTGCGCGAGGTCGCGGTGGAGGTCGGAGAAGGCGAGGATCCGCATGGGCGAAAACTAGCTGGTGGGCGCCGGGTCGGTGGGCGCTGGGCTGGTGCGCCAGAGCCGGCGCAGACGCCGCTTCGGCACCGGTTCCTCTTCCTCTCGCACCTGGAGGTCGAAGTAGAGGAGCGTCTGGCCGACTGCGACGTAGGGGATGAAGAGGGCAAAGACCACCGACCCCAGCAGGTTGATCCAGAGCAGCGGGAAGGAGGTGAAGATCAGCGCGAAGCCGAGGATCGGCCCGGTGGCGACGCTGAGCAGCCAAAGGACGCCGGCCACCCGCACCGTGCGCAGCCAGCGGCCGCGGACCAGCTCGGAGCTGCCCCGGAACGCCTCGCGGATCGACTTGTCGGTGAACAGGACCTCCTGCTGGACGAAGAGCCAGCTGACGTATTTCCAGGCGGCGATCGGAATGCCGACCACCGTGAGCAGGAGCACGAGCAGGGCGAAGGTGACCATCATCTGGGCGGCGACCACCCGCCAGAACCGGGCCAGCATCCCCCGCGCCGAACCGCGGACGCCGACCTTGCGGCCTCGCGCCAGTTCCCGCACGAAGACGATCACGATCGCGGCAACCACCGTGTAGGCGATCGGCGGTCCGAGCGTTTCCGCGAAGTCGGCGAAGGCGAGGTGGACGCCGGCCCGGTCGGCGGCCTCGTCGACGGTGCGCCCGTTGGCGAGCGCTTCGGCGAGCGCCTTGACGCCGCCGACGATCGGGAAGGCGATCAACCCGATCGGCACCAGCGGCCACCAGTGGCGGCGGTAGAGGCGGCGCGCCGTGCGCAGGATCTGGCCGAACGCCCGCCGCGCCCGCAGCCGGTCGAGGTCGACCGGGCCCCAGCGGGTGACGCCGAAGAGCAGCGCCAGGGCCAGGAGGATCGCCAGCACGATCCCGATCGCCGCCGGCCGCGACTTGGTGGCGAGATGGGTGAGGTCGGTGACCGCGGTTACCGCGCCGCAGAAGGCACCGGTCACCGGCCCGCCGACGACCGAGCCGCCGGGAAGGCGGGGGCTGGTGGAGCGCTGCTTCTCCATCCAGGCGAACGGTTCGCGCCAGACGGTCTTCGTCAGCGGCCCGGTCGGGCCGTTGTTGAACCCCTTTTCGCGTTCGCCCCAGCGGCCGCGGTAGCTGAGCCACTGGTAGGCGCCTTCTTCCGGCGCCGTTTCCGGTAGCAGCACCGGCCGTAGCTTCAGTTCGCGCAGCGGTTCGGAGGTGTTGTCGCAGCCGACCCCGGACCCGTTCTGACCGTTGCCGAGGTAGACGGATGAGTCGTAGAAGGTCGCGTGCGAGCCGGCGGCCGGATAGACGACCGGGTGGGTGCCTTCCTTCCGCACCTTGCCGCTCTCCCACTCGGCCCGCTCGCCGCCGGCGTGCTGGAAGACGATCACTTCGTAGGGTTCTTCTTCCAGCGCCTCCTTCGTCGTGTTCGACTCAAAGGCGAGCTGCATCCCCTCCCAGTCGCCCTCGTGCAGGTCGTTGAACTGGTTGAAATACCAGAAGAACCAGAACTGGAGGGCGAAGCCGTCGTGGTTCGGTTCGCGGGCGATGTGGGCGTAGGTGATCGCCGGCGCCTTGCCTTCCTCCAGCAGCTTCTTGAAGGCGCGCGCGTAGACGCAGGTGTCGCCGAGGACCTTGCCTTCGTAGTCGAGGTACCAGCCGTCGCGCAAGCCGGCGATGTCGGCCGCGGTCGGCGCTTTCTTCACCGCCTCGAGCTTGCCGTCGGGCAGTTCGTGGGTGTGGGTGAGGGTGACGGTCGGGTTGCCGAGTACCGACTGCACGCCGGTCGGCTGGTACTGCTCCTCCTTGGTGTCGCAGGGAGGGTTCAGCTGCTCCCGCAGCATCGTGATCGGGACGTACTTCTCGGCCAGCTCGCGGGCGGCTGGGTCGGTGGGGAGCGCCTCCGCGGCGGCCGCGCCGGACGCGGTCGTCAGCATCACCAGCGCGGCAAGGCCCAGCGGGACGAGGCGCCGGATGCTCACGGCTGAAACGTACCAGCGCCCAGGCGTGGCGGAAAGTGCCGTAGACCTTGCTGATCAGAGATGTCTGAGTATCGTTTGGGGACGATGAATTCAGACGGGTCTGCCCTGGCGAAGGCGGCCTATGACGCCTTCGCATCCTCCTATGACGACTTCACCTACCGCTATCAGTACGAGCGCTGGACCGGGCGCCTGCTCGCCAAAGCCGAAGAGGCGGGGCTCAAGGGCAGGAGGCTGCTGGACGTGGCCTGCGGGACCGGGCTCAGCTTCCTGCCGATGCTGGACCGGGGCTTCACCGTCACCGGCTGCGACATCTCGGCGGAGATGCTGGCGCTCGCCCGCGCCAAAGTCGGCGATCGCGCCGCGCTGGAGGTCGCCGACATGCGCGCGCTGCCCCGCTTCGGCGAGTTCGACCTGGTCTGGTCGCTGAACGACTCCGTCAACTATCTGCTCTCGCCGCTGGACCTGGAGGGGGCGATGGCGGGCTTCGAGCGGAACCTGGCGCCGGACGGGATCGCGCTGTTCGACGTCAACACCCCCGTCACCTACCGCACCTTCTTCAGCGGCGAGACGGTGGTCGAGCGGAACGGCAAACGCATGGTGTGGCGGGGGAGGTCGAACCCGGAGGCGATCCAGCCTGGCGGCATCCACGAAGCGGAGCTCGAGGTCGAAGGCGAGCCGGGGTCAATCCGTGTTCACCGTCAGCGCCACCATCCTGAAGCCGAGGTGCTGAGTGCCGCCGGCGCGGCGGGGATGAGCAACGTCGCGGTGTTCGGGGAGCTGGACGGGGAGCTTTATCCCGGCCTCGACGAAGAGACCCACACCAAGGCCGTCTACCTCTGTCGCCGCTAGTTCTCCGGTTCGGCTTCGACTTTGCCCGCCGGCATCCGCGCCAGGGCGATGACGAAGGCGACCGCCATCACCGCCGCCATCCCATAGAAGACGGTGCGCGAGGCGAGGGCGAAGTCGTGGGGGATGCTTTCGACCACCTTTTCGAGCGACTTCTGGGTTCGGTCGGGGAGGCTCGCTGGCACTTCGCCGGGCCCGGTGCCCTGGCTGATCGTGTCGGCGACCTGGCTTCCGAACTGCTTGGAGAGGCCGTTCTCGACGGCGGTGGCTTCCAGGTTGGAGCGGTTCTCGAGGATCAGGATCGAGCCCAGGACCGCCAGCCCGAGGCTGGAGCCGAAGTTGCGCACCGTCTGGGTGATCCCGGTCGCCTCGCCGTAGCGATCGCGACTGACCCGGTTCAGCGCGTCGGTGTTGGCGGGGCTGAGCACCAGCCCGACCCCGGCCCCGGACATCGCGATCCAGTACCACTGGTCGGAGACCGAGAGTTCGGTCAGCGAGTTGCCCCAGAGGTAGAAGCCGACGGCGGCGATCGCGCAGCCGGGGACGACGGCGGCGCGGGCGCCGACCTTGTCGAGCAGGCGACCGCCGCGCTGCGAGGCGAGCGCGAAGCCGCCGAAGAAGATCAGCAGGTAGAGCCCGGTCTGCGAGGCGCTTTCGCCGAGCGAGATCTGCGCGTACATGCTGGCGAAGAAGAACAGTGGGACGAACGGGATCATCAGCAGGAAGAGGATGATGTTGTCCACCGCGAAGGCCCGGTCCTTGAAGATCTCCAGTCGCAGCAGCGGGTTCTCCGTCCGCAGCTCGTAGCGGACGAAGGCGGCGAGGATCGCCAGGCCGGCGGCGAGGACGATCCAGGTCTTGGCGTCGCCCCAGCCCCAGATGCTCGACTGCTGCAGGGCCAGCACCGAGAGCCCCATGCCGCCGGTGATCAGCGCCGTGCCGATGTTGTCGATCGGCGCCGGGTGCCTCTCTTCCGCCGGCTTCGACTTCCAGATCAGGGCGAGGGCGATGATCGCGACCGGGACGTTGACCCAGAAGATCGCCCGCCAGTCCCATTCGACCAGGTAGCCGCCCACCAGCGGGCCGACCGAGGTGAGGCCGCCGGCGATCATGAAGAAGATCGCCATCGCCTTGCCGCGTTCGGAGACCGGGAAGGCGTTGAGGACGATCGCCAGCGCCGCCGGGAACATGATCGCCGCGCCGGCGCCCTGGATAACCCGGAAGACGATCAGCCAGGTCTCGTCGAGATCGCCGGTCGGGGTGGCGCCGCAGAGGGCGGAGGCGACGGCGAAGATGACGACGCCGAGGACGACCATGCGGCGGTGGCCGGCGATGTCGGCCAGCCGCCCGCCGAAGGCGAAGAGGGCCGAGAGCGAGAGCAGGTAGCCGTTGACGATCCACTGCACGCCCGTCGCCGAGAGCGAGAGGTCGTCCTGGATCGTCGGGATCGCGATCGCGACGATCGTCTGGTCGATGAAGGTCATCGAGACGGCGAAGATCATCGCCGCGAGGATCAGCTTG
>JBIOTO010000073.1:0-26482 GCA_044865945.1 Solirubrobacterales bacterium
CTCCGCCAGGCACATCTCGCTATGGCTCGATGTTGAGTGCCTGGAGGAGGGGACCCGCGCCCCTCTCGCACTTCTTGCTGCTTTAGCTGCCTAGTACCCGTCGGGGTGGCGGGCCGTGAAGGGCCCACTTGCTTGGGCTCTTAGGGATTTGTGCCAGCGGGGGCCGGTTCCGTTGGTGGTGCCTGCGGTGTCCCAGCGGAGGCCGGCGATGATTGCGTAGGCGTGGCCGCCGTTGGCGTAGACCGTGATCCAGCGGCCTTTGCCGGCGCTTCCCCAGCCGGCCAGGGAGCCGGAGGGCATCGGGGTGTCGATCAAGCCGGCGCCGCGGAGGGCGAAGCTGACCGCGCCCGAGCAGTCGTAGCCCCGGTCCCACCAGCGGGCATGGCCGCCGCCGTAGATGTAGGGCTTGGTGCGGATCTTGTTTGCCGCGGCGATCACCCGTTTGACCGCGGCCGGAGCGTCGGCGGGCGGTACCGCGCGGCCGTTGACCAGGATCGCCTTGCCGGGAGGCGCGGTCGGTTCCGTGGTTTCCGGGGTCGTCGTGGAGACCCCACCCGGGGTTTCCGCCTTGACCGGAGCCGCGAAGAGCGCCGCGATCGCGGCCACGGCAAGCAACATGGAGATGCAAAGGGCGGGCGTTTTTCGGGCCGCCCCAGGGGCGTTCGTCATTCAACTCCTCCTTCGTCGGCCGGCGGGGTTAGCTGTCGGGCTGGCGCTGAAGGAGCCTGCGCCCCCACTCGAAGGTGAGTTAGCCCCGGAAACTTGGGTCCCCCGCTCCTCGGTCTTAGCCGAGGATTAGGCGTTTATGTGCAGTCCTTAACGTTGCAGGATGGCGGAAGTTTCGCCTCTGAGTGTGCGCTTCGTCACTCAGGCGTTACTGGACGACCGGGAGCGGGGTGCCGCTGACCGGCGGCGCTTCCGCCGCGGCGGGCGTCGACTGCAGCACCGGCAGCTCCTGTGGCGTCGCCGCGACGATCCCGCGGGCCGCCTGGCGGATTGACTGCGAGGCCGGCGCGTCGGGCTCGGCGATCACCAGCGGCGAGCCGTTGTCGGCGTGCTCGCGCAGCGGCTCCGACAGCGGCACCTTGCCCAGCAGCGGCACGTCGAGCTCGTCGGAGAGCAGCTGGCCGCCGCCCTCGCCGAAGATCGTGAAGCGCTCGCCGTCGGGCGTCGTGAAGCCGGACATGTTCTCGATCACGCCGAGGATCTCGAGGTCGAACTTCTTCGCCATCTCGGCGCCGCGCTGGGCGACCGACTGGGCCGCCGGCTGGGGCGTGGTGACGACGAGGAACTTGGCCTGCGGCAGCAGCTGGGCGAGGGTCATCGAGACGTCCCCGGTCCCCGGCGGCAGATCCAGCAGCAGGTACTCGAGCTCGTCCCAGGCGACGTCCTCGAGGAACTGCTGGATTGCCTTGTGCAGCATCGGCCCACGCCAAACGACGGCCGAGTTGTCCTCAACGAAGAAGCCGATCGACATCACCTTCACCCCGCTGGGCGAGTCCAGCGGCAGGATTTTGCGCTCGGCGTTGACCTCCGGTTTGTGGTTGACGCCGAGCATGCGCGGGATCGAGTAGCCGTAGACGTCGCAGTCCAGCGCCCCGGCGGCGTGGCCTTCGGCGGTCAGCGCTGCGGCCAGGTTGGCGGTCATCGTCGACTTGCCGACCCCGCCCTTGCCGGAGGAGACGCAGATCACGTTTTTCACCTTGGCCAGCGCGCCCTGCGGCAGCTTGCCGCGACCGAGCGTCTGCTGCAGCTGGCCTTTCTCCTCGTCGGAGAGGACGTCGAAGCCAACCGCGACGCCGGTCACGCCCTCCAGCTGGGAGACCTGCTGGGCGACGGCCTGTTCGAAGTGGGAGCGGATCGGGCAGCCTGCGGTGGTCAGCGAGACGACGACCTCGACGCGGCCGTCCTCCTTGACCTCGATCGAGCGGACCATGCCCAACTCGACGATGGAGCGCCGCAGCTCGGGGTCGATGACGGCGCGCAGCTTCTCGGTGATCTGATCTTTGCTTGGAAGAGACATTGGCTCGATTCTCGCAAAGCCGCAATCTCGGGCGCCGCGAGGGGGGAGAGTTTGCCCCGCCACCGCCTTAGGCCCTCCGGAACGCAGTCGAGCGAAGGAGGAGCAGATGGTGGGGTCGAGACTTGGATTGGTGCGGGGTATTGCCCTGGGCGTGTTGCTGGCGCTGAGCGTGATGCTGCTGCTGGCGTCGAAGGCGAACGCCGGCAGGTACGCGGTGGCGCAGTGCGGCTGGTACACCGGGGCCGACGCCAGCTGGGGCGACACCACCGGCGGCGCCAAGTTCCGCTCCGACGCCTTCTGCGTGCCCTCCGGCGGCGATCCCTTTGCCGGCGTCCACGTCAAGAGCCTGACCCGGGAGGGGCAGACGACGGTCACCGGCACGCGCTTCGCGAGCTGGCGCTGGACTTCGCCGCCGGGCACCGGGATAACCCAGGTTCGCGGCACCTGGTGGCACGCCCTGCACGACGGGATGGAGCAGCGGCTCGGCGGGGTCGACGGGGGCGGTGGGTTCGACCCCTTCCTCAGCGCCGCCGGCACCGACACGACCCCGCGCGAGTTCACCAAGGGCTTCCCGGCGCCGGTCGCCGCCTTCGAGGACCGGTTGCTCTGTGCCCGCGCCGAGAGCAAATGGTGCTCGCTCGACCCGTCCTCGTGGTCGGCCCTCCGCGCCCTGACGATCACGGTCGAGGACCCGACCCCGCCCGGGGCCTGGATGAACGCCGGCACCCTGCTGGAGAGCGGTTGGCGCCGGGGCTCGCAGTTCGTCGCGGTCTCCGGTTACGACGCCGGCGCCGGGGTGCGCTTCGGCGAAACCAGGCTCGACGGCGCCCGCGTCGGCTTGACCGAGTATCCCTGCGACAAGGCGTCGATCGGGGGCGAGTGGCGGGGGACGCGGATGCGGCCCTGCGCGACCAACGTCTCCGACTTCCACTGGATCTCGACCAATGGCTTCAGCGACGGTCCACACGCCCTCCTCCACTGCACCACCGACTTCGCCGCCAACTCGGCCTGCGCGCCGTCGCGCACGATTCTGATCGACAACAACCCGCCGGCCCATCCCAAGGCCATCGCCATCGCCGGCGGTGACAGCTGGCGGCGGGTCAACGACTTCGACATCGGCTGGGAGAACCCCGACCAGGGCCCGGCGAGCCCGATCGCCGGCGCGCTGTGGCGAGTCGTCGGCGCGACCGGTTTCGACACCGGCGTCAGGTTCGCCGCCGGGCGCGACCGCCGCGGCCTCGCCAACCTCTCCGTTCCCGCCAGCGGCAGCTACTCGCTACAGCTGTGGTTGCGGGACGAGGCGGGGAACGAGCATTCGGGCACCGCCGTGACTCTGCCGCTCCGGCTCGACGACCAGCGGCCGGAGGTCCGCTTCTCGAACGAGGCGGCCGAGACCCAGGTCAAGGCCGACGTCGACGATTCCCACTCGGGGCCGGCAGGTGGACAGCTCCTCTACCGCCGGGTCGACGCGGACGCGTGGACCGAGCTGCCCACCAAACTGGTGGCAGGTGACCGGCCGGGCTTCTCCCATCTGGTCGCGCCGATGCCCGAGCTGGGGGTCGGGACCTATGTCTTTCGGGCCGACGCGACCGACGCCGCCGGCAACGCCGCCTCGACCAGCCTGCGCGCCGATGGCACCCAGATGGCGATTCGCCGGGTGCCGCCGCCGCACGTCGTGAAGGCGAAGTCGCGCCTCTTCGCCCGCCTGCGCGGCGGCCACGGCCGGGGCGATTCGCTGACCGTTCCCTTCGGTGCGCCGGCGCTTGTCAGCGGCCGCCTCACCCGCGCCGCCGACGGTGCCGGCCTCGGTGGCCGGACGTTGCGGGTCGTCTCCCGCCACTCGCGCGGGGCACTGGGCCTGACCGCCTTCGCCAGCGTCGAGACCGGCGAGCAGGGCGGCTTTGAGCTGCGGTTGCCACCGGGGACCTCGCGGCGGGTCACGGTCGCCTTCGCCGGTGACGCCGGCCTCGAGCCCGCCTACCGTCAACCCTTGGATCTCCGCGTCCGCGCCGGCATCACCCTTCGCGCCGAGCCCGAGCGCCTGCGGACGGGCCAGGTGGTCCGCCTCGGCGGGCGGGTGAAGAGCAAGGGGGCGCCGATCCCCCGCCGCGGCAAGCTCGTCGCGATCCAGTACCTGGAGGAGGCGACCCATCGCTGGCGGCCGGTCCTGGTCACCCGCAGCGACCACCACGGGCGTTTCCGCGCCCGCTACCGGTTTCGCTACGTGAGCGGGCGGGCGGCGATCCGACTGCGGGCGACGGCGCTGGCGGAGGAGCGCTGGCCGTACGTTCCCGGATCCTCGCCGCCGGTTACGGTCACCGTCCGGGGAAGCTAGGGTTTCGGGCCATGTCGCAAGCGACCCTTCACACCAGCGCCGGGGCAATCGTGCTCGAGCTTCACGACGAGGACGCGCCGAAAACCGTCGAGAACTTCCGCAAGCTCTCCGCGGACGGGTTCTACGACCAGCTCGTCTTCCACCGGGTGATCCCGGACTTCATGATCCAAGGCGGCTGCCCCGAAGGGACCGGCCGCGGTGGGCCGGGCTACACCTTCGAGGACGAGTTCAACGACCACAAGGTCGTCCGCGGGGCGCTGGCGATGGCCAACGCCGGCCCCAACACCAACGGCTCGCAGTTCTTCATCGTCACCACCGGCGCGGCGCCCTGGCTGGACGGCAAGCACACCGTCTTCGGCGAGGTGATCGACGGCATGGACGTCGTCGACGCAATCGAGTCGGTGCCGACCGACGCGGGGGACAAGCCGCTGGAGGCGCAGACGATCGAACGGGTCGAGCTCGACGAGGGCTGACGGCGCCGGCGCTTCGCGCCGGCAACGCCTCAGGCGGCCTCGCCTGGCTCCTCGCGCCGCTCGCGGCGGCGCCGCAGCGCCTCGCCGGGACGCCAAAGGCTGACCAGCCCGGCGACCAGGGTGACCAGGAAGATCTGGCCAAGCATCATCTCCAGGCCGGCGAACATCCGTCCCGGCTGCCCGCCGGGGACGAGGTTGCCGTAACCGGTGGTGGTCAGGGTCGTGTAGCTGAAGAAGAGGAAGTCGTTGCCCTCGGGGCGGGCGACCTCTTCGAAGAAGGGCCCGCCCTGGATTCGGTCGATCGTGCCGTAGGCGAAGGTGAAGAGGATGCCGAGCACGGCGTAGACGCTGATCGCGCCGAGGATCGTGCGCGACCCGACCTCGGCGCTGGACACCACCCGCCAAAGCACCGCTCCCATCGCCACCGTCAGCAGGCAGATCTGGATCAGCGAGGCGAAGTTCAGGAACCACCGCTCGTCGTTGACGGCGGCGAGCACCGCCAGCCCGACCGTCAGCACAGAGAGCCAGATCGAGGTCCGAATCGCCCTTGCCCTGACGTGTGAGCTGACCAGGGCGACGACCGAGGTGGCGCTGGTCGAGACGGTGAGGAGGACCGCCGCCCAGCCCTTGTTGTCGAGTAGCGAGGCCAGCACGTAGGTGAGCAGGACCAGGACCAGGACCAGACCGAACGCATCGCTGACTCTCTCCGCGCGCTGTCGCCAGAGCTCACCGCTCTGGGCGCGCCTTTCGCCCCGTTCCATGGCTTGGTCGTTCGTCCGCCAGAGCCCCTTTCCTGCTCCCTGCGGGTTTCAGCGCTCGCGGCGGAGCAACTTCAGCGGCTCCTCGTCGATGCGCGCCGCCAGCCGTTCGACGCTGCGCAGAGTCAGGTTGCGTTCGCCACGCTCGACGCTGCCCATGTAGGTGCGATGGACACCGAGGATCTCGGCGAACGCCTCCTGGCTCAAACCGTGAGCGAGGCGATAGGCGCGCAGGTTCTGGCCGATGGTGCGCTGCAGGTCGCCCTCCATGAACGGGAACGCTCCCGCTCCGCTACTTGAAGGTCTACAGACTTATAAGTAGCATTCTCGCTTCCTTGGCGGGCGATGAAATGGCGGAGGGGGTGGGATTCGAACCCACGAGACCGCTTACACGGCCTAACGGCTTTCAAGGCCGCCGCATTCAACCGCTCTGCCACCCCTCCGAAGCGCTGCGCGAATGCTAAAGGTCGGGATGCAAGCCTGGGCGGCGCCGCACTGATTGGATTCACCAATGCGTCGGTTGCTCTTGCTCGCTTCGGCGATGATCTTCTTCGACGTCGCCTTCTTCGCGGCGATCGCTCCGCTGCTGCCTGAATACGTCGACGATCTCGGTCTCAGCAAGGCGCAGGCGGGGGTCCTCTCGGCCTCCTATGCCGCCGGGACCCTGTTCGCTTCGCTGCCGGCCGGCTACGTCGCCAGCCGCGTCGGGCCGCGGCGATCGGTGATCGTCGGCCTGCTCACGCTCGGCGTGTCGAGCGTCGTCTTCGGCTTCGCGAACGAGATCTACCTGCTTGACGCGGCCCGGTTCGTCCAGGGCGTCGCCGGGGCGCTGATCTGGTCAGGGGCGCTGACCTGGCTGATAACCGCGGCGCCCGAGGACCGGCGCGGCTCGGTGATCGGCACCGCCCTCGGTACCGCCGTGGCGGGGGCGCTACTGGGGCCGGCGCTGGGGGCGGTCGCCGGCTCGATCGGCACCGAGCCGGTCTTCAGCTCGGTCATGGTGATCACCGTGCTGCTGGCGCTGGCCGCCGCGCGCCTGCCCGAGACCCACACCCCCGAGTCGCAGTCGCTGCGCGAGGTGGGAGCGGCGCTGGTCAGCCGTCCCGTCGTCGAGGCGGCGGTCTTCGTCGCCGTCCCCTCGGTGATGTTCGGCGCGATCGAGGTCCTCGTGCCGCTGCGGATCGACGACCTCGGCGGCGGCCACGCGCTGATCGCCGCCGGCTTCATCGCCGGCGCCGCTCTGGAGGCGGCGCTGGCCCCAGTTGCGGGACGGATCTCCGATCGGGTTGGCCGCCGCACCCCATTCGTCAGCGGGCTCACGGTCTGCGCCATGGCGATGGTGGCGATCGCCGTGGTGACGACGCTCGGCGAGGTGATGGGCGCCCTGATCCTGACCTCGCTCGGCGCCGGCCTCTGCTTCGCGCCGGCCCTGACCCTGATCTCCGACGTCGCCGAGGAAAGCAACCTCCATCAGGGCTACGCGGCTGGGCTCTCCAACATGGCCTGGGCCTCGGGCCAGGTGATCGGCGGAATCGGCGGCGGGGTCGTCGCCAGCTTCACCGGCTACGCGGCACCGAGCCTGGCGATCGCGGTGCTGCTGGCGGTGACCGTCGCCTACGCCTTCACGGCGATGGAGCCGAAGGGCGAGCCGCGCGCGGCCGCGAGTTAGGCTCGAAGGAGATGGCACGAGGAGGTGGGCGAACGGGCGGCGCGTGGGTCAACTGGGCTGGCGACCAGGCCTGCCGGCCAGCCCGGATCGCGACGCCGCGCAACCGGGATGAGCTGGCTGAGACGATCGCCGCCGCGGCTGCCGCCGGGCAGAAGGTGCGGGTCGCGGGCTCGGGCCACTCCTTCACCGAGACCGCGCTGACCGAGGGGACGATGATCGACGCCGGGGCGCTGAGCGGGGTGCTCGACGCCGACCGCGACTCTGGTCTGGTCCGGGTCGGAGGCGGCACCGTGCTCGCCGAGCTGAACGAGGAGCTGGCGCGGCTCGGCCTGGCGATGGAGAACCTCGGCGACATCGACAGCCAGACGATCTCCGGCGCGATCTCCACCGGGACCCACGGCACCGGCGCCCGGCTGCGCAACATCTCGGCCCAGGTCGAGGGGCTGGAGCTGGTCCTCGCCGACGGCAGCGTCCGCCACCTCAGCGCCGCGACCGACCCCGAGCTGCTGCGCGCCGCCCGGGTCGGGATCGGCGCCCTGGGGGCGATCTCCGCGGTGGTCCTGCGCTGCGTCCCCGCCTTCAATTTGCTGCGGGTGGACTCGCCGATCCCGCGCGAGGAGGTGCTGGACACGTTTCAGGAACGGGCCGACGCGCACGACCACTTCGAGCTCTTCACCTTTCCCTACTCGGACCTGGCGCTGGTGCTGGAGCGCAACCGGACCGACGAGGCGGCGCGCCCTCGCGGCCGCGCCGCCGCCTACCTCAACGACGTCGTGCTTGAGAACTGGGCGTTGGGCGCTCTGTCGCGGACCGGCAGGGCGATGCCCCGGACGATCCCCTCGCTGGCGCGGCTGGCGGGGCGGCTGGCCTCCGGCAGTCGCACCATCGACCGCAGCGACCGGGTCTTCGTCAACGAGCGCCGCGTTCGCTTCACCGAGATGGAGTACGGGGTGCCGCGCGAGCACGGGCCGGAGGCGGCGCGGCGGGTGGTCGAGTGGGTGCGGCGCAACGAGTACCCGGTCTTCTTCCCGATCGAGGTGCGGGTCGCGGCGGGCGACGACGCCCTCCTCAGCCCCTCGCACGAACGCGACACCGCCTACATCGCCGTCCACCAGTACCGGGGGATGGAGTGGCGTCCTTACTTCGAGGCGGTCGAGGCGATCATGAACGAGTACGGCGGCCGGCCTCACTGGGGAAAGCGCCACTTCCAGACCGCCGCGACGCTGGCGAGCCGCTATCCGGCCTGGGACGAGTTCCAGCGCGCCCGGGACGAACTCGACCCCAGCCGCACCTTCGCCAACGAATACACCGAGCGCGTGCTCGGCGCCTAGAGAAACGCCTGGCCCTCGCCGCGGTAGGTGGGGACCTCGTCGACGATCTCCTCGCCTTCGACCAGGAAGAGGGTGTCGAAGCGCTCGCAGAGCTCGCCGGCCTTGGCGTGGCGCATGTAGACGCGGTCGCCGACCTCGAGTCCGGCGGCGGCGGGACCCAGAAGTGGGGTCTGCACCTCGCCGGCGCCCTCGTCGCCGTCCAGCTCCAGCCCCTCGGGCAGCCACGGCGCCGGCAGCCGCGCCTCGTCGCCGGCGCCGGAGGCGAGGTAGCCGCCCCCGAGCGCGGTCGCGACCTGGCTCGCCGGCTTGCGGACCACCGGCAACGCGAACCCGGCCGCCGGGATGAGGCTGAAGCGGCTGTAGTGGTCGAAGAGGGCGGGGGCGTAGAAGCCCGAGCCGGCGGTCACCTCGGTCACCGCCTCCTCGGCGGCGGTCAGCTCCAAGCTGCCGGTGCCGCCGCCGTTGACGATCTCCAGCTCGACGAATTCGCCAAGGGCGGAGACGATCGCCCGCCGGCGCTGCGCCAGCTCGGTCACCGAGCGCTTCTGCATGAAGCGGATCGCCGCGCCGCGCCGCCACTGTCCGGGGGGCCGGTCGCCGACGCCGGCGATCTGTCCCTCGTAGGCCATCAGCGCGTCGAGTTCGATCTGCGGCCGCTGTTCGATCTCCCGTGCCAGCGCAACCGCCTGCTCGACGGTGTGGATCGGCGAGCGCTTGGGGCCGACCTTGACCCGGCCGCCGAGCCACCACCAGCTGGCGTCGACGTCGATGCAGACCCGCAGCGGTGGCGCCCCTTTGCCCAGCACCGACTCGATCATCTCCAGGTGCCGGACGCAGTCGACCATCACGATCGGCGCCCCCTCGGGGTTCGCCGCCGAGCGCAGCGCCAGCTCCTCCAGCGCGCCCACATCGGCGGTCGGATACGCAAGCAGCAAATCCTCGAAACCCTGCTCGGCAAGCCACAGCGTCTCCGGCAGGGTGAAGGTCATCAACCCCTGAAAGCGCGGATCCCGATCCAGAATCGCCCGCAGCAGCGCCCGGCAGCGCAGCGACTTCGAAGCCACCCGCACGCTCTTGCCCGCCGACCGCTCCAGCATCGAGTCGGCGTTAGCCCACATCGCCTCCAGGTCGACAAAGGCAAACGGCGCCTCGACCTCGGCGAAGACCCGCTCGTAACGCTCGTGGGTCTGGACGGGGACGGACACGGGGCCAGCCTATCCGCGCCGCTCCCGGTCTAAACGCCCCTCTATGGCCGAAGATGTCGTCGCAGGAACTCGATCTGGTCGGCGACGACGGCCTCGTGCTCGGGGCCGTCGTAGACGTCGAAGTGGTCGACCCCGGGATAGGTGCGCAGCTCTCCGAGCGGCGCTTGGCGGGCGGCCCGGATCGCGACGCCGGGCGCCGCCATCCGATCCGCCTCGCCGACGCAGACCAGCCAGGGGCAGTGAAGGCCGCCGGCGAGCCGGGCGTGGTTGAAGGTGAGCGGCGCGGTGAGGAGCCAGCGCGACGAGACCCGGTCGCGCCAGCGGGATTCCTCGCCTGTGGCGACGACGTGCCGCCAGCCGGCCTCGCTGCCGGGGGCGTTGATGAAGGCCGCCTCACCCGGTTGGCCGACGGCCGGCAGGTGCCGGCCGCGCAGCGCGGCGACGACCATTCTCCCCTGGGTCCGAAGCGGCGAGCGGTGCGCCTGCGCCATCGTCAGGAACGGCACCTGGCTGACCGCGGCCGCCACCTGCGGATCGGCAGCCGCGGCCGCGAGGGCGTTGCCGCCGCCCATCGAGGACCCGAACGTCGCGACCCGCGCCGGGTCGACGCCATCGAGGTCCCGGACGTATTCGATCGCGGCGGCCCAGTCCTCTAGCTGCCGCCGGGGCTGGAAAAGATCCGGCTCCCCCTGGCTGTCGCCGAACCCCCGGTGGTCGAACACGAGGGCGGTAATCCCCGCCTCCGCGAACCGCTCGGCAAACGGGCCGAGGCGGTCGCGCCGAGTGCCGCTCAGACCATGCGCCATGACGATCGCCGGCGACTGCCTGGAACCGCTGCGATAAATCCACGCGGCGCACCGGTCGCCATGCGATTCGAGCCAGATCTCTTCTCGTGCCATCTAGCCAAAAAAACGAGTATGGGGCTGGAATCGTGAGATCCGTTCTGAATAGGATACGGATCGTACCTAAATAACTTCAAGCGAAAGCGGCAAGTCAATGTTCTCCATCTCCGTCTCGTCCATTCCGCTCGCCGTCGAGTTGGCCTCTTGGTTCGCCGTCGGGTTCTCTTGGGTTATCAGCGCGATTCTGCTGGTGGCGATCGCCTGCGGTGCCGCGGGGGGGTTCATCTGGATTGGGAAGAAGGTCAGCGACTCGGCAGAGGAGGCGATCAAACGGGTGGAGACGCTGGTCCTGGCCCAGCGCGGCAAGGCCGTACCCGCGCTCGCCACTCTGGTTGCCGGTGTAGGCGCTGCATTGTCCGGCGTGTTCCTCTCCAAGTGGGTTGGCTGTGCCGTGGCGGTCGCGGCGGCCCTGGCCACCTTTGCGTTCGAGTCCCTGGCTCAGAACTCGGGCGCGAAGGTGCGCTTGGGGCGCTGGATCTTCGCCTTCGGCGCGGTGCTTCCATTTGGAGTCATCGTTGCGGTCTCCTTTCTCACCGGCGGGTTCGGCGACGTGAGCCTCGAAATGACACTCCTCGCGCTCGGGGGCGCGCTCATCGGCCTGCTTGGCGTCGCCGCCGGCCTGGTCACCTTCTGGGAAACGAAGTCCGAGCCGGCCGCCAAGTCAAGCTGAGACGCCTATCTGATGGAGGATGTCGGCGAAGGTGTTCATCACCCCGGTCTTTGCACTTGACAATCGGCGAGAGAGTTCCTGAATCTTTTGCTCCTGCCCTTGATAGGGCTGGCTTCCAAACGCCTCCGCGAAGAAATCCGTCTCGTTCACGTTGAAACCTGCGTCGCGACGAACCCGACTTAGCGCGCCCTCAACCTGCATCCGCAGGTAGCTTCGAAAAGTCGAGTGCAACGGCTGGGGTCCGTTAAAGGAGAGCTGACGCCTGATGAGCGTGCCGTCGGGGCACAGCATGTGCTCGTGAAAGCGCTCCAGGTGGACTTCCCAACCAACCGCGTGCTTCTGCCGTTCAAATAGGCCCCAGAACCCAGACCGCAGAGGGGTGACTGCCAGCTCCTTCGCCGGAGTCGTGACTCTTGTCAGGGCCTCGACGGTACGCTCGACGGCCTCGTAGAGCTGCTCCCTGACCGTTTCCTCTTCCCGCTCGTATTCGCGCCGTCTTCGTTCGAGGGCTCGAAGCCTGCGTGCCTCCTCATCCTCCTCGCCCTGTCGACGGTCCAAGGCGGCCCGCAGCTCATCTTCACCTGTCAAACGGAGAGGGAGGGATTCGAACCCTCGAGAGAGCTTGCGCCCCCTACTCGCTTAGCAGGCGAGTGCCTTCAGCCACTCGGCCACCTCTCCACGTGCGCGCTGCGCGCGCTCGACCGATTGTAGGTACTCAAGGCCGATCGGGACAGCTGCCGTCTAGTCTCAGCGAGATGGACGAGAAGCTTGCGCCGAAGTCCGGCGACCACGACGGGCGCCGGACCAAGATCATCGCCACTGTCGGCCCCGCGAGCTGGGAGCCGGCGGTGCTGGAGCGGCTGGTCGCGGCCGGGGCCGACGTCTTCCGGCTGAACTTCTCGCATGCCGGTCCCGAGCGGCAGGCGGAGACGATCGTCGACATCCGGGCGGCGGCCGAGCGGGTCGGCCGCGAGGTGGCGATCCTCGGCGACCTGCCGGGGCCGAAGCTGCGGATCGGCTCGCTGCGCGACGACTTCGCCGAGCTGGAGACGGGGATGCACGTGACTTTGACCCCGGAGGAGGTCGAGGGCGACAGCGACACGATCCCGGTCCAGTGGTCGGGCGTCTCGGACCTGAGCGAGGACCAGCTCGTCTACCTCGCCGACGGGGCGATCCGGCTGCGGGTCGGCGACAAGGAGAACGCGGGTGTCGGCGCCGAGGTCGAGGTCGGCGGCACCCTCTCCTCCCACAAGGGGATGAACATCCCGGGCGGCGTCGACCTGCCGGCGACCACCGGCGTCGACCTCGACTGGGTCGAGTTCGCGGTCAAAGAGGGCGTCGACCTGCTCGCCGTCTCCTTCGTCTCCACCGCCGCCGACCTGGAGCCGGTGGAGAGCCGGCTGAAAGAGCTCGGCTCGCGGATCCCGGTGATCGCCAAGATCGAGCGCCAGGAGGCCGCCGAGAACATCGAGGAGATCGTCCGCGTCGCCAGCGGCGGGATCATGGTCGCCCGCGGCGACCTCGGGATCGAAGTGCCGCTGGAGCAGCTGCCGATCGAGCAGAAGCGGCTGATCCGCGCCGCCGGCAAGGTCTCGAAACCGGCGATCACGGCGACCCAGATGCTGGCCTCGATGGTGACCGCGCGGCGCCCGACCCGGGCCGAGGTGACCGACGTCGCCAACGCGATCTACGACGGCACCGACGCGGTGATGCTCTCCGAGGAGACCGCCGTCGGTCAGAACCCGGTCGAGGCGGTGGCGGTGATGGACCGGATCGCCCGCGCCAACGAGCCCGACCTGCCCTACGTCGAGTGGCTCTTCAACCGCACCGACCAGGCGACCCAGGACGTCGCCGACTCGGTCGCCCAGAGCGCCGTCGGCGCCGTCTACCGGCTCGGCCTGAAGGCGGTCGTGGTGCCGACCAACACCGGTCGCACCGCGCGGCTCGTCTCCGCCCACCGGCCCGACGTGCCGGTGCTGGCGGTCTCTCCCTATATAGAGACGGTCCGCCGGGTCAGCCTCCTGTTCGGCGTCACCGCCGTGCAGAGCGACTTCGGAACCGAGCTGCGCAGCCTGCTTGGCCACTGCGCCGGCGTCGCGGCCGCGCACGGGATTGCCGCGCCGGGCGACCTGGTCGCGATCACCGCCGGGCTCGACGGCCAGGAACTGGGCACGAACCTGTTCGAGGTCCATAGGGTTCCGGAGCTATGAGCGCGGACGCGGCGGCAAGGCTGGAGCGCGAGGAGAGCGGTCTCGCGACGATCACCCTCGACAGTCCGCCGCTCAACCTCTTCGACCAGCGGATGATGGACGACCTGCGGGCGGCGGTCGACGCGGTCAGCGCCGAGCCGCCGCGGGCGCTCCTGATCCGGGCCGAGGGCCGGGCGGTCTCCGGCGGGGTCGACGTCCACGTCTTCGCCGGGCTGACCCCGGAGCAGGGGAGCGCGCTGTGGGACGAGCTGCTGGGGATGATCGACCAGGTCGAGGCGCTGCCGGCGCCGGTCGTCTTCGCCGCCCACGCCCTGACCCTGACCGCGGCCTTCGAGCTCGCCCTCGCCTGCGACCTGATCGTCGCCTCGCCGAAGGCGAAGTTCGGGCTGGTCGAGAAAGTCGTCGGGCTGACGCCCTCGATGGGCGGCACGCAGCGGCTGGCCGAGCGTGCCGGCAGCGGCCGGGCGCGGCACTTCGTCATGTCCGGCGGGATCTTCGACGCGGCCGAGATGGAGCGCTGGGGCGTCGTCAACCTGCTCTACGAGGACCACGACTTCGACGCCGCGGCGCGCAAGCTGGCCGAGGAGCTGGCCTCCGGGCCGACCAAGGCGCACGCGATGACCAAGCACATCCTGCGCCGCCTCCGCGAGGGCGGGATGACCGCCGCGGACGAGGTGGTCCGGACCGAAGCCGCCGACCTGTTCGCCACCGAGGATCTGCAGAACGCCGTCCGCACCTTCCTCGAGAAGGGCGGCCCCGGCCACGCCACCTTCGAGGGTCGCTGACTCAGCCTTCGCTTAGGCGAGCTTTGTAGGCTGCGCGAATGCCGGGCGTGCCGGGAATGCCAAACGTCGACTTCGACGCCATCGCCAAGGGGTTGTCGATGGCCGTGCCCTTCGCGGGTTACCTGGAGCTGGACATCACCGAGGTGGGGGCGGGCGAGGCGACCGTCGTCCTGCCGCGCAAAGCCGAGCTCAACAACCACGTCGGCTCCCAGCACGCCGGCGCGCTCTTCACCGTCGCCGAGACCGCCTCCGGGGCCGCCTTCGTCGGCGCTTTCGCGGTCCGCATGGGCGACGTCGTCCCGCTCGCCAAGTCAGCCGAGATCGACTACGAAAAGGTCGCCCACGGCCCGATCACGGCGACCGCCAAGCTCGGCATCGACGCCGCTGCGGCGCTCGCCACCCTCGACGAGGAGGGCAAGGTCGAGTTCCCCTGCGAAGTCGAGCTGCACGACAAGGACGGCAACCGCGTCGCCACCGCCACCGTCCACTGGCACGTACGGCTCAAATCAAGTAGTTAGCCGCTCCGCCGGCAGTCGCCGGGTGGACCAGAAGGACGCGAGGACCAGCAGCGCGGCGACCAGGAAGGCCAGCTTCAGCGCTTCCAGCTGGGCGTCTTCGTAGTGGCCGACCAGCTGGTCGGTTTGTTTCGGGGGAACGTGGGCGGCCTTGGCTGCTTCGCGGACCTGATCCGAGGCGACGAAGCTGGCGCCGGCGCTGAGCTGCACCTCGACCTGCTGTTCGACCCGGTCTGAGATCTGCGGGTCGTCGGCGATGTTGGAGGTGAAGGCGGCGATCAGGCCGGTGATCACGATCGCCCCCAGTAGCGCCGTGCCGAGCGAGGAGCCAAGCTGCTGGGCGGTGTTCTGCAGGCCGCCGGCTTCGCTGCGCTGCTCGTCGCCGATCGCCGACTGGACGACGTTGCCGAGCTGGGAGACGACCAGACCCATGCCGACGCCGAGCACCCCCATCGCGACCAGGAAGGAGGTGTTGTCGAGCTCGGGCTCGATCGTCCCCATCAGCAGCAGGGCGGAGACGAAGACGAGGACGAGGCCGGCGCGGACCAGCGGCTTCGGGGCGAAGCGCGACGCCAGCGCCGAGCCGACGATGGCGCTGAGGAAGAGGCCGACCGAGGCGGGCAGCATCCGCACCCCGGTTTCCAGCGCGTCGAGGCCCTGGACGATCTGCAGGAAGAGCGGGATCGTGAAGAAGATCCCCATCAGGACGAGGTTCTGGGCGAGGAGCATCCCGACGCCGCCGCGCAGCGGCGGGATCTTCAGCAGGTCCAGGCGCACCAGGGGTTCCTCTCCGCGCTCCTCGCGCCGCCGCTCCCAGCCGACGAAGAGGGCGAGGAGGACGCCGCCGGCGGCGATCACGAACGGCGTCAGGGAGAAACCGAAGGGGGTGATCGGGGAGCTGCGCGGCGCCAGCCATCCCCAGTTGCTCGCCTGCAGGACGCCGAAGACAAGGACCGCCAGGCCTGCTGCCGAGAGGACGCTGCCGACCCAGTCGAGAGTCGGCTTGTTCGCCCCGCGGTCGGGCTCGCGCAGCGTTCGCGTGCCGAGCAGGATGCCGATCGCGACGATCACCTCGCCGACGAAGACGATGCGCCAGGTGAACTCGGTGGTCGCCCAGCCGCCGAGGATCGGGCCGACGGCGATGCCGGCCCCGGCAACGCCGCCGAGCACCCCGTAGGCGACCGCCCGCTCGCTGCCTCGGTAGGTGCCGGCGACGAGGGCGACCATCGCCGGCAGGACCATCGCGGCGCCGATCCCCTCCAGGATCGACCAGCCGAGCAGCAGCGAGGGGACGTTCCAGGAGGCGGCGGTAAGCCCCGAGCCGATCCCGTAGATGACCAGGCCGACCGCGAAGACCCGCCGCCGGCCGAAGATGTCGCCGAGCTTGCCGCCGGTCAGCATCAGCCCGGCCATGACCAGCGCGTAGAGCGCGATCACCGCCTGGATCGTCGTCACCGTGGTGTCGAAGTCTTCAACCAGCTGGGTGATCGCGACGTTCATCACCGCCTGGTCGAGGACCATCAGGAACTGAGCGGCCCCCAGGACCCCGAGTGCCGCCCACTTGGTCACGAGCGCAGCCTATGCGCTGGACGTGCGAATAGGGTTTGGATAGATGGATTCGACCGCCAACCCGCCGGCGCCCGCGTCGACCTCGTCCGCGCCGCCTCGCGCCGGGCTGGTACTGGCGGCGCTGATCTCGGTCGCCGCGGTCGCCAACCTCAACCTCGCGGTCGCCAACGTCGCCCTGCCGGACATCGGCAAGGCCTTCGACGCCAGCCAGACCGGCCTCGACCTCGTCGCCGTCGGCTACTCGCTCGGGCTCGCGGCCTCGGTCCTCTACCTGGGGGCGCTCGGCGACGCCCACGGCCGCAAGGAGATGCTGCTGGCCGGCACGGCGCTGGCGATCCCGGCCTCGCTGGCCGCCGGCTTCGCGCCCTCGATCGAGGTTCTCTTCGGCGCCCGCCTGGTCGGCGGCCTCGCCGCCGGGATGGCCTTCCCGACCACGCTGGCGCTGATCACCGCGCTCTGGAGCGGCGCCGAGCGGACCAAGGCGATCGCCCTCTGGTCGGCCCTGGGGGGCGGGATTTCGGCGCTCGGGCCGCTCGTCTCCGGCGCCCTGCTGACCCAGTTCGACTGGGACTCGGTCTTCTTCGTCACCCTGCCGCTGGCGGTGGCCGCCCTCTACCTCGCCTGGCGCTTCATCCCCGCCCACGTCAACGAGACCTCAGAGCGCGTCGACAACCTCGGCGGCATCCTCTCGGTGCTGATGGTCGCCGCCCTGGTCCTGGCGATCAACTTCGCGCCGGTGCCCGGGGCGGGCGCCGCGGCGGCCGGGCTCGGGCTGGTCGCCATCGCCGCGATCGTCGCCTTCGTCATCCGCCAGCGCCGCGCCAGGCCGCCGCTCTACGACCTCGACGTCGCGGCGCGGCGGATCTTCTGGGTCGCGGCGTGCGCCGGGATCATCGTCTTCGGCTCGCTGATGGCGGCGATGTTCATCGGCCAGCAGTACCTGCAGAACGTGCTCGAGTACTCCACCCTCGACGCCGGCCTGGCGATCCTGCCCGGGGCGGTGGGGATGGTCCTCGTCGCGCCCCGCTCGGCCCACCTGGTGGAGACGCGCGGCGCCCGCTTCACCCTCCTGCTCGGCTACGCCTTCTGCTTGGCGGGCTTCGTGACGATGCTGCTGCTCTGGGACGAGAACGCCCACTACTGGCACATCGGCCTCGGCTACCTGCTGGTCGGGATCGGGGTCGGCTTCGCCGGCACCCCTGCCTCGCGCTCGCTGACCGCCTCGGTGCCGGTCCACCGGGCGGGGATGGCCTCGGCGACCGCCGACCTCCAGCGGGACCTGGGCGGCGCGATCATGCAGTCGATCCTCGGTGCCCTGCTGACCGCCGGCTACGCCACCGCGGCGGCGACGGCGGTCGCCTCGGCCCCGAACTCGGTCTCCACCAGCGTCGAAAGCGAGCTGACCAAGTCCTTCTCCAGCGCTGCGGCGGTGGCCGAACAACACCCCCGCTACGCCGAATCGATCATCGAAGGCGCGCGCGGAGCCTTCCTCCAAGGCGACTCCTGGGCCTACGTGGCCGGGATAGTCGCAATCCTCATCGGCGCCCTCCTCGTAGCGACCCGCTTCCCGGACAAAGAGGGAGAGGCAGAGCTCCTGGCCGCCTACGCCGAAGAAGACGCAGCGCCAGCCGCCACCCCAGGCACCCCGGCTGACCACGCCACCCCGCCCCTCGCCTAGAATCAGCCCCTCTGCGCCCGTAGCTCAGCTGGATAGAGCGTCGGTCTACGAAACCGAAGGTCACAGGTTCAAATCCTGTCGGGCGCGTTCCTCGCTGTTCCGGCCTAGGCCGCGCTTTTCC
Source organism: Solirubrobacterales bacterium (assembly GCA_044865945.1). GTDB lineage: Bacteria > Actinomycetota > Thermoleophilia > Solirubrobacterales > 70-9 > VAYN01. The sequence continues at coordinate 18,245 of JBIOTO010000073.1, forward strand.
CACTGCGGAGCGAGATCGTCGGCTTTGGGACGGATCGGCGTTCCGAGAGGCTCCGGACGATTCCGTGGCGTTCCGGGCGGTCCGTGTCACATCCTGGTCACATTTCCTGACGCCCAATAAGGTCTCCGCGATGGCAGCGGCCGCCAAAGCCAAAGCGCTCAAAGCAGCGCGCCGGGCTCAATCCGATTTCGAGCAGGCGAGCGAGAAGCTCGAACTGCGCCGCGAGGCGCGGAAGGCGGCGTTCGAGCAGGCGCGGGCAGCCGGTCTCTCGACCCGCGAGATCGCCGAGGCGGCGGGCCTCCACTTCACCCGAGTCGCTCGCATCCTCCAGTCGAAGTAGAGATCGTTGCTAGGTAGCAACACCCCTGCTACGCTGACGCCTCCAGAAAAGCGCCCCCGCGCTGCGCAAACAGCCGGGGGCATGGCACAGGAGGGGTTAGCTCCCATGCACGACAAGCCTAGAGGCGCCGACGATGACGGCGCCGCGACCACCGCCGAGCTGGACGTTCGCGACCAGGCGGCGGTCCTGAGACACGTCCTCTCGCTCTACTCGCAGACGCTGACTGAGTCCGAGCTACTGAAGGAAATGACCGGCTGTGGGGAGGAGGCGTTCTCCGAGCGCGACCGCTACCGACGCGCGGTCCGCGATCTCTCGCGGGGTGGCCTGCTCGACATCGAGACGAGGCGCGTCATTCCGACCAGGGCGGCGCTGCTGTTCAACGAGCTGGAGGAACTCTGATGGACGGCAGACGGGTAGATGAGGCTGCCGCCAGGCGCCTCGGTCGAAACCTGTTCATGGCTCGCCGTCGCGCCGGGTTTTCGCAAGAAGAACTCGGCGCGCTTGCCTGCCTCCACCGAACCGAGATCGGCTTCATCGAGGGCGGCCGGCGCCTGCCGCGGGTGGACACCCTTGTCAAGCCCGCGTCGGCGCTCGACGTGAGGGCTGAGGAGCTGCTGGACGGCGAAGCGCAGAAAGCCATTGACGAGGCATACGGCCTCTCGGATCGTCCCGACACCTTGGGCGACTACTTCGCCACTTGGACCGAGCGCCACCCGAGATCCGAGCGTGCGAACGCGACGAATGAGCACCGGATCAGTCGGGTCACGGATGTTCAGGTGGAGGGCATCGCCTTGAAGGAATGGCCAATGCGGGAGCTGCGCCGGCGCCATGCGCTTGCCCTGGTCGACCACATGCTCCGGGTCGAGGGCCGAGCCACCACCGGAGCGGTCGGGATCATCCGCGCCCTCTCGGCAATGACCGAGGACGCGATCACGGATGAAGTCTGGACCTCAATCCCTTCAAGGGCGTTCGGATCAGAGCCAATGACCCAAGGGCGAAGAAGAAGCCCCGACCGATCCGCGTCTTCACTTTCGATGAGATGCACCGCTTCGCGAAAGCGGCGGGCGACTACGAGGCGATGGTCCGCGTCTTCACCGACTGCGGCCTCCGACTCGGCGAGGTTCTTCCGCTCCGCCGTGAAGACTTCGACGGCGAGACGCTCCAGGTCCGCCGCACCGCCCACGAGGGACAGATCCTCGAGGGCACGAAGACCGACCACGGCGAGCCCGACGCCGGCCGCACCGTCCCGGTGCCGGCAACCCTCGCCTGGATGCTGGAAGCCCAACTCCAGGTCAGTGACGAGAGAGAGCTGCTCTTCACGACCCCAACCGGCCGCATGTGGCGCGAGCGCAACTTCTACCGCGATCTCTGGCGCCCAGCCCAGGAAGCCTCCGGCCTAGACATCCGCCCTCACGAGTGCCGCCACAGCTACGTCACGCATCTGCGGGCCGCCGGCGTCAACGACGCTGACCTGGCCGAGATCGCGGGGCATTGCGTCGAGACGATGCTGGCGCGGTACACCCATGCGGTCGGGGTCAGCTCTGACGTAGTTAGAGGGGTAATCGGTTGGGCCTTAGAACAAGGGCTCGTGGTCCACATCGTCGGTCCAGTAGCTGTATCGCTCGCCGAGAATCCGTTCGACGGCCTTCAGGTCAGGAGTTTCTTGATGAAGTTCTAGGTCCCAGTATTGAATCCCGGATAGAAATGCTAAGCGGCGCAACTCCGAAAGGCGCTCCGCAGTTAACCACTCGCCTGGAAGGGGAGGCTCATCTGCGGTCTCGTCAGGGTGCCGTGCGATTCCTTCGACATGCTCCCGCATCTTGGCCGCGCTTCGGCTGGCATGTTCCGCGCGAAAGTTTAGGCGTGCGTTGCCAAGCGCCATGAGGAGGTGCCAGTCCTTCCAACCTTCTTTCCTCAGCTCCCTACACACTGCCTGCAACTCTGTGTCATGGCCCAGGCGGCTAATAGTTTCATGCAGCATTTCCCGAAAGCGCGAGTAACGGTTCCGGATCATTTCTCGCGACTTCTCCTCGGAATATCCGGGCCCAGGATCGGTTCGGCCCTGTAGTTCTTTGGTGGCCTCTGGCCAAGGAATGTCTCGCCACTCCCCGGGGACAAAGATTTCCTCTCGGTTCGTCTCGTCGAAAAGGTCTTTTGGCACCACGCCGGCGACATCGTCGTAGGGGCGGCCCGCGCCGATCTTGTGTGGCAGACCACGCTCGAAGCACCGCTCCAGAACCTCCTGATATTGATCCCAGCTCACCATCGAGGCCTCAAAGAGCACAGTTGCAACTGCCGTCGTGAGCTCGCGGCTGATCTCCTCGGGATCAACGTCAGTCTCATCACTCGTGAACGGAATTAAGTCCACTAGCCAACTGCTTCCGTCATTTCCGGGCTCTGAGCGAATTCGGTCCCGGCTCAGAGTCCGCTCTGGATCAGCAGCTTGGATGCGAACCCGAATGGTCGTGGGGAGAAGGACTAGATCCTCTTGTGCAAGCTCTGCGCAAAGTATCTGTGCAGCTGCTGCGAAGCGTTCTGCGGCGCGGCAATGGTCGTAGGTGTTGAACGAGCGAACTTCCCAGCTAATGCCCAGCGCTGACCACCTGATCACTCGCTCGGACCCCGCATCACCAAAAGGGACTACGCCGAGCTGTTCTAGGACCGTTTTGCGCCACTCTGAGGCCGTCCAGGTCGGAAGCTCGTCTTCGGCTTGATCTAAGACATCACCAATTCCACACTCACTCTGACGCTCCTTGATGCGCTCAGCCAGGGCAGGGCTTATTAGCTGAGTCGCCGCCCTGATGTAGCCACTATGTAGGTATGCGCCGGCAAGACTTTGGTGGCGCTCGACATTCCCAGGGTCCTCGGCGTGTACCCGATGCGCAAGCATCGCGACTGCGTATGACTCCGTCGCCGAACACCAGGCCCCTGAAACGTAGTCGAGCTCCGCGGCCTTCATCAGGCCGGCAGCAAGCAAGTCTCCATGCTCGTCGTTCCCATGGGCATGAATTACTCCTACCACGATCAATGCATGCTGCTTTGCGGCAAATAGGAGGCCAAGTTCCTCATAGGTGCGGCTGAGGAGCATCAGGGCAAGCAGGGATCCCCGAAGAGTGTCTCCATGCCACCACCGAGCCTTTGCCTCATGCAAATCAACAAGAGCGTCTAGGGGTCGCTCTGCTGCAAGGAGGGCCATCGCACGATCGCGACTACGTTCTGCGGCTGCGGCGTTCCCACCAAATTTCGCCTGAACCTCGTCAAGTAGCTCAACGAGGTTTCGAAAACCGTCCCTGTCGACAAGCAACGGGGACAGGAAGGCCACAATTTCTGAGAGCGAGTCAACAGGAACGAGAGGAGCTTTGGGGGCAAGTTCCGCGAACTTCGTCCATGATTCAATTGCTCCGTCTGGATCCAGTAGTGGGAGAGCCGCTGGAGCGACGTCGGGCTGACCAAGGCGCCTCTCCTCTAATACGTCAATGGCCTCTTCTGGTGCGTCTGGAAGGTCAACGGCAGTCAGGTCAATATGAGACCGAAGATGTCCCAGCACATCTAGAAGTCCGGTGCGCTGGGTAAGGGTCAGTTCGCGATCGCGCAGGCGGGATTCGACGCAGCTTTCGAGATGTGCGTGCTGCGCCATAATCCAGTCTGCCTCGATGGACGTGCGCGCCCGCATGGCGGCCCCCGCTACGTATTGAAGAAGAACGCTTGCGTCGAGTAGTTCTGCCCAGCTCGCATCCGCGGGCATCAGCTCTTCCACAAACTCCTGAGCGTGGCCGTCGGCCGGTCGCAAATCCCCAGTTCCCCTGAGCTGGGCGACCACGGTCTCATATCGAGCACGTTGTCGAAGGCTGTCGGAACCGTCGCTCTTCGCGGCTTGAACCATCCAGCTCAACCACATTGCGAAGTCGGGTCGGGCCTCCTCATGGAACACTGCACGGCGCAAGCCATCACGGACGTCTAGGAGTTCGCCAAGGGTGATCGGAAGCTGCTCGGCATTCCTCCATCGGTCTCGGCTATTGATGTACCACTCCGGCTCATCCGCCTCCTCTCTGGGTGGCTCAGGCGCCAGATCCGACGGGATAGCTAGGAAACGAGCTGCGATCCAGAAGGTTTCATGGCTACCTAGGAGCTCGGCTAAAGCTTGGCCATCAAGGATCTCGAGAGCGATTGCGTGCTTCTCTTCGGCCTCAGACTTCAATTCGGCCGCCTTTGCCGCGTTTACGTTACTGCCAACCAATGCATAGACGCGGGTCACCAACTGCCCGGTCCCAGCAATCTTCGCCAAGTCCCGTCGAATCTTTGATGGCACTCCCTTCTTTTGAAGAGTGCATGCAAACGCGATCCGCTCTTCACTTATGAGCGCCGCAAAGCCTCCGTGCGGGCCCAGCTCCTTTTGGATATTCGTCGCGAACGTCTCGAAATCACGACCTTGGTCGCCGCCTCCTGAGACAGGACCCGTCGCGGGATAGACGTTGCTCGTTATTCGTTCGGCTACGAGGTAGCGGCACATCTCCTCGAAGCTGTGATGCCCGTTTCGCGATGACAGGTCGTCAATCCCGAACCTGATCATGCGAGTTAAAGCCAATCTATCCATCCGAAGAAGCTCCTATGCCCAGCCGCTCACTGTCCGGCTGACTCGTCTACTAAGAGTGCGCCTTTGAAGGGCATCTCCGCTGCGAACGGTCATCAATCCTCGTCGTCAACAAACCGCAAGAGGTAGCTAGCGAGTCCAAACAAAAGAGAAACCGCTGCCTGCACCCACTCGACTGAGTCATCAACGTTAGCGCTGGCTGATACCTCTGCGAAGGAAGCAACCGCCATGGCGATGCCAATGAGTTCCGAGGCCAAGCGCAGGCGCGTCACCGATGGCAGCCGGCTCGCGAACCCGAGCCATACTGCAAGCGGCGAAAAAGGCTCTGCCTCATGGTTGGGATCGACTGACGCCAGAGCTTCGGCGAGTCTGCGAAGGCGATCCTCATCCGCGAGAAGGTGTGCAACTGGACTGTTTGTCGCGTCTTGCAGCCGCGCCTGACTGGCAAGAAAGGATGCCAACGGCCCCTCCATGGCCCGCTGCATCTGCTTCTGCGTTTCGAGGTAGCGCTGCATCGGTCCCTCGGTAATTTCTCGGACCCTTCTTTGCTGGTCCAAGTAGCTCTGCAAAGGTCCCTCGGCTAGCTTGCGCATCTGCTCCTGCATTTCCAGGTAGCGCTGCATCGGCCCCTCTAAGGCGCTCATCATCCTCTGCTGAACGTCAAGCACGTCTGAAACCTGCATGGAATTAGGGTAGCCAGGCCGCAAGCGGATCTCGACTCCCCGGTGGGTTGTGCATCCGGGCCGCATGGGCGCCGCACTCTCCCCGGTTTACGAAGTTGGAGATGCAAAGGGGGAAGGTTGAGAACTCGGTCGGGTCTGAAGCGCAGCAGGGCCCACTTATGCGAGGCGCTCTTGCAGGGCCAGTTCGTCTAGAACGACCACATCGACCTGGGCGTGGTCCTCGGGGCTCGCGCTCCACCATGCGGTTTCGTAGCTGGCGGGATTAGCCAAGTCGATAAGAGGCCGCATGCCGTCGAGCATGAGCAGGTAGTTGCGCAGGTGCCAGGTTGCTCGCGTGTTCCCGTCGATGAAGGGATGGACGTCGTACACGCGGATTGCCAGCGTGTTCGCCTCGGCGACGATGAATTTGATCAACTCGGGGTCGTCGTTCGGGCGGAAGCGCTCGCGGCGCCAGGTCCAGTTCTCGCAGGCGCTCTGAACTGCAGGAAGGATCGCCTCGACCTCGGCCGCACTCCCTTTGCGATTCAGAACCATCTGAGTCCGAAAGCGGCCCGCGTCGGCTGGGAACGTCGTCTCGAACCAGCGGAAGTGGATCTCTTGGACGAGCCGGACATCTACCGGCCATGGAGTCTCAGACGCGGCTACCTGCTCCAGCCAGCGCAGGACGTTTTGCCCGCTGTGCTGAATCTCCTCGGCGGTCGGGAGTGGGTCGTGGCCAAACTCGGCTGACGCATCGAAAGCACCCGGCACGCTGCCCGCCTATCTCGTTGCGCGCCTATGCGGACAGGGGCTTGCCGGCGTCAGCCCGTGCTTCCGCCTGAGACTTAGATGCGTCTGCTAGACGCATGGCCGTCTGAGTCGAGCGCTCGATCTCGGTATCGGTGAGGTCGAAGCGAGGACGGCCGTTGCTCTGTAGGCGGCTCCGGCGACCTGCTGCGAGAACCTTCAGGGTGTCGCGATCCTGGGGCATGTTCCTAGGGTACTCCCGAGGGTCGTCGTTCCCTGGGCGTTCAGATTTGGCACCTTCTGGCAGGGCGAGATCGATGTCTCGTCGGGCCTCATCGACGGCGGCGACCCAGTTGGGGGCCGGGGCTCCGCTCTCCAGGGTCTTCCAGCTCGCCGGCAGCTCCGCCATCTCGGGCTCGCCGCTGTCTTTCGCCGGGTTCACCTGAGTTAAGCTAGCACCCATGCGGGATGTTTTGTCTGAGCGCGCTAAGTGTGAGGTTCGCCTGCATACGAGGCCGCATCGCGGACCGCGACTACGACGATGACCGACGAGGCCCTGATTGAAGAAGCGTGCCGCCGGCTAAGTGCGGCCGTTCCGGATGCGGATGTCATTCTCTTCGGCTCTCGGGCTAGAGGCGAGCCTCGACCCGATAGCGATTTGGACCTGCTCATCATCGAGCCCGACTTCGACCGGCGCGGAGAGGAGTACGGACGGCTCCGCAAGGAGTTGAGGGGACTCGGCGTGGCAGTTGATCTGGTGATTTATCGGAGGCGGGAGGCCGACCGATGGCGCGATGTTCCCGGCAGCTTCCTTCACCGGGTCCTCGGCGAAGGCCGCGTCCTCGCTCGATAATGGTCTTGATTTCCCGGTCGCGGGTCGCATTTCGGTCGCATCGCAGCCGCGATGCCGCATGACTAAGCCGCCCTCCCCTGGCCTACGAAACCGAACGTCACAGGTCAAATCCTGTCGGGCGCGTTCCGTTGTGCTCCGGACGGAGCCGTTCCTAGCGGTTTGTGTCACATCAGCCGAGTCGCTCGGCCAGGCCGATGACGATGCCCTCGGGGCCGCGGATGAAGCAGAGGCGGTAGATGTCCTCGTATTGGGCGATCTCGTCTACTAGCTCGGCGCCGTGGTTGCGCAGGCGGGCGACTACGTCGTCGATGTCGTCGACGGCGAACATGATGCGGCGGATGCCCAGGGCGTTGGCCGGCGCGTCTTCCGGCTCGGCTCTGACCGCCGGGGGCGTGTGAAAGCGGGACAACTCGACCCGGTTGTGGCCGTCCGGGGTCCGCAACATGGCGATGTCGGCGCGGACGTTGGCGAGCCCGACGACGCGGCCCGCCCACTCACCCTCAACCTGGGTCTCGCCCTCCAGCTCCATGCCGAGCTCTATGAAGAACGCCTTGGCTGCCTCGAGGTCCTCGACGACGATGAGGACGTTGTCCATGCGCTGAAGCGTCATTTCCGCAGGTTACGTCGGCGGGCCGCGCTGGTGCCGACTCCGCGGGAGAGCAGGGTCTCCAGACCCTCCTCGCCGGGGTCGGAAATGGCGCAGGCGGCCGCCGGTCCGTGGAGCTCGGGCGCGAGGGGATCGCGACCGGTCCGGTGGGCGATCGCTGCCAGCGGACCGAAGAGCACGGTCTGGACGACGGCCGGGGGTTTGACGAAGCGGATCGCGTCGCCGTACTCGCGCGCGATCGCCGCCAGCCACAGCGGGTCGGGCATGCCCATGGCATTGACCCGGCCGAGGGCGCCGAGCGACCAGAGCGCCTCGATCATCGAGGCGAAGCGGGCGGCGGGCTGGCCGGAGGCTGCCTCCGATGCCTCTACTTCGACCCGGACGTGGGCCACGCCGTCGCTGGCATTCCACCAGTCGTGCGCGGTGCCGGCCGGCACC
>JBIOTO010000074.1:0-4939 GCA_044865945.1 Solirubrobacterales bacterium
GTGTGGATGTCGAGCATCGCCTGGAACTGCTCGTCGCTCATCTTGTGGGCGACGCCGTCCCAGGTGTAGCCGGCGTTGTTGACGCAGATGTCGACCGCGCCGAAGGCCTCGTTCGCGGCCTTGACCAGGTCGTCGGCGGCGCCCTCCTTGGTCAGGTCGCCGGCGAAGACAGCGGTCTCGCCGTTGATCTCGTCGGCCGCCTGCTGGGCGACGTCGGCGTCGAGGTCGTTGATCAGAACCTTGGCGCCCTCGCTGATGAACAGTTCGGCGGTGGCCCGCCCGATTCCGCGCGCCGAGCCGGTGACGATCGCGGCTTTCCCATCCAGAAGTCCCATTACTCCGTCTCTCCTTCGATCGGTGAAAAGTCGGGAGGGGAGGCTATCGGGATCGGGCGATCCTGGTTGACTGGCCAGTCGGGTCAGCCGAGGCGGACGCCGCCGTCCTCGGTGACGGTCCAGTGCGGGTTGTGGGCGATCTCCCAGGGATGGCCATCGGGATCGAGGAAGAGGGCGGTGTAGCCGCCCCAGAACGCCTCGGCCGGCCCGCGGCCAATCGTCGCTTCGGCGGCGCGGGCCTCCTCGATCACGGCGTCGACCTCGGCAGGGGAGCCGAAGTTGAGCGCGAGCGTCATCCCGCCCCAGCCGCCGCCATCCTCGACGCAGCTGTCCTCGGCCAGCCGCGCGCGGTCCCAGAGCGCGACGACCATCTCGCCGGCCTGGAAGAAGACGACGTCGTCAGCGGGCTTGGCGCCGGTGGTCCAGCCGAGGGCTTCGTAGAAGCGGCGGGACCGCTCCAGGTCGGCGACGCCGAGGGTGATCAGGCTGACCCGCTGCTTCATCGCTGCAGACACGGTAGCGCCTCTTTGGGTACGGCTTTAGTTCGGTGGTACCCCGAAGTTCTTCTGTGGCGAATTCACGATGACAACGTGTCCAAATCCCGCAACAATCGAGCGGGATGACAGTCCTGGTTGCCTACTCCTCGAAACGCGGCTCGACCGCCGAGATCGCCGAAACCGTGGCGGCGACGCTACGCCGCGAGGGCCTCGGCGTCTGTCTTGAGCCGGTCGAGGCAGTGGGCAGCCTCGACCGCTTCGACGCCGTCGTACTTGGAAGCGCTGTCTATATGAAGCGCTGGCGCGGCGACGCGAAGCACTTTCTCAAGAAGCACCGCAAGGCACTGCGCCAAATGCCCTTCTGGGTCTTCAGCTCAGGGCCAGTGGGCGATCCGGCCAACGATAACCCCGAGTGGATGGAGCCCCCAAAGCTGGCCGAGAAGGTCGAGGAGATGGGTGGCCGAGCCCACGTCGTCTTCGGCGGCTGCGTCCCGGCCGAACCAAAGGGCTTCATGGAGCGAGCCATGGCCGAAGGGGTCCCAAAGCAGTACCGCGACCGCCGCGACTGGGACGAGATCCGCGGCTGGGCCAAACAGATCGCTGCCGATTTGGCGGCGGTTCCGTCCGGCTAATAGATCAGGATTTCATTCCAATTTGCAGGTCAAACATCTGTTGGCTACAGGTTTCAGGTTTGTTAGCCGATGCACATGTTTAGTATGCCCCGGATGCTTTCCACCCCCAGCCGCAAGCTGGTGGTTGTCGTGCTCGCGGTGATCGCCCTCCTGGCGGTGCCGACCGTTGCCACGCCTGCCGGCACGATCGTCATCTACGGCTCCGACTCCGGTTCCACGCTGACCCTCAGCACGAAGGGCGGCAAGATCGTGGTCAAGGGCCGGATGGCCCGGCGCGACCAGCCCGGCTGCCAGTTCACCCGCGGCCACCGGGTCGCCGTCTGCTCCACCCGCGGCGCCGACTCGATCGAGATCCAGATGGGTCCCTCGGGCGACTTCGTCCAGGTCGCCGACCAGCTGCCCCTGCCCCTCACCATCTACCTCGGTGACGGCAGCGACAAGTTCATCGGCAACGGCGAGCGGGACACCTGCTACCCCGGCGGAAACCGCCGCAACCGCTGTGTGGGTGGGGGCAACGACGACGTCTGCGTCACCGGCCAGCAGAACAGCGACTGCGTCGGCGGCCCCGGCAACGACTACTGCCGGCACGGCGACGGCAGCGACGGCTGCTGGGGCGGTCCCGGCGACGACGTCTGCGTCATGGGTCCCGGGCAGGACGGCTGCCACGGCGAAGAGGGCAACGACCGCCTCTACGGGGGCGCCCAGCCCGACCAGCTCTACGGCGGCCCCGGCTACGACTATTGCGACGGCGGCCCCGGCTGGGGCAAGTCGCACGAGTGCGACGCCGGGCCTCGGCGCTGACCTCCTAACCGCCGCCGTCCACGGCCGTGAGCCGCAGGATCGGGATGGTGCGGCCGTGCCTTGCCGCGCGCTCCCGGTAGGACGCGAACGGCTGGAAGACACGGTCGCCCAGCGCCCATAGCCGCGCTCGCTCGGTGTCGTCCTCGACGATCTGGGCGCGGTAAGGCAGACCGTTCAGCTTTACCTCGGGGTTGGCGCGGACGTTGAAGAACCAGGCGGGGTTCTGAGGCGCGCCGGCGTTGGAGGCGACCAGGGTGACCCGGTCGCCGTCGTGGAAGTAGATGACCCCGTTGCGCCGCGGGCGCCCCGATCGCGCTCCGACGGTTTCGAGCAGCACGGTGGGGATGATCAGCCCGCTGCCGATTCGCCCCCCGGTAAGTCGCAGGAGGATGGGGTCGACCTTCCAGGCGATGTGCCGCGAGAGCCAGAACCCGAACGGAGTGGCCACGGAGTGCGCCCAAGCCCGGTAGAGCGATCCGCGGGGCCTGCTTGGGTCGACGTGCCGAAGCGTGCCGGGCCGCATTCCGGCGACTCTACCGCCCATCGCGATGCCGATGGACGTGATGCCGACCCTTGATAGGGGACGAAAAAAGGGGGGCGTCATGTGAATAGGGAAACGCCCCCCTTCAAGGACCTTCAAGGAGAAAAAATGAAGTACCTCGTCATCCATTTGAGTACATCTGGAGTTCTAATTCAAGAACACAGCAGTACTTAGCCTGCTCCAGTACGCGGCGGCAAGCGGTTAAAGCAATTTCTCCCTGCAAATGTGAGGTCGCCAGCTCCTCGCGGACTTCGATCTGCCCAGAGGTTTAACTGCGTATCGCCGCTGAGGAGAGATCCCGAAACGAATCGACGACCGCCCGCGAGAGCGCGAAGTCGCCACTCATCTCGAGCTGAGATTCGGAGGATCCCGCGACTTGACGGATCCAGGCGCTCGGGGTGCCCGAAGCCGAGGCGTCCACCGTTCCTTTCAGGCGGGCGGTGCAGGAGATGACCTTGCCGCCTTCGATGCCGATGAGGACGCCGGCGAACACGGGCTCGGCACCGCCGCGGATCTCCACCGAGAGCCGGCAGCTCCCCGCTACCTCCGGAGCCAGGCTGATCAGGGGAATGGCGAGCAGGAACGCCGCCTCGGCGTCGTTGCCGGCGATCTTGGCCTCCGGTTCGCGGAGGAACCGCTGCTCCCAGGAGACGGCCGCGGTCAGCGGCAGCACCGCCCGGCGCAGCCATTCGGTGGGTTGGTAGGGAACCCCTCGGCCGTCGCTGGGCGTCGGCTCGATCAGGCTGGCGAGCCGCATCGCGCCCAGCCGGCGCTCGAGCGACGGGTAGCTGATCTTCGGGATCAGGACGTTGAGCTCGGTCAGGGTCAGCGATCGAGCGGCAACCGCCCGCACGATGTTGGCGGACCACCCGCCGAGCAGCGCCTTGGTCGCGCTCTTGGCGGCGATGCTGCCGACCGCCAGCGGCCCGTCGGGAGCGGTCTTGAGCCACTCCTCCCAGACGGCCGCCGCCGCGAGGAGGCCGTTTCCGGCCGGTGTGCTGCTGTACTCCGCCGTGGCGGGAAATTCGTTCCGCCGCCGTCGCTCAAGAACGCCGATCTCCGTGAGTGTGCGCGTGTAGACGCGCATCGTGCTCTGGGGTGGCGAGCCCACTGCCTGACGCAGGTCGAGCAGGTTTCGCGGCCCGTCCTTCAACGCCTTGAGGATTTCGACGTTGAGCGGCGTTGCGAGCAACGCCAGCGCCTGGCTCCCCGTGCGGGTCACCTGCGTTCGATTCCGAGCCTGGCCGTTGGGCACCGATGTCCTCCCTTACGCGTCCGCGAGCTTGGGCCGCTCCGCGGACGTCAAAAGACACCTCGGCGCCCAATTCTTGTTTTCATCTTCCCGCGAGGGACTCGGTCAGAAAAGACCTTAGTGAAAAGCCGCGAATCGGCAAGGCTTAGAGGGTCGGAATTGACCATAGAATCCCTGCAAAACGTAGATCAACAGAAATCCGCGAGCGCATTTTTACGCCAAGTCAACATTAGGCTTTTGACACTCAGAGGAGCTGTAATGGTACGAACGAGTCTACCCGACGTCGACGGTTCCCAGCACGAATTTCAGGCAGGTCCGGGCCCTACAAGCCCAGGGTTTTGCCGACGATCTCCTTCATGATCTCGTCGGTGCCGCCGCCGATCGGGCCGAGGCGGGCGTCGCGGACGGCGCGCTCGATGCCGTACTCGCGCATGTAGCCGTAGCCGCCGTGGATTTGGAGGGACTGGTCGGCGATCTCGAGGACGGCGCGCTGGGTCACCAGCTTCGCCATCGAGACCTCCTGGATGCAGTCTCGGCCTTCGTGGAAGAGGCGGAGGGAGTTGTAGGTGAGGGCGCGGCTGGCCTCGGCTTGGGTCGCCATCTCCGCCACTTGGTGGCGGATCGCCTGGAACTTGCCGATCGGCCGGCCGAAGGCTTCGCGCTCGAGGGCGTAGGCGACGGTGACCTCGATCAGGCGCCGCATCGCGCCGACGGCGCCGATCGCCATCAGCAGCCGCTCCCAGGCGAAGTTGGCCATGATCAGTTTGAAGCCGCCGTTCTCCTCGCCGAGCAGGTTCTCCGCAGGCACCTCGACGTCAGTGAAGGAGATTTCGCCGGTGTCAGAGGAGTGCCAGCCCATCTTCTCCAGCTTGCGGCTGACC
>JBIOTO010000075.1:0-4849 GCA_044865945.1 Solirubrobacterales bacterium
AGTCGCTCCAGGTCGGGGCGACACCGAGGTGGACGTTGTTGACCAGGGTGTCCGGGCTGAGGACCAGCACCAGGCCGATGCCGACCAGGATCACCTGGGTGGCGAGGTCGGCGACGGCGAGGACGAGGTTCAGTTTCGCCGACTCCTCGGTGCCGCGGATGTTGATCAGCGCGAGGGCGACGATCAGCACCGCGCCGCCGACGATGTCGCCGGGGCTTTCCCCCAGCCAGGGCCAGAAGACGGCCAGGTAGTGGGGCACGAAGAAGGCCGAGATCGCGACCGTGATCGTGTAGTTGAGCATCTGCCCCCAGGCGGCGACGAAGCTGACCAGCTCGTTGAAGGCGTGGCGGGCGAAGCTGGAGGAGCCGCCGGCCTCGGGGAACATCACCGTCGCCTCGGCGTAGGTGGCGGCGGTGGCGGCGAAGATCAGCCCGGAGATGACGAAGGCGACCGGGGTCAGCCCGAGGGCGAAGGCGGCGGTGACGCCGAGCGCGTAGTAGATCGACGAGCCGACGTTGCCGTAGGCGGCGGAGAACAGCGCCCCGACGCCGTGGACGCGGCTCAGCGATTCGTCTCTGGGGATTCGCTGGGCCATTTATGAGGGACGAGAACCGGTCACTCGGACCGAATATACGCGCGTGACCGGTGCTCTCACGCGGTCGCGGCGGGGGCGCGGCGGACGTGCGCGCGGGTCAGCTCGGCGGGGGACGTGCAGCCGAGCAGGGCGAGGGCGAGGGCCAGCTCCTCGCTCAGCAGCCCGAGGACGCGGGCGACTCCCTCGGCGCCGCCACAGGCCAGGCCCCAGAGGGCGGGGCGGCCAACCAGCACCGCGTCGGCGCCGAGGGCCAAGGCGGTGGCGACGTCGACGCCCCGGCGGATGCCGCCGTCGACCAGCAGGGTGGCGCGGCCGTCGAGCGCGTCGGCGACCTCCGGCAGGGCGTCGGCGGTGGCCAGGGCGCGGTCGAGCTGGCGGCCGCCGTGGTTGGAGACGACGACGCCGGCGGCGCCGTGGTCGAGCGCCAGCTCCGCGTCCTCGGCGGTGAGCAGGCCCTTGACGAAGACCGGGACCCTGCACTCCGAGGCCAGGTCGGCGAGGTCGGCCCAGGTCAGGGAGTGGTTCATCAGCGCGAAGACCTCCTCGATCGAGAGCTCCCGCTCGCCGCCGGTGGCCGCGGTCAGCCCCGGGGTGCCGAGTTCGGACGGCATCGTGAAGCCGTTGCGGCGGTCGCGCTCGCGGTTGCCGCCGGGCGGGGCGTCGACGGTGACGAGGATCGCCTCGAAGCCGGAGTCGACCGCCTCGTCGATCAGCGCCCGGGTCACGCCAGGGTCGTTGAAGGCGTAGAGCTGGAACAGGTGCCGGCCTTCGGCCGCCGCCGCGGCGACGTCGGCCGGCCTGGTGTTCGCAAGGGTCGAGAGGCACATCGCCGTCCCGGCCTCGGCGGCGCCGCGCGCCATCTCCGCCTCGCCCTCGGGATGCGCCATCCGCTGGTAGGCGACCGGGGCGACCAGGATCGGCATCGAGGCTGGCCGGCCCAGCACCTCGGTCGCGGTCGAGACCTCGTGGACATCGGTCAGCACCCGCGGCCGCAGCCGCCAGTGCCCCCAGGCGGAGACGTTCTCCCGCAGCGTCGTCTCGTCCCCGGCACCGCCGGCGAAGTAGTCGAGCGGCCCGCGCTCCAGCTTCTCCGCCGCCAGCCGCTCGAAGTCGGCGACGTTGATCGGCCCGTCTTCCACGGACGCGAATCTATTCCCTCAGACCACCCGCGCCCGTTTGACGTTTCGCGGGCGGAAGCCTGAACCGGGCGACCGCGGGGGTCGGATCGGCGTTGCCGGCCGCGTCGACGGCGACGACCCTGAGCACGTGGCGGCCGCGCATCGGACCGGTGACGCGTTTGCTGGCGGCGCACGGCGTCAGCTTCCGGCCGTCGAGGCCGCAGCGGAAGGTGCTGCCCGGCTCGCTGGAGCCGAACGTAAAGGTGACCGCCGGAACCCGTTTCGCCACCCGCTTGCGGATCGTCGTCCGCGGCGCCGTCGTGTCCGGCGACACCAGAGGCGGCGCCAGCGAGGGAGGCAGGGGAGATTCGTCGTCCGGCGTTGGGGGCGGCGGCTCCAGCGGCGCCAGTTTGGCCGCCACGTTGAAGTCGAAGTTGGCGACCGCCGGTTCCTCCGCCCCTTCCTCGATCGGCCCCGAGACCCTGATCCGCACGGTCTCCCCGGCCGTGAGGTCGACTTTGGCGCCTTCCCCTCCGACCGCCAGCGGCGCAAGTTCGTCGACCGCGTCACCGAGGTAGAGGTCCAGGTCGAGCGAGAGCGCGGCCTGGCAGCAGGGCTGGCCGAAGCTGTAGGTCGCGTCGTCCGGGACGGTGAGCGAGTACCAGACCGAGGCCCCGGAGCTGTCCTCCCGCGGCTCGCCGTGCTCGGTGCTCGCGGTCCAGTTGAAGCCCCGCGCGTTGGCGAAGAACCAGCGGTCGCCACCCGGTTCTTCGAAGACTTCGCCGGAGACCTCGGTCGCGTCTTCGAATTCGTCGTTCGGCGGGACGGGCGTTTCCTCGATCCGCAGGTCGATGTTGCCTTCGGTCACCGGCTCCGGCGCTTCCGGCAGGTGGAAGTTGTTGCCGTCGGCCGCGATCGCGTATTTCGTGCCCGCCGTCGCCTTGAAGGTGTACTGGCGCCCGGAGAAGGGGCAATCGGGTCCTTCGCTGCCGTTGCCGGACGCGACCGGGGTCAGGGCTTTCACTTCGGTCCCCGTGAAGACCCCGACCAGCGACGGGAATTCGGTCTCGCAGACGCCGACCGAGACCCAGCCTTCGCTTGTCGCTTCCCACTCGAACCAGATCGAGTTCCCAGCCGCCGAGAGCCCAGGAATGAACTCGCCTTTCTCTTTGGTCGCTTCCAGGTTCGAGGCGGTCAATTCGACCGGTTCGCCACCGGGGAAACCCGCGGTCAGCACCTGCCGGTTGACGAAGTTGTCGTTGGCCGGCGGGTCGGCCATGGCGCTCGCCGGCAGCGCCAGCAGCAGCATCGCCATCAAGGCACTGGATATCCCCCGGCTCACGGCGCGAACCCTACCGAGCACCCAGACCCCGCGAGTAGCCTGACGGGCCGATGAACCGCCCGCGCCAACCGACCCCCGCGCGGATCCGCAGGCGCAGGCTCCTCGCCGTCATAGTTCTGGCCTTGCTCGCCGCGACCGCTGTCTATCTGACTCTCGCCGCCACCTTGCTCGCGCCCGTCGATGACCACGGCGCCCGGGTCGAGCACCTGACGATCCACAGCCAGGCGACGCACCGGGACCTCGGCGTGGCGGTCGTCGTGCCGCCCGAGGCGCCCCCGCGCGGCAGTCGGACCCTGGTCGTCTTCCTGCACGGCCGCGGCGGCTCGGACGAGACCTTCACCGGCAACGAGGCCGTCTACGCCGGGTTGGCGAAACTGGGGCGCCGGGCACCGGTTCTCGCCTTCCCCGACGGCGGCGACCACAGCTACTGGCACGATCGCGACGGCGGCCGCTGGGGCCGGTACGTGATGCGCGAGGTGATCCCGGCCGCGGTGAAGCGCTACGGAGTCGACCCGGGGCGGGTGGCGATCGGGGGCATCTCGATGGGCGGCTTCGGCGCTTACGACCTGGCCCTGCTCCACCCGCGACGGTTCTGCGCGGTCGGCGGTCACTCCCCCGCCCTCTGGTTCGAGCCTGGCGAAACGGCGCCGGGCGCTTTCGACGACGCCGCTGACTTCAACCGCCACGACGTCGTCGGGATGGTCCGCGCCAACCCCGACGCCTTTGCCGGGATGCGGGTCTGGAACGACTACGGCGACGAGGATCCCTTCCGCGTCTACGACGAAGGCTTCGTCGACTACCTGCGGGCCGACGGGGCCGACCTCAGCGCCCACTCCTGGAGCGGAGGCCACGACGGCGCCTACTGGGGCCGTCACTGGGCGGCCTACCTGCGCTTCTACGCCAACTCGCTGGCGAGCTGTTAACCGCCGGGCGAGCCCGCGGGCGGGGTTCCCTCCGGCGGCGCCGGCCCCCAGCTTTCGCGCCCGTCAGTGGTCGCGATCGGGATCCTCGGACCCGCCATCGCCGGCGTGTCCAGGGTCACGTCGGCCACGGCCTTGACCCGCGAGAGGACCTCGCGGACCGAGCTCTTACGCCCCTGGTATCCCCAGGACTGGAGATCGGCGGTGAGGCCGGTCGCCTCGATCCCGGCCGCGTCGGCCAGATAGAGCGCCCGGGACATGTGGAAGCCCTGGGTGATGACCACGGCGTCGCGGACGCCGAAGATCTCCTTAGCCCGCACCATCGTCGCCCAGGTGTCGAAGCCGGCGTGGTCCTCGAAGACGTCCCGCGGCGTCACCCCGTCGGCAACCAGGGCCTTGCGCATCGTGTCGGGCTCGTCGTAGATCCAGTTGCCGTGGTCGCCGGAGACGAGGATCTTCTCCACCTTGCCGGCGTGCCACAGGCGCGAGGCCTGCTCCACCCGAGCCGCCAGCATCGCGCTCATGTCCCCATCGGGCTCGACCAACGCCCCCGGCACGATCGCGACTTCAGCCGCTGCGACCTCGGAGACGGACGAGGTCGAGTCGCCTCCCTTGAAGAGGACATAGGCGTTGGCGAGCAAGACCAGCAGCGCAATCGCCGCCGCCCCGCCAAGCACCAGCTTCGAGAGCCGCGGCCAACGCCGCAGCGGAAAGGTCAGCCTCCGCACGCCGCAAACGCTAGCGCGCCACACGCGCGCGGCCTCCTGTCAGCCTGGGTGGATGCCAACCGAGTCCGCGAAAAACCTTGTAGAGCAAGGAATATCGCGGACTCGCGGAGACAACAGCAACACGGGGCCGCATCACCCTCCTACCT
>JBIOTO010000076.1:0-6998 GCA_044865945.1 Solirubrobacterales bacterium
ACCTCCGCCGCGTGGATCGCCACCTGCTGACGCCTCAAAGGTCTCGGCGCGGCTCCATGCTGAGTGCCCGGACACCCCCTACCGACCCTCCTTCTCAACAGCACCCGGCGGGACGTCCAAGGTTCAGCAGCTGAGCGTCGAGACCGCGAGAGACCACCGTATAGGTGGGTCAATTGCGGCCTCGTCGAGTTGGTAGTTCGAATGCTGTGGTCAGAGGGACGGGTGCCCCTCTCACAGAGGCTCCTGAGACCACGTTGGCGCCCAGCAACCCGTCCCAGCTGCGCGACGGTCTCTGGGAGAGGGGCACCCGTCCCTCCCTCGCCGCCAACCTCAGATCAACCAGGTCCGACGCCGCCGGATTCGCCGCCCGTTTCCGGAGCCGCTTCGGGTGCTTCGGAGCCGCCGCCGGCGCCGCCGGTTTCGGGGGCTACTTCTTCTTCGGGGACGATTTCTTCTTCCGGGGCGGGTTCGACGTATTCGGGTTCGACCCCGCCTTCTTCGCCTTCGAATTCTTCGCCGCCCGGAGTGGCTTCGCCGCCGCCGGCCGGGGTCGGCAGGGTGCCGGGTTCGTCGCCGCAGTCTTCGAAGCCGTAGGTCGCCGCCTGCGACTGGAATTCTTCCAGCGCCGCGCTCGCTTCCTGGCCCGCTTCTTCCATCGCCGCGAGGTCTTCTTCCGCGGCCGCGGCTTTCAGTTCGCCCTCGGCTTTGGCCAGCTGTTCCGTCGCTTCGGAGAATTTGACGTAGTCGCTGTCGCTTTCCTCGGGCGCGCCGAGGTCCTGCAGGCGTTCGACCATGCCGAGGTAGAGGTTGGCGACTTTTTCGCTCTGTTCGGGCGAGCCGGCTTCTTCGGATTCCGAGGAAGTCAGCGCGCCGACGCCCGCGTTGACCTCGGCGCAGATCCCGTCGCCCTGCTCGATCAGTTCGTCCCGGGTCAGCGCCACCGCTTCTTCGACGGTCGGCGTCGTCGTTTCGGTCTCGTCGCCCCCGCCGCCGCAGCCAGCGACGACGAGCGCGGTCAGCGCCGCGAGCAGCAACAGAAGGGTCTTGTGGCCGGGTCTCCTCACGGGGGCGAAGCTAGCAAAGGGAATAGACGCCTTTGCAGGGAGTTAGGGAAGCTGCGGCCCAGGGACTCGAACCCCGACTACCTCGTCCAGAGCGAGGCGTGCTGCCATTACACCAGGCCGCAACGGCACTTCTCAGAATAAGGGACTCGGAAAATGGGAGCCGCGCCGTGCTCAACCCGCAAAGGGAGTGCCTTCGGCGATCATCTGCCGGGCCTCCGCGAGTTCCTCGGAGCGGCCGACGCTGAGGCAGCCGGCGACGTGGTCGCCTTGCAGGTACCAGACCGAGAACTCGCCGCCCTCGCGGTCGCCGCGCCAGACCTCGCGGTCCCACTCGTAGGCCGGACCGACGTACTCGAGGCTGGCCCAGTCGGCGAGGTCGCTGAAGAAGTAGGGGACCACCTCGTAGTCGGCGTCGTCGCCGAGCATGTTGCCGGCAGCGTGGGTGCCCTGCTGCATCGCCACGTCCCAGTGCTCGACGTGGATGCGGCGGCCGTGGACGACGCTGTCGTAGGAGCAGCAGTCGCCCGCCGCGTAGATCCCCGGCACCGAGGTCCGCAGCTTCGAGTCGCAGACGATTCCACCGTCGCCGACCTCGATCCCGGCCCGCTGGGCCAGCATCGCGTCGGGCCGCACCCCGGCGCCGACGACGACCGTGTCGCACTCGACGCTGAGGCCGCTCTCGCAGACGATCGCGCCGACCCGCCCGTCGCCCTCGAAGGCGCTCAGGCTCTCGCCGCCATGGAAGGTCACCCCGTGCGATTCGAGCCGCTCCTGGAACCAGCGGCCGGCGTCGGTGCCGAAGGTGCGCGAGAGGGCGACGTCCTCCATCGCCACGATCGTGCACTTCGTCCCCCGCGCGGTCAGCGAGGCCGCCACCTCGCAGCCGATGTAGCTGCCGCCGATCAGCACGACATGCTCGGCCGCCTCTGCGTCCGCGCGAATGGCATCCGCGTTGCCGAAGGCCCGCAGGTAATGGATGCCCTCGTTCTCGGCCCCCTCGACGCGGAGGATGTTGACCATCGCCCCGGTGCCGATCAGCGCCTTGTCGAAGCCGACTTCCTCCCCGCCCTGGATCTTCGCCGTCCGCGCCTCGACGTCCAGCGCCATCACGTTCTTGCCGTTCAGCAGCTCGACGTCGTTCTCCTCGTACCAGGAGCGGCCGCCGTTGACGTGGGCGTCCTCGCGGCTGGCGTCGCCACGCAGGTACTCCTTCGAGATCGGCGGCCGTTCGTAGGGCGGCTCGGGCTCGCGGCCGACCAGCAGGATCGAGCCCTCGGCCCCGCGGCGGCGCAGCTCCGAAGCGCAGTGGGCGGAGGCCATGCCGCCGCCGATCAGCAGGAAGTCGACCTCTCTGTCGGGCATGCCTCGGCGTATACCCGGTTAGCTGCCGCTGGACCCGCCGTTGCTCTCGGCGGGCCCGAACAACGCCTTCAGGTCCTCCTCCTTGCCCGGGTCGAGGACGGCGAGGATCTCGTCGCCTTCCTGCAGGACGGTGTCGGCGTTGGGGACGAACCCCTTGCCCGAGCGCAGGACCGAGATCAGCAGGCTGCCTTCCGGCATCCGCAGGTCGCCGACCCGGCGACCGGTCACGCCGGAGTCCTTGCCGAGCAGCATCTCGATGATCTCCAGCTGCTCCTCCTGCAGGTCGAGCAGGTGGACCAGCCCGTACTCGGGCACCTCGTGCTCAAGCAGGCGCAGGATCAGGTCGGTGGCGGAGACCGACGGTTTGACGTTCAGCAGGTCGAAGTGCTGGCGGTTCCGCGGGTTGTTGACCCGGGCGATGATCTGGTCGACCAGGTACTTCTCCTTCGCGACCTGGCAGATCAGCATGTTGTCCTCGTCGTCGCCGGTCACCGCGATCACCATGTCGGCCCGCTGGATCCCGGCCCGCTCCAGCACCCAGAGCTCGGAGGCGTCGCCGTAGGTGATGTTGTGCTCGAGCTCCTGCTCGACGGTCAGGTAGCGGCGGCGGTCACTCTCGATCAGCGTCACCTCGTGATCCTTGTCGAGCAGCTCTCGCGCCAGGTTCCAGCCGACCTTCCCCGCTCCGACGACGATGATGTACATGGCTTCCGGGCTCCCCTACGCCGCCGTCGTCGCGTCCGGGGATCCGCCGCGCGAGGCCGCCTCGCGCACCTCGCCCTCCAGCAGGTCGATCGCGACCCGGGTCGGGCAGACGGTGTTAAGGCCCTGGCGCTGGTACCACTCGGCCCGCAGCGGGTCGAGCACGCGGGCGATCACCGTCGACACCTCGTAGCGGCGCTGGGCGATCTGGGCGATGATGATGTTGGTGTTGTCGCCGTCGGTGGAGGCGATGAAGACGTCGGCGTTCTCGATCCCGGCGGCCTCCAGCGCCTCGGTCTCCAGGCCGGCGCCGACCGTGAACTGGCCGCCGAGGTCCTCCCAGCTCTTCTCCAGGCCGACCTCGAGCCGCGCGTGGGACTCCGGGTCCTCGTCGAGACAGGAGACGCTGTGCCCCTCGCGCAGCATCGCCCGCGCCACCGAGGAGCCGACCCGCCCGCAACCGACGATCAGAACGAACATGGGTGCGGATACTAGGGGCAAAGCGCCCCCGAACGGGCGTTACTCGGGTTCCGGCGGCGCCGTGAGCAGCACCTTGCAGGGCGCTTTCTTCAGCACGTACTCGGTCGCCGCGCCGATCTCGTCCGGCTTGGCGGCGCCGATCCCGCCGAGCACGCCGCCGCCGCGGATCCTGGTCGGCGGCTCGCCGCCGATCACGATCGCTTCGGCGTTGCTGCGCCGCGCCGCCTCGAGGATCCCGGCGCCGACCTTGCGGGCGCGGATCACCTCGGTGCTCACCTCGACGTCCTCGTACTCCTCCCCCACCTCGCGCGCCCGCTCCAGCGCCCGCCGCGCCTGCTCCTCGCGCTCCTTCGGCAGCCTCGCGTCGAGCGGCAGGGTCAGCGGCACTTCGATCACGTAGATGACGTCCAGGCGGGAGTCGTGCCCGCCCTTCGGGGTGCCGGCCTCGGCCGCGGCGAGGCGGCCGGCGGTGGCGACGATGTCGTCGTCGAACTTGGTCCCGAAGACCGGCACGAGGATGTTGCTGTATTCGACCTCGGGCACCTGCTTGGTCAGCGCCCGCTCGGTGACCGAGACCCGCTTGGTCAGCGTCGTCCCCTCGAAGACCTTGCGGTAGACGACGTAGAAGGTGAGGCCAAAGACCATCCAGCCGAGCCCGACCCAGCGCGCGGTCGAGTGGTAGACGAGGACGCTGAGGAAGGCGAGCCCGCTGAGGATCGCGGCGAGGATCGAGGGCAGCGGCAGCTCCGCGTGGCCCCAGGGGAAGCTGCCCGGGATCTTGAACGGGCGCCGCCGGTCCGGTTCGGTGATCCGCAGGCGGATGATCGAGAGGTGGGCGATGGTGATCGCCAGGGTCGCCCCGAAGGCGTAGATCCCGGCCAGCAGCTTGACGTTGGTGGGGACGATCAGGCCGATCGCGATCATCCCGCTGAGCACGATCGCCACGTAGGGGGTCGCGGTGCGGCGGTCGAGCTTGCCGAGCCAGCTGGGGATCTGGCGGTTGATCGCGAGCGTGTAGATGTGGCGGCTGACCCCGAGCATCGAGGTGCTCGCCGCCCAGATCAGCACCGGGGTCGCGATCAGGGCGACCATCCAGCGCATCGTGTCGGCGACCCAGGCCGGTTCGAAGGCGGAGACGACGCCGAGGATCGGCTCCTCGACGAACTCGTTGCCGAGCGCGGTCTGCGGCCCGTCCGGCCCGCCGACCACCGGCACCGCCATCAGCGCGATCGCCGCCATCCCGGCGTAGACCAGCGGCACCGCGATCGCCCCGAGGCTGGCGACCCGCTTCAGGTCCTTGCGGCTGACCTCGATCTCCGGCGCAAGGTCGGAGGCGGCCTCGATCCCGGCATAGGCGAGCATCGCCACCACCGCCGCGTAGACGATGTCGCGGAAGCTGGGGTCGGAGAAGAGGTGGAGCTGCTCGGTGAGGCGGTCGGGGTGCATCACGACCAGGGCGCCGACGCCGATCACCGCCAGCTGCAGCCCGAGGTCGGCGAGGGCCAGCAGGGTCAGCGAGCCCTGCCGCTCGCGGCCGGTGACGTTGAGGATGTTGAGGGCGCTGATGACGACGATCACCGCCGCGCCGAGGCCGATCTCCCAGCCGGGCCGGGCGAACTCGCCGCTGACCGGCTCCAGGTAGTGCGGTACCGAGAGCGCCGCCAGGGCGATGACGATCAGGTAGTCGATCAGGATCGCCCAGCCGGCGATGAAGGCGACCAGCTCGTTGAAGGCGTGGCGGGCGAAGGTCGAGGAGCCCCCGCGCTCGCGGAACATCGCCCCGCCCTCGACGTAGGTCAGCGTCGTCAGCCCGAAGAGCAGGCCGGCGGCGAGGAAGATCAGCGGCGTCAGCCCCAGGCCCTTGTCGGCGACGACGCCGAGGGCGAAGTAGATCGAGAAGCCGACGGCCGAGTAGGCGGCGGCGAACAGCGACGGCACGCCGAGGCCGCGGATCATCAGCTGCCCTCCGCGCGGGGCCCGCGGCTGCGCCGGCCGGTCCCCCTTCTGCCCCGGGCCCCCGTCGACGCTCATCGCTCCATCCTCGCGCCGATCCAGAGGCGGCCGATCCCCACCGCCAGGAAGGCGATCCCCATCAGGAAGCCGACCGAGGCCGGGCCACCGCCGTTGGCGAGGGTGACACCGAGGACCAGCAGCCCAATCGCGACGAAGACCAGCGAGAAGGCGCGGACGGCGCCGCGGAAGACGCGCTCGCCGCTCATCGCGCCTCGGCCAGGGCGGCGCCGGGCACCGCCGGCGGCTTGTCGGTCGGGTCGGAGACGACGATCACCCGGCAGGGGCGCTCGCCGAGGATCGTCTGCAGGGTCTTGTCGTAAAGCGGGACGCCGTTGCGGTAGCGCATCCCGATCACGATCGCCCCGGCCTTGATCTCCGCCGCCTCGTCGGCGACCGAGTAGCCCGCCTGGCCGGGCCGCACGCGGGCGACGTGGCCGGTGACCCGCTGGCCGCCGATCAGCTTCGCCTCCTCGATCTTGCTCTGGGCGGCGGCCTCCTGCTCGGACATGTCGGCGCCCAGAGGCAGGTTGGTCGGCACCGTCAGCATCGAGTGGACGTGGATGCCGCGACGCCGCTTGGAGGCGAGCTTGACAGCGGTGGCGACCATCTCCGGCGAGAAGCCCTCGTCGTCCTCGAAGGCGACCAGGATGCTCCGGTACTCGACCTCTTCGACCCCGAGCGGCTCGGGCAGCACGACCTTCACGGTTTCGGTCAGCGGCAGCCGCTGATTGCGCCGATAGAGGACGTAGACGCTGATCCCGAGGACCATCCAGCCGAGACCGACGATCAGGGTGGTCGGGTTGAGCGCCATCACCACGAGCCAGGCGATGAAGGTGCCGAGCCCGCCCAGCACGGCGCTGACCGGAACGTCGAAGCCGAAGGCGCGCACGTTCAGCGGCGGTTTCCAGGTCCGCTCCACGTCCGGTTGCTTTCGCCGCAGCTGGATCACCGCGACATGGGCGATCGTGAACGAGAGCATCGCCCCGAACGAGTACATCGTCGCCAGGAAGTCGGTCTGGCCCGGCAGCAGGGTGACGATCGCGATCGCGGCGAAGATCAGGATCGCGATGTAGGGGGTGCGGTATCGCGGGTGGACCTGGCGCAGGCTCTCGGGCAGCTGCCGGTGCTGGCCCATCGAGTAGGTGAGGCGGGAGACGCCGATCAGGCCGGCGTTGGTGGCGATCAGCAGGATCACCGCCGCCAGCACGCCGACGTAGTAGCGCAGGACTTCGGTCGGCATGTGGGCGAGCCCGAGGTTCTCGACGATGCCGAGGATCGGGTCGTCGGCGAAGGTCGAGCCGAGCGCGGTCGCGTAGTTGCCGGCGGCGTCCTGGGTGACCGGCATCGCCGAGAGGGCGACGATCGGGATCAGCAGGT
>JBIOTO010000077.1:0-38791 GCA_044865945.1 Solirubrobacterales bacterium
GGCGACGCCGTCGAGCGTCTCCAGGTTGAGGTGGACGCCGAACTCCTCGCCGTTGACCCGCACGTCGGCGTAGCCGGTCCGCGGCGCCGGCACCCCGGCGGCGCGGAAGGCTCCGTAGGCGAGCGCCTCGTGGACCATCGAGGGGTCCTGGACCATGTTGTTCAGCGTCAGGTTCTTCAGGCCGAGGAATTTCTGGCCTTTGACGAACTCGTTGAACTTGACTTTGAAGGCCGCCTTGCCACCGAGGTCGCGGAAGGAGGTGTCGCCCTTGAGCCGGATCCCGACCGTCAGCGGCGCGGTGAATTCGCCGACCCCGCCGGGCGTGCCGTCGGTCTCCGCCAGCGAGAACGTCCCTTCGACGTACTCCTCCGGTTCGGCTTCCAGCGCCGCGACCGAGGCCGGCGGCAGTTGCAGGTCGATGACGACCACCGTGTCCGCTTCGTACATCTCCGCCGCGGTCAACGCCGCGGCCGGGCTCGCCGCGACCAGGGCGAGGAGCGCGGCGGCGAGCAGTGCCGGCGCCGCCCGCACGCTCACTCCGCGCTCGGCGTGGTCATTTCGCGGCTGGCCCAGCGGTCGTCGACGACGTCGCCGGCGAGCTGGTGGCTGCGCCGGTGGCCGGTCACCGCGGTGAGGAACTGCTCGCGCTCCAGCGCCAGCAGCCGCGTCGGCTCGGTGGTGCGGACGGTCGCGGTGCGCGGCACGTCGTGCAACAGGGCGATCTCGCCGAACGATTCCCCCGGCCCCTCGTGCCGCCGGAACTCGCCGTTTTCGAAGACCTCGACTTTGCCGGTCTCGATGACGAAGAAGCGGTCGCCGTGCTCACCCTGGACGATCACCTCTTCACCGGCGCCGAACTCGACCGGCGCCAGGTCGTGGCTGAGGCGCTCGACGGTGGCGATCGGCAGCGGCGCGAAGATCGAGTTCCCGCGCAGCAGGTTGTAGGGACCCTCGGCGACCGGGGCGCCGACCTCGTAGGAGCGCAGCCGCGCCCAGCAGACGACGACGAAGACCGGCATCAGGGCGCCGAGGACGACAAGGGCGCCGTCGGGGTGCAGCCATTCGACCAGCAGGATCGCCCCCAGCGAGCCGAGCGCCATCGCCAGCAGGCGGCCGGCTTCCAGGGCGCTGATCACCCGCCCCATCGTCTCGTCGGAGGCGAGCCGGTACATCAGCGTCTTGCCCGCCACCTCGACGAAGGTGAAGCCGATCCCGATCCCGAACCAGGCCAGGTACGAGGTCGACTCCTCCGGGAAGAAGCCGGGCAGCACCGTCGCCAGGCCGAGCAGCAGGCTGCCGCCGGCGATCGCCGCGACCAAGCGGCCGCGGTTGAGCATCAGCGCCAGCGACGCGCCACCGACCAGGGCGCCGATCCCCCAGGCGGCGTTGAGGAAGCCGACCGCGCCCTCCTCCAGGTGCAGCAGCTCCAGCGCCAGCGCGATCAGGATCACGTCGGCGAAGCCCTCGTAGAGGAGCAGCAGGACCAGGGTCAGCGAGGAGAGGCGCAGCGCCGGGTGGAAGACCAGGGCCCGCGCCCCGAGGCTGAGCTCGTGGGCGACGCTCGGCAGCTCCTCGTCCCTGTATTCGGGGCGGCGGTCGCGGCGGACGAAGGCGATCAGCGCGACGGCGAGCACGGTGGCCGCGGCGGCGACGGCGACGGCGAACACGGTCCCCGGCGAGGTCGCGGTCAGCAGCACGCCGGTGGAGATCGCGGCGACGATGAAGCCGGCGTTTTCCATCGCCGCGTGGTTGACGTTGCTGGCCGAAAGCTCCTGCGGGGTTCGGGCCAGCAGGGGGAACATCGCCGCCTCGGCCGGGGCGTAGCCGCTGGCGGCGACGGCAAAGAGCGCCGGGAAGACGAAGACGACGCCGGTCGGGGCATCGGCGCCGGCGGCGATTGCCGCCCCGGCGAGGATCGCCGCCATCGCCGCGGCGCTGACCAGCAGGACCTGGCGCCGCGAGTAGCGGTCGGCGACGAAACCGGCGAAGGGCGAGGCGATCGCGCCGGGCAGCAGCCGCACCAGGGCGACGATGCCGGCGCCGGCGATCCCGTGCGCCTCAAACCCGTAGACGCCGAGGGCGATCGTGAAGCTCCAGGTGGCAAACGAGAGGGCGATGCGCGCCGCGCCGAGCAGGCCGAGGTCGCGGTTCTCGAAGTCGATGACGAGCGCCCGGACGACGATCTGCAGCTGGCCCAGGGCTTTACTCATCGTCCGCCGCAAGATAGTGCCTCTTGTGGAGCGGCGCGGTTTGTGAATAAGGTTCCCGATCCTTTCGATCCGGACCCGACTCGCTCTCCTCCTGCTGACGCTCGTCGCGGTCCTGGCCGCCCCCGGCGTCGCGGCGGCGGCAACCTACGTTGTCAACGAGACCGGCAACGTCGTCCCCGATGTCGGCTGCGAGAACCCGCAAGGCGAATGCGACCTCTGGGACGCGATCAATCAGTCGAACGCCAGCACCGGCGTCAAAGACACGATCGAATTCGAAGTCGAAGAAGTGGCGGTCGACACGGCGCTGCCCCAGGTAACCGACCCGGTGACGATCAACGGCACCGACACCAGCGGCGACCCTGGGGTGGAAATCCACGACACCGGCGGCTCCACCGGGCTCGAACTGTTGACCGTGAACTCGGTGGTCGAAGGGGTGGCGCTCGGCGGCTTCTTCGACGGCATCGACTTCAAAGGCAGCGGCAACCGGATCTGCAACAGCTTCGTCGGCACCGACCTCTCCGGCACGGTCGCGGAACCCAACGGCGTCGGCATCTGGATCGCGCCCGAGAGCGTTGGATCGGAGATCGGCGGCGAGGACTGCGCCAGCGGCGGCAACGTGATCAGCGGCAACGAAATGATGGGCGTCTGGGACGACGCCGAAGGGACGACCGTCGCCGGCAACCTGATCGGGGTCGGGGTCGGCAACACCGAACTGCCCAACGGCACCGTCCCCAACCCGAGCCTTCCGGCCGGCGGCGTCTACGCGACCGGGACCGAGACGACGATCGGCAAGGTCAGCGGCGGCGAAGGCAACGTGATCGCCTACAACAAACTGTCGAGCCTCTTCGCCGGGGGCGGCGGCGTGATCACGGAATCGTTCTCGGTCACGGTCCGCGGCAACTCGATCTTCGAAAACGAGGGACCGGGGATCTTCTTCCGGCTCGATGCCGAAATGCCGATTCCCAGCCTCGATTCGGCCTCCTCGACCGAGGGCGGCTCGACGGCGGTAAGTGGCACGGTCGCCAACGAGGGAACCGAGACCTTCACCGTCGACCTCTACGCGAACGAAGCCTGCGACGAACCGGAACCGGGGATCTTCGCCGGCGAGGGCGAAACGTACCTCGGCTCCACCACGGCGACGACTCCCGGCGGCGGGTTCACCGCCAACCTGCCGGTGCAGCCGCAGGGCACGATCATCACCGCGACCGCGACCCGGGAATCCGACGGCGCCACCGGCGAATTCTCCGAATGCCTCGTGGCCCCGGCGGTGACGCCGAAACCGGCAACGCCGCCGTCGAAACCCGGTCAGCCGCCGATCGCCTTCCTCGCCCCGCCCGCGCCCGAAAACGGCGAGACGGTCGTCGTCGCGCCGAAAGCGGGAACGGTCTTCGTCACCCTGCCGAACGGGAAAAAATCGAAACTGAAAGAAGGCCAGACGATCCCGGTCGGTGCGATCGTCGACGCGACCCGCGGCAAAGTCGTCCTCACCTCGGTCAACCGCAAGGGCGAAACCCAGACCGCCGTCTTCTTCGGCGGCATCTTCCTCGTCCAGCAGCACGAGGGCAGCGGCCTGGTGATCCTCAAACTGCGCGGCCCCCTCAACTGCGGCAAAGCGGCGAGCAGCGGCCGGGTCGCCGACCGCCTTGAGCGCGGCGGCAAGAAGAGCCGCAAGCTCTGGGGCAGCGGCAAGGGCAACTTCCGCACCGAAGGCAACAACGGCTCGGCGACCGTCCGCGGCACGATCTGGCTGACCGAAGACCGCTGCAACGGCACCTTCTTCAAGGTCAAACAGGGCGTCGTCACCGTCCGCGACTTCGGCGCCAACGAAACCTTCCCGCTGGGCAAAGGCAAGAGCTACCTGGCCACGCCGTGAGCGCCGCCGGCTCCCCGCGCCGCCGGCGCGAACTGGCGATGCTGGCGGTGATCGCCATCGCCGCGGCGCTGGCGGTGACCGCCTACTCGACCGACCTGATGCGGGCGCTGGAGCTGCAGAGCGTCGACGCCCGCTTCAGTGTCCGCGGCACCCAGGAGCGGCCTAGCGACATCGTCGTCGTCGGCGTCGACGACGTCACCTTCAGCGACCTGAACCAGCAGTGGCCCTTCCCGCGCCGGCTGCACGCGAAGGTGATCGACCGCCTGCGCGAAGCCGGCGCCAAGGCGATCGCGGTCGACATCCAGTTCACCGAGCCGAGCAACCCGCGCGACGACAACGCCCTGATCGAAGCGGTCGGCCGCTCACCCGGCCTGGTCCTCTCGACCACCGAAGTCAACGCCAAGGGCGAATCGCGGATCTTCGGCGACGAAGCCGTGGTGAAGGAACTCCGCGCCACCGCCGCCAACACGGTGATCCACCCCGACCCCGGCGGCACGATCCGCAAGATGCACTACGAGGAGGGTGGCCTCGTCACCTTCCCGATCGCGATCGCCGAAGCCCAGGCCGGCGAGTCGATCGACCCGGGCGAGATGGAAGGCGACGGCGAAGCCTGGATCGACTACCGCGGCCCGCCCGGGACCTTCCTCGAAGTCCCCTACTCGCGCGTCCTCCGCGGCCAGGTTCCGGACTCGGTCTTCCGCGGCAAGACGGTGATCGTCGGCGCCACCGCCCCCTCCCTGCAGGACGTCCACCCGACCTCGACCAGCGGCGACGAGCTGATGTCCGGCCCCGAAATCCAGGCCAGCGCCACCTGGACCGCCGAGCACGGCTTCCCGCTCAGCTCCTCGGGGATCGCCCTCGACCTGCTGCTGATCCTGCTGCTCGCCGCGGTCCCGGCGGCGGTGACCCTGAGGCTGAAACCGTTGACCGCGCTGCTCACCGCGCTCGGCCTGGCCTTCGGCTACGCCGCCCTGACCCAGATCTGCTTCGGCCTCGGCAGCGTGCTACCGGTCGTCTACCCGCTGCTGGCCCTGGTCCTCTCCACCATCGGCGCGCTCGCGGTCAACTACGTGCTGACCGCCTTCGAGCGCCAGCGGGTGCGCGACACCTTCGCCCGCTTCGTCCCCGAGGCGGTCGTCGCCCAGGTCCTGGAGCGCGGCGACGGCGACCTGCGCTTCGGCGGCGTGCGGCGCGAGTGCACGGTCCTCTTCAGCGACCTGCGCGGCTTCACCAGCTTCAGCGAGGAACGGCCGCCGGACACGGTGATCGACGTCCTCAACCACTACCTGGAGGAGATGAGCGACGCGATCATGGACCACGGCGGCACCCTCGTCGCCTACATGGGCGACGGGATCATGGCCGTCTTCGGCGCCCCGCTGGAGCAGCCCAACCACGCCGACCGGGCGGTCGCCGCCGCCTGCGAGATGCTGCAGCTGCGGCTCTCGCGCTTCAACGAGTGGATGCGGAGGGAGGGGCACGGCGAGGGTTTCGCGATGGGGATCGGCCTCAACAGCGGCACGGTGATGTCGGGGCAGGTCGGCTCGCGGCGGCGGATCGAGTACACGGCGATCGGCGACACGACCAACACCGCCGCCCGCCTCGAGGGGATGACCAAAGGCTCGGGTCACCAGCTGTTCATCGCCGACTCGACCAAGCAGGCGCTGCAAGAAGAGCGCGACGACCTGGAGCTGATCGGCGAGCGCGAGGTCCGCGGCCGCACCCACAAGATCACCGTCTGGACCCTGAGCGGGGAACTGAACCCGCTAGCCGGCGACGTACAGGGCCACGCCGAAGAGGAAAACGAGATGAAAGGCCTGGTCGACCGCGACCCGTAGGCCCGGGTTGCCCCCCTGCGGCAGTCCCTTGATCCGGCGCATGTATGCGTCCAGCGCGCGGCCGTCGTCCTGGGCCAGGTGCTCGATGTAGATCAGGAGGGCGGCGACGATCGCCCGGCTCCATCCGGCCTCGATCCCGATCCAGACGAAGGCCGGGACGAAGCAGAGCGTGTAGACGACGACGTGGGACCACAGCGCCCGCCGCCGCTCGGGGTCGGAGCCCAGCCCGCCGTACTTGTTCCGCGCCTGCCAGTCGGTTTGCAGGATGAAGTCGCCAACCAGGTGGCAGACGACGAACACCGCGAAGACTTCGACCCAGATCAAGCTCGGCTCCCGGACAAGAGGGCGGGATCCTAGCTGGGGCGCCAGATTCCCCGGCCTGCGCTCTATTCTTGAGTTAGTTGATCAGCTTTATGTATTATGCCCCGGCCTCGTCTCGGCCGGCAACGGGATCAGGCCTCCGATTCCCCACACGCAAAGGAGGCACGATCAGATGAACCACCTCTCCACCGCCCCCCGACAGCAGAGGCGGCACGCGCTGCTCGCCTTGCTGGCGGCCTTCGCCCTCGGGCTGATTCTGCTCAACGGCAGCGACGCGGACGCCCACAGCGACCACTCGCGGTCCAGCTCCGACCAGGCGCTCGCCCTCGAGTGGTTCGACGTCACCCAGTCCACCGTCGCCGCCGCCGGCTATCCCCAGCCGGTCACCCAGACCCGGGCCTGGGCGGTCAGCTGGCTCGCCGCCGCCCGCGCCACCCAGGACGGCTCCTCGCCGCACTTCCAGCGGGCGGCCTTCGCCACCGCGCTGCACGACACGCTCCTCGCCCAGGTCCCGAGCCAGCAGCCGCGGCTGGACTCGGCGCTCGCCGCCTCGCTGGGCGAGATCCCCGACAACCGCCAGAAGCAGCGCGGCATCGAGGCCGGTGAGGAGGAGGCGAGCGCGGTCCTCGCCGAGCGCGCCGGCGACGGCCTCGACACCGCCTCGGTCGAAAAACCGTTCACCCCGCCGCCCGCCGCCCCCGGCGTCTGGCAACCGACGCCACCGACCTTCGGCCCCGCGGTGCGCTTCGGCCAGAAGGACGGGCGCGCCTTCCTGCTGGCGAGCAACGACCAGTTCCGCCCCGGTCCGCCACCGGCGATCGACTCGCCGGAGTTCCTCGCGGCGCTGGCCGAGGTGCAGGCCTACGGCCAGGACAGCAGCAGCGTCCGCACGCCGGCCCAGACCGACACCGCCAAATTCATCATCCAGGACTCCTACGCCCTCTACGGGCAGGCGCTCCGGGCGGTGCTGGCGGACACCCGCCACCCGCTCGATTGGTACGCGCGGGCGGTGGCGGCCTTCCACGTGGTTTCGGTCGACGCCCAGATCGCGATCCACGAGGCCAAGTACGTCTACGTGTTCTGGCGGCCGGTGACGGCGATCCGCACCGGCAGCGTCGACCCCGACCCGACCTGGTCGCCGCTGCTGGCGACCCCGCGCCACCCCGAGTACCCGAGCGGGCACGCCGGCTACGCCGGTGCCGCCGAGGGCGTGCTCACCTGGCTGACCGGGCCCAAGGCCCCGGAGCCGATCGACGCCACCAGCGTCAGCGCCCCGGGCTCGGTCCACACCTACACCCGCTGGTCGCAGATCACCGACGAGACGATCGACGGCCGCGTCTGGGAGGGGGTCCACTACCGCTTCTCCGACGAGACCGCCGCCAAGGTCGGCAAGCAGGTCGCGGCCTGGGACCTGCCCCGCCTCCACAAGCTGGGCCTCTAGCCAGACGGGTCTAGAGGATCCATGACGGCGGCCCCTCCCTGCCGGGGGAGGGGCCGCCCGTTCGAGCCGCGGCGTTTAGGGTGGCGTGCGTGAACGTCCTCATCGCCGCTGACATGGAGGGCGTCGCCGGGATCGAGCACTACGGCGACTGCCTGCCTTCCCACCCGCGCCGCTACGCGCGGGGGCGGCGGCTGCTGACCGACGAAGTGCTGGTCGCGGTCGAGGCGCTGCGGGCCGGCGGCGCCGGGACGATCAGCGTCGGCGACTGGCACATGGTCGGCACCAACATCGAACGCGAGCGGATGCCGGCCGGCGTGGTTGTGCGGCCGATCGCCGACCTGGCGCTGAACGAGGCCGAGCCCTCGATCGCCAAGGCCCACGGCGGCCCGCTCGACGCGGTGGTGATGGTCGGCCACCACGCCCGCACCCCGAGCCCGCGCGGCTTCTGCTCCCACACCTTCATCTGGGAGATGGAGGTGCTGCTCGACGGCGAGCAGCTGAGCGAGACCCACACCTACGCCCAGGCGCTGGCGGCGGAGGGGATCCCGATCCTGGTCGCCGGCGGCGACCGCTGGCTGCTCGAGGAGACCGTGGAGGGCGAGCTCGGCAGCGCCCGCAAGGTCGTCACGAAGGAAGGACTGGGGCGAGCCCGCGCCCGCTCCGTCGCCCCGGCCGCGGCCCACGCCCACCTGCGCGAGGCGATCGCCGAGGCGATGGCCGGCCCGCTACAGCCGCCGCCGGCACGCGGCTACCCGGCCGAGCTCGTCATCCGCGTCGAGGGCGAGGAGATCGCCCGCACCACCGTCACCGATCCCGGCAACCTCCTGACCGAGATCGCCACCGTCTTCCGCGCCCCCCAGGTCTCACGCGAGTACCGCCAGCTGGCCAAGCTGCTGCCGCCGGACAGCTCCCGCCTGCGCGGATTCCAGCGCCACGCCGGCAGTCTCCTTGCCACGCCGGTGATGCGTGGCAAGGAGCGCGATTGGCTCGCGGCTGCCGGCTAGCCAGGTCATCCCGGAGCGGTTAGTCTTGGACTCCATGACCAATAAGCGCGACGAGGTGGTCGTACCGATCGGCAGGCACGGCCTCCCGCCCGACGTCGTCGCCCAGCACCAGCGCGAGCGGCTGTTCGAGGCGACCGTCGACCTGGTCGCCAAGCGCGGCTACCGCGATACCTCGGTCGACCAGATCGTCAAGGCCGCCCGGGTCGGCTACGTCGCCTTCTACGACCTCTACGAGGGGAAGGAGGACTGCTTCCTCGCCGCCTTCGACCGGATCGTCGAGGAGAGCGCCGCGGCGGTCACCATGGCGGTCGCCGACGCCGACGGGTGGGCGGAGGAAATGGCCGCCGGGCTCGCCTGCCTGCTGGACCTGATCGTCGCCGACCCGCGGCGCGCCCGCGTCGCCCTGGTCGAGGTGCAGGCGGCGGGGCCTCGCGCCTACAACCACTACGAGGCCGCGGTCGACCGGGCGGCACCGAAGCTGCGCGAGGGACGCGAGTTCAGCAAGGAGGCGGCGGCGCTCTCCGGCGCGCTGGAGGAGGCGATCCTTGGCGGCATCCTCTGGATCGCCCACCAGCGTCTGGTCAAGGGCGAGCTCGGGGATCCCGACTCGCTGCTCGGGGAGGCGATTCAGATCGCCCTCTCCCCGTACCTGAGCGACGAAGAGATCCAGCGCCTCGCCGCCGCTTCCCGGGACCGCTCGCGACAGAGCTAGACGCCGGTGCCGGTCGCTCGCCGCAGCGAGTACATGGAGGCGATGGTCGACCTCGCCTTCGAGCGCGGATATGACGCGGTAGCCGTGGCCGACGTCGCCGAGCGGGCGGGCGGCAGCGTCGCCGGGTTCGAATCACTGTTTCCCTCGAAGCAGGCCTGCGCGGTGGCGATCCTCGAGGGCATCGCGGAGAGCAACCTGCGGGCGGTGCGCGGCGCCTTCGACCGCGAGCCGGCGTGGCCGGACTCCCTGCGCGCGGCGGCCTACGCGCACGCCGAGTGGATCCTCGACAACCCGAAGAAGATGCGCTTCGGGTTGCTGGAGACGGTCTGGGCGAGCGAGCTGACCGGCGCCCTGCGGGACCACCTCTTCGGCGAATACGTCGCGATGGTCGACGCCGGAAGGGAGGCGGCCGAGGACCCCGCCTCGATCCCCGCCTCGGCGGCCCTGGGCGTGGTCGGCTCGATCACCGAAGTGATCACCCGGAGACTCGGCGAGGAGAGCGGTCGCGAGCTGGTCGACCTGGTGCCGGAGATGATGTACCTGGCGGTGCGTCCCTACCTCGGCGAGGAGGCCGCGCGAAGGGAGCTGACGATTCCGCCTCCGAGCGACTGAATGGCGACCAGGAGAAAGACCGAGCCGCAGAGCCTGCCGCGAGGGCGGCACGGTCTGCCGCGCGAGCTGGTGGTCGAGAACCAGCGGGCGCGACTGGTCAGCAGCATGATCGAGACGGTCGCCGAGCTCGGCTACGGGAAGGCGACGATCGCCAGGGTGATCAAGGCGGCGAAGATCTCGCGCCGCACCTTCTACGAGTCCTTCGCCAACAAGGAAGACTGCTACCGGGCGGCGTACGAGGCGACCTTCGAGTACCTGCGGGAGCAGGCGCTGGCCGCGACCTCCGCGGAGGACTGGCCGGGCTCGGTCCGGGCCGGGCTGGAGGCGCTGCTCGAGAGCCTCGCCGCTCACCCGCAGCTGGCCTCCTTCTTCCTCGTCTCGCCGGCGAGCGTCGGCGACGAGGTCGCGGCGCGGCATCACCTGGCGATGCGGGAGCTGGTCGAGACTCTGGTTTCCAAGGCCCCGAAGGGGTCCGCCCAAGCGGCCGCCTCGGAGACCCGGATCGAGGCGCTCGCCGGCGGCCTCTCGCGGCTGACGGCGATGAAGGTCAACGCCGGCAAGGGCGACGAGCTGCCGGCGTTGCTGCCCGACCTGGTCGAGCTCTACCTGCGGCCGTACGTCGGCAGCGAGGAAGCGGTCCGGGTCGCGTGGGGCGAGTAAATGCGACACTGTGTCCAAGATAGAGAGCCCAGCGTTTCCATGTCAAGAATTTATTGGTCTAATACGCAGCATTGGTAACGCCTTAGCGGGATGTAGGCTTTTCCTTCTATGGTCGTAACGCCGTGGGGGGAGTCAGAGACGCTGCGCGAGAGGATGCTCACCCCCGGGCCCTCGAATCCGTCCGACGCGGTCGCCGAGAACCAGCGGCAGCGCCTCTTCGGGGCGGTGGTCGCGAGCGTCGCCGAGCGCGGCTACGCCGACACCCGGGTCGCTGACCTGGTCGAGATCTCGGGCGTCTCGCTGCGCAGCTTCTACGACCTCTTCGCCGACAAGCAGGCCTGCTTCGCCGCCGCGATCGAGGCCATGGTCCGGGGAACGATCGAGCTCGTGCTCGAATCAGCCGAAGAGGCTGACTGGGAACGGGACTCGAGGCACAGGCTCCAGGCGCTGGCAAGCGCTGTCGCCGCCCAGTCCGCCGCCGCCAGGATGTGTCTGATCGAGGCTTACGCCGCCGGGCCGGAGACGACGCGGATGGTCGACGCGGCCGCCGCCCGCGTCGAGAGTTTGATCCGCGATCGCCTCGCCGCCTCGGAGAAATGGGGCGAGATGCCGCCCGAGATGGCCACCGTCGCGATGGGGGCGAGCCTGGAGATTTTCAGGGCCAGGCTGACGAGCGGCCAGGAACAGCGGATACCGGCGGCGGCCGAAGAGTTGGCAACCCTGCTGCTCGCCTTTGAGCCGCCGGCGCGGCCGCTTCGCTCCGCCGCCCGGGCGCCGGAAGTGCGCCCCGAGCGGCTGGAAGCAAGCGACCACGCCGAGCGGGCGCTGCGGGCCTTCGAAGCACTGCTGACCGAGCAGCCCTTCGCCGCGACGACGATGGAGCAGGTGGCAAAGCGAGCGGGGATGTCGGTGCGGACGCTCTACGCCAACTTCGCCGGGCGCCAAGAGCTGCTGCTGGCGGCGATCGACAGCGCCGGCGCCCAGGCGGCGGCGGCGGCGCTGCCGGCCTACCGGCGCGGCGCGAGTCCGCCGGAGGGAATCCGCGTCGCGCTCGGGGCGCTGCTCGGGCTGCTGGCCTCGCGCCCCAATCTCGCCCACCTCCTGCTGGTCGCCGCTCCCGAAGGCGGTGTGACCGCGTTGCGCCGGCGGTCCGAAGCGCTGCGCCCGCTCGAAGGCATGCTGATGCGTGCGACGCCGCGGGTGCCGGTGTCGCGGGTGCTGCTGTCCGAGGCGCTCCTCGGTGGCCTGCTCTGGCTGGCCCGGCGGCGCATGTCCGAGGCCGGCGCGGGAGCCCTTTCGGGTCTGGGGCCGATCTGCACCTACATCGTCCTGACCCCCCTGCTCGGGGCGGAGCAGGCGACGGCGGCGGCCGAAGGCAAGAGCTACCGGCGCCAGCCGGTTGACCTCGCCGGCGCCCTGCGGTTCTCCGCGTCCCGTCCCGAGGAGGCCCGGGTGATGGCCCTGTTGAGCCAGGATTCGATGACGATCGCGGAGCTGGCGGAGCAAACGGCGATGTCGGCGGCTGAAGTGGAGAGATGGGTGGCCGGGCTCGAGGAGGCCGGCATCATCGAGCGGGTTCCCTGGTCGGAGAAGGAGGGGCTTCCGGTCTACCAGCCCCGCTGGCCCATCTGGAGCAACGCGGAGTGGGAGCGGCGGGAACGGTCGGAGCGCGAATCGATCTCGGCGGAAATCAACTCGGCGATGCGCGAGGAGATCGACAGCGCCGTGGCAGCCGGCACCTTCGACGCCCATATCCAGCGATTTCTGGTCCGCGTCCCGCTCTGGGTCGACGAGCAGGCCTGGGGGGAGCTGCACGACACCTTGATCACGGCGATGGACGAGTGCTTCGCGATCCAGAAACGCACCAGGGAGCGACTTGAGGAAACGGGAGATCGCTCCGCGTCTTTCCCGGCCCGGGTCCACCTCGTTTCCTTCGAACCCGCGCCCCTTGGGCAGGAGCCGGGCCCGGAGACCTAGGACCCAGCACCTTTTCGCTGCCGGTAGCGCCGGGTCTTCTCCTTGTTGCCGCACTCCTCCATCGAGCACCAGGTGCGGGAGCGGTTGCGGGTGGTGTCGAAGAAGGCCCACTGGCAGCCCTCGTCGGTGCAGGCCTTGAGGCGGGGCCAGGCGCCCTGGGCCTGGAGACACTCGATCGCGAGCAGGAGGCGGGCTTCGAAACCGCTGAGGTCGGCACGGGCGGGGACGAGGGTCAGCTCGCCATCGTCGCCCAGGGTGGTCCGGTAACGGCTGCGCTCGGCGGCCTCACGCAGCGCCGCCAGCTCCCGCGCGCCGGCCTCGCCGCCGTTGTTGGCCCGCAGGAAGGCGCGAAGCGATTCGCGCAGGGCGAGGACCCGCGCATGCGCCTCCGCGTCAGGCACAGGCAGGTATTCGCCGGCCTGCCCCTCGACCCAGTCCCGCAGTCCCTCCGGGTCGCCGATCCCGTCGGTCCCCTCCTCAAGATCCCGGGTGTTGACGAAGGCGATGAGGAGATCGGCCGCGGCCTGGTCCGCTTTGTTAAGTGGGGTTGACACCATCTATCGAGTTTAGCTAGTGTTGGGTACACCGGCAAGTAGCGTTAGCCGGTGTCCTAGCAACGAGAGGAGGCCGAAAATGCGATTCCTGGCCAATCTGGCCGTAGCCAACGCGGCCGAGTCCCAGCGCCGAATGCGCGCCATCGCGGAGCGCGACCGGCAGGTACGCGGTCACCCCCGTCGCCATCGATGATCGCGGTGGCCGACAACCCGGATGAGAGCCGCTACGAGATCCGGGTGGACGACGAGCTGGCCGGCTTCAGCCAGTACCGCCCCCGGCCACGAGCCCTGGCCTTCATCCACACCGAGGTGGGCGACCGCTTCGAAGGCCAGGGTCTCGCCGGTCAGCTGATCTCCTTCGCGCTCGACGACGCCCGCCAGCGCGGGCTCGGCGTCCTGCCCTTCTGCCCCTTCGTCAAGGGCTACATCGAGCGCCACCCCGAGTACCTGGACCTAGTCCCAGAAGACAAGCGTCCGAACTTCGGTCTCGGCTAACCGAGTTCGATCACGCCGAAGAGCAGCAGCAGGACCAGCGTCACCGCGGCCGAGACCAGCAGCGAGCCGGCGCAGCCGAGGTTGTTGGAGAAGAAGAGGAACACGGGTCCCCTCTCCTACCCCTGGAGCTGCTCCTTCAGTCGCAGCAGCGCGATCACGGTCGTGGCGTCGCGGATGCCCGGCAGGGCCCGCTCGATCTCCGAGAGGTCGAGGCGGACGATCTCGATCTCCTCGTCGTCGTCGCGCTCACCGGCGGCGGGCGAGAGGCCGGTCGCCTCGAAGATCGTCACCTTCTCGGTGAGGAAGCCGGGGCTGGGATAGATGACGTGGAGCACGCTCCACGTCTCGGCCCGCAGCTCCGCCTCCTCGGCCAGCTCCCGCTGCGCGCATTCGAGCTCGTCCTCGCCCTCGACGTCGAGCGTCCCGGCCGGGATCTCCAGCAGCTCGTCCTCCTCGACCGCCTCGCGCGGCTGCGCCACGAGATAGGCGAACTCCTCGTCGTGGGCGAGCACCGCCACCGACCCCGGATGCTCGACGACCTCCCGCTCAACCTCGGTCCCGTCCTTGCGCCGGTAGCGCTTGGCGACGAAGTCGACGTGCTTGCCACGGTGCAGATCCTTGGTCTCCAGCAGCTCCACCCTGCGGAGGTTAGTTCGACGTCGGGAAGTGCATCGAGCCGGCGTCGCCGGGGCCGGGGGCCTCGGTTGCCGGCCAGCGGCTGGTGATCGCCTTGCCGCGGGTGTAGAAGCGGACGCCCTCGGGGCCGTGGATGTGGTGGTCGGCGAAGATCGAGTCCTTCCAGCCGCCGAAGGAGTAGAAGGCCATGGGGACCGGGATCGGGACGTTGATGCCGATCATCCCCACCTCCACCTCGCGCTGGAAGCGGCGCGCCTCGTAGCCAGAGCCGGTGAAGATCGCCGCGCCGTTGGCGTAGGAGTTGGCGTTGATCAGCGCGATCGCCTCGTCCAGGCTTTCGCTGCGGACGACCGAGAGGACCGGGCCGAAGATCTCCTCGTCGTAGACCGACATCCCCGGACGAACTTGGTCGATCACGGTCGGGCCGACCCAGAAGCCGCCGCCCTTGACCTCCAGCTCGCGGCCGTCGACGGTCACCCGGGCGCCGGCCTCGGCCCCCTGGCCGATGTAGTCGGCGATCCGGTCGCGGGCCTGCGCAGTCACCACCGGCCCCATCTCCGAGGCGGGATCGAGCCCCGGGCCGACCTTGATCTCCCGCGCCCGCTTCGCCACCTCCTCGACCACGGCGTCGCCGGAGTCACCAACCGTCACCGCGACCGAGATCGCCATGCAGCGCTGGCCGGCCGAGCCGAAGCCGGCGGCGGCGAGCTGGTCGGCGGCGTAGTCGAGGTCGGCGCCGGGCATCACCACCGCGTGGTTCTTGGCTCCGCCCAGCGCCTGCACCCGCTTGCGGTTCTCGCTGGCGCGGGCGTGGACGTAGGAGGCGATCGGGGTCGAGCCGACGAAGGAGATCGCGGCCACGTCGGGGTGGTCGAGCAGGGCGTCGACCGCGACCTTGTCGCCGTGGACGACGTTGAAGACACCGTCCGGGAGACCGGCCTCGGCGTAGAGCTCGGCGACCAGGTTGGAGGCCGAAGGATCGCGCTCGGAAGGCTTGAGGACGAAGGTGTTGCCGCAGGCGATCGCGACCGGGTGCATCCACATCGGCACCATCGCCGGGAAGTTGAACGGGGTGATGCCGGCGCAGACCCCGAGCGGCTGGCGGAACGAGTACGCGTCGACGGTGCTCGAGACCTGGTCGGAGTACTCGCCCTTCAGCAGTTGCGGAATACCGCAGGCGAACTCGACCACCTCAAGCCCGCGCAGGACCTCCCCCTTGGCGTCCTCGAGGACCTTGCCGTGCTCGGAAGAGACGACCCGGGCCAGCCGCTCGACGTTGGCGTGCAGCAGCTGGCGGAAGGCGAACATCACCTTGGCACGGCGACTGAGCGAGGCCTCCGACCACTCGGCGAAGGCGTCGCGGGCGGCTGCGACCGCGGCGTCGACGTCGGCCGGCTCGGCCAGCAGCACCTCGGCCTGCCGCGCCCCCGTCGCGGGGTTCCAGACAGGCGCGGTCCGGGACGAGGCGCCAGTCAGTTCCTCGCCCCGGATCCGGTGACGGATCGTGCGTTTTGCGGCGACCGCGCTCACCGAGTCATTGTGCCGTGACCGGCGTCAATGGCCCTTGGCCTCTGAGTACAGAGATCGCGTTGCGGGCCGCCAACTCGGCCATCGCCGTGCGGGTCTCGACCGTGGCCGAGCCGAGGTGCGGGGTCAGCACCACGTTGTCGAGGTCGAGCAACCCGGGCTCGACCACCGGCTCGCGCTCGAAGACGTCGAGTCCGGCGGCGGCGATCCGGCCCGTGGCCAGCGCCTCGGCCAGCGCCGCCTCGTCGACGATCGGCCCGCGGGCCGCGTTGACGAGAACCGCGCTCGGCTTCATCGCCGCCAATTGCTCGGCTCCGATCAGGTGGTGGGTCTCGGGCGTCAGCGGGCAGTGAAGGCTGACCACGTCGGCGCTCGCCAGCAGCTGCTCCAGCGGCAACAGCTCGGCGCCCAACGCGGCCTCCACATCGGCCGGGGCCGGGTTGCGCTGGTGATAGACGATCTCCATCCCGAAGGCGCGGGCGCGTTGCGCCACCCATTTGCCGATGCTCCCGAGGCCGACGATCCCCAGCCGCTTGCCCTGCAGCGAGCTGCCGAGCATGAATCCCATTCCCCAGCTCCAGGGCTCGCCGGAGCGGACCAGGCGCTCGCCCTCGGCGAGCCGCCGCGTCGCGGCGAGGATCAGCGCCATGGTCAGGTCGGCGGTGGCGTCGTCGAGCACTCCCGGCGTGTTGGTCACCACCACCCCGCGCCGTTCGGCCGCGGCAATGTCAACGTTGTCGTAGCCGACCGCGACGTTGGCGACGCAGCGCAGTCGCGGCCCGGCGGCCTCGAAGAGCTCCTCGTCGACCCGGTCGTGCAGCAGGGTGAGGACCGCCTCGGCGCCCGCCACCAGCGCCAGCAGGTCGGCGCGCGGGATCGCCGCCTCGCGCTCGTCGATCCGCACCTCTCCCGCCTCTCGCAGCATCTCCACCGCGGACTTGGGGACCCGGTTCGTGACGGCAAAGATCATCGGGAGGTCAGTTCGGGCTCCGGCCGCAGGACGAGGAGGCAGAGGTCGTCGCGGATCGGTCGGTCGGCCCAGCCGAGGATCGTGCGCTCGGCCTCCTCTACGACGACCCGCGGGGCCAGACCGCTGAGCGGCGCCAGCACCCTGGTCAAACCTTCGAGGCCGAGGATCTCGCGGCCACGCCGGACGTCGGTCGCGCCATCGGTGTAGACGACGAGGCCCTCGCCGGCCTCGATCAGGCTCTCGGTGTTCTCCAGCTCCAGGGCCGGCTCGGCGCCCAGAAGGAAGGTCCCGCCGCGGGCTGACAGCTCGACCAGCTGGGGCATGCGCAGCGGCAGCGGGTGGCCGGCGCGGGCCCAGCAGACGTTGTCCTCACCGGGGCGGAGGCGGACGCAGACCGCGCTGACCAGCTCCGGGCGCCTTCCCGGTCGTTCGGCCAGCGCCGCGTTGACGAGGGTGAGCAGCTCAGCCGGGTCGCTGGTGCTGGCGGCGAGGGCGGCGAACCGGGCGCGGATGAAGGTCGCCAACCGCGCCGCGCCGGGGCCGTGGCCGACGACGTCGCCGACGACCGCGATCGTCGAGCCATCGGGGCCGTTGGTGAGCAGGTAGAAGTCGCCGGAGACCCCGAGTTCGGAGGGCACGAAGGCGGCGGCGGCGTCGACCCCGGGCAGATCCGGCAGGTCAGCCGGGGCCAGCGCCGAGCGGATCGCCTCCAGTTCCTCGGCCGAGTGCTCCAGCACCCGCACCCGCCCCGCGATCCAGCTGACGACCGCGGCGACGATCAGCAGGAAGGCGGCGCGAAGGACAAGCGCGAGTCCGAATTCGGAGACGGGGTCGATCGCGTGACCGACCGCGTAGAGACCCAGGCAGACCGCCGTGACCGCCAGCGCCGCCCGCGGCCCGAACCACCAGGCCGCCAGCCCCACCGGCACCGAGTAGAAGAAGGCGATGCCGGCGTTGGCGGAGCTCGCCGCCAGCCAAATACCGAAGACGACGATAACCGCGGTTGCGATCCAGGCGATGCGAGCGGTTCGCGACGGTGCACCCGGCAAGGCGCTGAGACCTTACCGGGCCGCCCTCCTCAGATGCGAAAGCGGCGCAGCCGCTGTCTGGCTAGTACCACTTGCCGCGGGCGAAACCGCCAAAGGCGATCAACCCGATCAAGATGATGATGATTCCCAGCACGAGGCTCCAGAGGAGGGCCACCACGATCCCGATGATCACAAGAATCCCGCCTAACGAAATCCCGCCGATGCCCCCTCTGTCTCCTCTGTCTGCCCTGGTGTTCATCTGCTCCTCCGTTGTCGTTTCCGTTTGGACGACTGGTGTGCAGTCAATGGCTACCCGCTCGCCGCGATCTCACTCCGGCTCCGGGGCCTCCTCGCCGGGCCAGCTGCCGGTGAGTTTCGCGAACGAGGTGCGGGTGCCGTGGTCGACCAGGCCTTTGACCAAGCGGAAGATCGCCCCCTCAAGCACCAGCGCGCCGACCAGCTTCGGCCAGGAGAATTCGCGGTGCTCGGGCTTCGGCGGCTCGACTTCGTCGATCAGCCCCCAGACCTGTTCGAAGATCTTCTTGCCGAGCAACCCGGCGATCAGACCGAGGACGATGCTGATCGGGGCGAAGATGAGCTTCATCGGATAACTGCCTCCTTGGTCACGTGGTCCTCTGGTCCTTCGGCTCGTCGCGCGGCTCGAGCTGGATCTCCTTCTCGGCCCGCGGCACACCTTCCTCGATCTCGGCGCTGCGCTCGCGCTCGGCGTTCATCTGGTGGCCGAAAAGAATCGCCAGGTTGGTGATCCAGAACCAGAGCAGCAGCACGATCAGGCCGCCGAGGGTGCCGTAGGTCTTGTCGTAGGAGCCGAAGTTGGAGACGTAGAAGGCGAACAGCGCCGAGGCGACCGCCCAGACCACGAGCGCCAGCACGGCACCGGGGGTGACCCACTTGAATCCGCGCAGCTTCACGTTCGGGCTGGCGTAGTAGAGGAGGTCGACCATGAGGACGAAGATCGCCGCCATCGCCGGCCACTTGGCGACGTTCCAGACGTCCACCGCGGTGCCGCTGAGGCCGACCGGCCCGGCGATCGCCTCGACCACCGGCCCGGTGAGGACGAGCCCCACGGCAAGCAGCGCCATCATCAGGATCATCGCCAGGGTGACCGCGATCTGCAGCGGCCGCAGCTTCCAGAAGGGGCGGCCCTCGGGAGTCTCGTAGATGATGTTGGAGGCGCGGGTGAAGGCGCCGACGTAGCCGGAGGCCGACCACAGCGCCACCGCCAGGCCGATGACGAAGGCGAGCCCCGCCGCGCTCTGGTTTTCGACGATCGAGTCGATCGGGCCTTCGAAGGTTTCCGCCGCCGAGGCGGGCCCGAGTTCGGTGATGATTTCGGTCAGCGTGTCGGTGGTGGTTTTGGGGTCGCCGAAGATCCCGATCAGCGAGAGCATCGCGATCAGCGCCGGGAACAGCGCCAGCAGGCCGTAATAGGTGAGCGCCGCCGCCCAGTCGCTGAGGTTGTCCTCCTGGAACTCGGTCAGCGTCCGCTTCAGGGTGGCGAAGAGGCCCGTCTTCGGGGCCGCGCCCTCGGGCTTGT
Organism: Solirubrobacterales bacterium; assembly: GCA_044865945.1. Taxonomy (GTDB): domain Bacteria; phylum Actinomycetota; class Thermoleophilia; order Solirubrobacterales; family 70-9; genus VAYN01. Next base: position 19,414 of record JBIOTO010000077.1, read on the forward strand.
AGTCCCGCCTGATCGCTCCGCTCTCCATGCCCTCCCAGTGCCCGAAGCGGCCGGGTTTCTAACGAGCGCTCAGAGCGGACGCTCGAGCTCGACCTCCGCCGCGGGCTTGTCCTCGCGCAGGCCCTTGTAGGCGCCGTGGCGGACCATCCCCTCCTTAGTCAGCTCGCGGAACTCGAACTCGGCGACCAGCTCCGGCTCGGCGAAGTGGGCGCCTTTGGGCGGTTTCGGCCCGTCGCCGAAGGGGCTGGTCTTTCGCTCCAGCGGCGCCAGGCGCCGGTTCAGCTCGGTCAGGTCGTCGGCCTTGAACCCGGTTCCGACTTTGCCGCCGTAGCGCAGCACCCGGTCCGAGCCCTCCCCCTCGTAGTAGCCGACCAGCAGGGCGCCGAGGTGCCGCTTGCGGCGCCCTTCGCCGGGAGTCCAGCCGCCGATCACCAGCTCTTGGCGCAGGGTGTTCTTCACCTTCAGCCAGTTGCCGTCGCGCCTGCCGGGCGCGTAGGCGCTGTCGAGCCGCTTCAGGACCATCCCCTCCAGGCCCTGCTCGCGGCTCGCCGCCAGCAGCTCCTCGGCCCGTCCGACCGAGTAACCCGGGGTCTGCCAGCTCTCGCCCTCCAGCTTCAGCTCCTCGAGCAGTTCGCGGCGGCGCTCGTAGGGCAGGCCGGTGAAGTCATAGCCGTTGAAGTAGAGGAGGTCGAAGACGACGTAGACGACGGGGTGGGTCTCCATCCGCCGCCGGACCACGTTCGGATCGGTGTTGTGGATGCGCTGCTGCAGGCGCTCGAAGCTGGGCTTGCCGTGCTCGTCGAAGGCGACCAGCTCGCCGTCGAGGACGGCGTCGAAGGAGCCCAGCTGGCGCGAGATCCCTTTCACCTCCGGGTACTGGGCGGTGACGTCGTTGAGGTTGCGGGTCTGCAGCTTCACCCGCCCCGGCTGGCAGTAGGCGATCGCCCGCACCCCGTCCCACTTCACCTCGACCGCCCAGCCGCTGTCGTCTTTGGGCAGGGTCGAGAGCCGGGCCAGCATCGGCACCACGTTCTCGGGGAACGGGTCGCGCTCGCGCTCGGGCGGGTCGATCCGGTGGATCATCCAGTCCTTCGCCGCTTTGCCGGCGTGGAAGAGCGCGTAGCGGCCGCGCAGCCGCTCGCCTTCGAAGCTGACCATCACTTTCTCCGGCTCCCACTTCTCCAGCTCGTAGGTGCCGCTGTCCCAGATCTTCATCGTCCCGGCGCCGTACTCGCCGGCCGGGATCTCCCCCTCCCACTCCAGGTAGGAGAGCGGGTGGTCCTCGGTGCGGACCGCCTTGCGGTTCTCGGCCGGGTCCTCGGGGATGCCGTTGGGGATCGCCCAGGAGGCGGCGACGCCGTCGTGCTCGAGCCGCAGGTCCCAGTGCAATCGGCGGGCGCTGTGTTCCTGGACGACGAAGCGCGGCTTGCCTTTTTTCTTCCGCGGCCGTTTCGGCGCCGGCTCCGCCGTCTTCTTGAAGTCCCGCTTGCGCTCGTACTCCTCCAGTTCCCGCTTGCGCTTCGGCATAGGATCGATTCTTGCGCGCCACCCGGCTCAGCCTCGTGCTCGTCTGCCTCGCCTTGTTGGTGAGCGCAAACTTCGCGCTCGCCGCCAAGCCCGCGAGCGAACCGTTCTTCCCCCGCGCCGGCAACAAGGGCTACGACGCGCTCGCCTACGAGGTGAGCCTCGCCTTCAAGCCGAAGAGCGGCCGGGTCAAAGCCGTGACCAGGATCGAAGCGACCGCGACCGAACGGCTGCGGAACTTCTCCTTCGACTTCTTCGGCCCCCGCGTCGGCGCGGTCGAGGTCGACGGCGAGCCGGCTGACTTCCGCCGCCGGCCGGGCAAGCTGGTCCTCTCCGCCCCGGCAGAGATCGCCAAGGGCGCGCGCTTCGCCACGGTCGTCCGCTACGCCGGCGTCCCGCCGAAGATCACCGACCCCGACGGCAGCGAAGAGGGCTGGTACCGCACCGGCGACGGGGTGATCGCGGTCGGCGAGCCGCAGGGGACGGCGGCCTGGATTCCCTGCGACAACGTCCCCGCCGACAAGGCGAGCTTCGAGTTCCACATAACCGTGCCCGACGGGCTGAAAGCGGTCGCCAACGGCCGCCGGCTGCGCAGCGTCAACAAGAGCGGCAGCGTCCAGCACAACTGGGTCGAAGCGGCGCCGATGAGCCCCTACCTGGCCCTGCTCAACGTCGGTCGCGGCGAGGTCGTCAAGAGCCGGATCGGCAACCTGCCGAGCTGGACCTTGATCGACCCCCGCCTGGCGGCGGCGAAAAGGCCGCTGGCGAAGCTGCCGGAGATCATCCACTTCCTCGCCGGCATCTACGGCCGCTACCCGTTCGACTCGGCCGGCTCGGCGGTCGATTACGCGCCGGCGCTCGGCTACGCGCTGGAGACCCAGAGCCGGCCGATCTACGCCTTCGTCCCCGACCTGACCACGGTCGTCCACGAGACCGCGCACCAGTGGTTCGGCGACTCGGTCGGGCTGCGGCGCTGGCCGCAGATCTGGCTCAACGAGGGGTTCGCGACCTGGAGCGAGTGGTACTACGCCGAGCGCCACGGCCGCCGAAGCGCGCGGGAAATCTTCCGCCGCCTCTACCGGGTGCCGGCTTCGAACCAGCACTTCTGGAACCCACCGCCGGCGCGGCCCGGCAGCCCGAAGGACCTCTTCGCCCCCTCGACCTACGTGCGCGGCGGCATGGCCCTGCAGGCGCTGCGGGAGAAGATCGGCACGAGGCCGATGCTGCGCCTGCTGCGTCGCTGGGTGGCGGGCCACGAATACGGCAGCGCCAACATCGGCGAGTTCAAGGCGCTCGCCGAGCAGCTCTCGGGTCAGCAACTTGACAATCTCTTCCAACGCTGGCTGTATCAGCGGGGGAAACCATGAAGATTCAGCGACTACTCGGCAGCTTTTCACCGTTGCTCTGCCTGGTGGCATTACTGGGACCAGGGGCGGTGCCGGCAGCAGGCAAGGCCCCAAAGCCGCCGTTCTCGGCCAAAGTGGCGATCGGGCAGGCGGCGATCGGCACCTCGGCAGGCAACCTCGCTTCGATCCTTATCCCAGTCCGCTACCCGATCGAGCTGACCGGGCGGATCGCCGAGCCCCGGGTCGCGCTGATCGGCAGGAGCGGAAAGCCGCTCCACTCCTGGGTTTTGCACGAACGCCTCAGCAATGGCGGGGGTGACCTACCCGAGCGCCGCCGTCGCTTCACCTTCGTCCACCGCGTGGGGCTCAACTCGGCCCTGAGCCGGCAGCTGCGACGGGGCGCCAAGGTGCGCGTCGTCGCCAGCGGCAAGCTCGACATCGAGGAAGACGGTGAGGCGGAGATGCGCTCGCGCGACGTCCGGATGGACCAGCCTCTCGCCGAGTCGCGGGGTATCCCGATCTGCAGCACGATTCCCCACCTGCGCGTCAGACGGGGACAGCGGGTCTCACTGCCGTTGCCGGTCTGCGACCGGAAGATGGACTGGGACGTGAGGCAACAGGGCAGCCGCGGCTTCGCCCGAGTCCGCGGCGACCGGTTGATCTACAGAGCCCCACAGAAGTTCCGCGGCAGCGATTGGATCGAACTGATCGGCAGCCACCTGCGCCAGGAAACGCCGGTCACGGTCGGTGCTCCCAGCAACATCGTCGTCCGCGCCCTTGGCGACTCGGTGACGGCTGGCTTCGGCTACTACGCGACCGGCAGCGAAATGTCATTTACGTCATTCGTCAGGGAATGCCGCCCGGTCGAAAAAAACCTCAACGACGCCTGCTCCTCGAACTCGCTGGCCACCAAGGCCAAAGAAACCACCAAGGTCGAATACTCACCCGACTTCGGTCGCGCGAAAAACGTCTCCTGGGCGGCGCAGTGGGCCAACAAATACGGCGTCACCGACTACCGGAACTATGCGATCAGCGGCTCGGAACCGGGAGCCTGGGCACCCGGAGGGGAAAGCTTCGAAACAACCGAAAAAATCGAGAAGGAAAAGCCCGATTACATCCTGCTCACCCTCGGGGCCAATCCCCTCCTCTCGCACATGCTCACCGAATGGAAGAACTTCGAATGCGCGATCGGGACGGGGCTGCCGGAATTCGAAGAATGCGTGGAGAAAGAATTCACAAAGGTCCAATTGCCGCAGAACCTGGCGAAGGTCTACAAGGAGCTGGTCACGAAAACGGCCGCGAAGATCTACGTGATGCAGTACCACCTCTCGATCCCCGCCGCCGCTCCGTATACCTCGGCGCAGGTCGCCCGGATGGGGCAGATGGTGAACGAAGAAATCGCCGCGGTCGCGGCCAACTTCCCCAGCAGTCGCCTGCAAACGGTCGAACCCCCCCACTTCAACGCGGGGGTCGATCTCTCGCCTGTCTATCTGCCAACCAAGAGGTGCAGGTTGCGCGGCTACCTGGTCGACGGACCGAGCGTGCAGTCGTCCTGGACCCAGGACGAGTACGAAGCTAAGCGCCTGATCGACCCGTTCTTCGAATTCTGCTCGGGCCCGGAAGAATTCGGGCCCAACTGGGTAATCCGGAACGACACCGGCATCCACCCCAGCGCCGCCGGCTACCTGCAGATGGCCTCGCAGGTCCCGGCGCCGACGCCCTGACGAGCCCGCCCTAGATCTCCAGCCGCTCCTCCTCGAGGTCGAGCTCGCGCTCGATCCGGCGCATCACCTCGGCCGAGATCTCGCCGCGGTCGCGGAGCTCGACCAGGGCGGCGCGCTGGGCGGCGAAGAGCTCGTGCATAAGCCGCTGGTAGGCGAGCGAGCGGTCCTCGATCCCGTCCTCGTCGTCGACCTTCCCGGCCCGGACCTTGAAGCGGCGACGGCGGAACTCGTAGAGGCCGCGGACGCGGGTGATCGTCTCTTCCTGGGTCCACTCCTCGACCGCCAGCTCGTCGAGGCGCTCGAGCGCCGCGGCGGCGGCGCGGAGCCGGGCCTGAACCTCCTCGCGTTCCTCCTCGGTGCCGTCGTCCTGGATGCCGAGGCGGCGGATCAGCGCCGGCAGGGTGAGGCCCTGGCCGACCAGGGTGACGAGGATGACGGCGAAGGTGAGGAAGAGGATCAGGTCGCGACCGGGCAGCGCTTCGCCGGCGTCGGTGGTGAGCGGCAGCGCCAGCGCCGCCGCCAGCGAGACCGCGCCGCGCATGCCCGACCAGGCGACGAGGGTCCTGGCGCGGGCGGGCGCCCGGCGGTCGCGCTGCTGGGGACGGCGGTCGAGGAGGCGGACGAGCGCGGTGCTGCCGAACACCCAGGCGAAGCGGACGCCGATCACCAGCAGGCAGACCAGCGCGGCGTCGCGGAACGCCTCGGCGGCGTCGATCCCGGAGGTTTGCAGGCCGTCGACGATCACCGGCAGCTGCAGGCCGATGAGGACGAAGAGGACCGCGTTGATCAGGAAGACGAGGATTTCCCAGACCGCGTAGGACTGCAGCCGGGTCGCCGGCGAGATCAGTTCCGGCGCTCGCCAGCCGACGAAGATGCCGCAGGTGACCGCCGCGAGGACGCCCGAGGCGCCGATCTCGTCGGCCGGCAGGAAGGCCGCGTAGCCAGTGAAGAGGGAGATCGTCACCTGGGTGGTCGGGTCGTCGACGCGGCGGCGGATCGCCGCGACCAGGTAGCCGGCGAGCAGCCCGATCGCGATCCCGCCCCCGGCGGCGAGGAGGAAGCGGCCGCCCGCCTCGGCGGCCGAGAAGCCGGTCCCGACCGCCGCCGCGAGGGCGACCTTGTAGATCACCAGCGCGGTCGCGTCGTTGACCAGGCTCTCCCCCTCCAGGACGTTGGCCAGCCGGCGGGGAACGCCGAGCCGGCTCAGGGTCGCGGTGGCGGCGACCGGGTCGGTCGGGGCGACGATCGCGCCGAGGGCGATCGACACCGCCCAGGGCAGGTCGAAGGCGAAGTGGGCGGCGGTGCCGACGACGAGGGCGGTGGTGAAGACCAGGCCCGTCGAAAGCATGGTGATCGCCCGGGCATCGGTGCGCAGCGCGTTGAGGTCGGCGAAGAAGGCGTTGGAGTAGAGCAGCGGCGGCAGGAAGATGAGCAGGACCAGGTCGGGCTCCAGGGTGACCTCGGGGATCCCCGGCACCAGGCCGAGAGCCAGGCCGCCGAGCACCAGCACGATCGGGTACGGCACCTCGAACCAGTTGGCGATCGCGTTCAGCAGCGCGACCGAGACCAGCAGCGCCGCGATGAAGATCTGGATCTCGCCCACCGTGAGATCCTCCCCTATCTACTTGACAACCCAGCCTGTCTTTGAGTATCCATTTAGATCGAAGATGCTTGATCATTGACGTCGAATCGACGTTTCGAGGGAGGGATCCGGTGGCCATCAAGTGGGATGAGAACGGGAAGCGCGAGATCGAACAGAACCCGTCCCTCACGGGCGACGACGCGACGATCATGAAAGCGCTGGCGCATCCGGTCCGCGCCCGGGCGCTGACCGTCCTGAACGAACGGGTGGCGAGCCCGAGCGAACTCGCCACCGAACAGGGAGAGGCGGTCGGCTACGTCGCCTACCACGTGCGGGTTCTGCGCGAGATGGAGCTGATCGAGCTGGTCAAATCGCGCCAGGTGCGCGGCGCCACCGAGCACTTCTACCGGGGCACGATCAAGCCCTACCTGAGCGACGACTTCTGGGAAAAGCTGCCGAAGGACGCCCGCAGTGGGGTCAGCGTCGCGGGGCTGGAGATCCTCAACGAAGCGGTCAAGCGAGCCTTCGAGGCGGGCACCTTCGACGCCCGCATCGACCGTCACCTCAGCAACGTGACCATCAATCTGGACGAGCGGGGCTGGCGCGAAGCGAGCTCCCTGCTGGAACAGTGCCTCAAGGGCCTGATCCAGATCGGCGCCGACGCCGAAGCCCGCAACGGCAAACCGGCGATGCGGGCCACCTTCGGCCTGATGGGCTTCGAATCGCCTTCGAAATAGCGGCTTCTTTTTCAGGTCGTGGGAGAGAATTCGTCGCCCTCTCACCTTGACGCGGGGTGAGTGCAACCGCGCCAACAATCCCGAGTCGCCGGCGACAGGCGCTACTCTATGGCGACATGGCCGAGACCGCCACGATCCGAGTTCCCCGCGAGACCCGCGACCGACTGGCCGCGCGGGCACACGATCGCGGCGTCTCCCTGTCCTCCCTGCTGACGGACCTCGCTGAGCGCGCCGAGCGCGCCGACGCCTACCGCTCCGAGCGCGAAGCGACCAGAGCCGAGATGAACGATCCCGTGGCCCTGGCGGAGTACGAACTTTGGGAGGGGACTCTGGAAGATGGAATCGACTGAGCCCAGCCGCGGCGAGATCTGGCTCGCCGCTCTTGGCGCAGGACGAAGGGGCGAGCCGGGAAAGACCCGGCCAGTAGTCGTGGTCTCAGCGGATGAGTTCTTGGTTGGTGTCGGACACGAGCTGATCGTCGTCATTCCCCTTTCGAGTTCCCTTCCCGCCTCGGGTCTGCGCCCCCAATTGGGGACCGAGACCGGAATCGACAACTCCAGCGCCGCCATCTGCCGCGGGATTCGCGGAGTGGCACGCTCGCGGCTCTTGCGGCGGGTGGGCTCGGTGGGCGACGAGAAGATGGCCGAGATCGAGCGGGCCGTCGGACTCGTCCTGGCGACCGTCTAGCTCAACCGGCGAGGTCGCGGCGCTCGAAGAGCCAGGCGCCGAGCGCGGCAAGGAGGCAGGCGGCAGCGGTGACGCCGGCGAAGGCGAGCGGGTCGATCCCGTCCTCGATCGCGTTGCCGTAGTACTTGAAGACGGAGACGTAGCGGAGGCCGGAGAGGTCGGGGTCGAGGCGGCCGACGAGGTCGACCACGTACATCGCCACCAGCAGGCCGGCGACCGAGCCGGTGACGACGCTGGTGCGCAGCGAGAAGCCGGCGGCGACCGCGCCGGCACCGGCGAAGAGGAGGGCCAGCGGCCAGACGTTGGCGAAGCCTTCGGCCGCCGCGGCGGCGTCGAGGCCGGCGCCGGAGAGGACGCTGCCGAGCCCGGTCAGCAGACCCGTGACGAGGAGGACCGCGGCGAGCTCGACCGCCGTGGCGAGGAAGCCGGCGGCGACGAGGCGGGCGCGCGAGACCGGCGCCGAGAGGAGGACGTCGAGGCGGCCCGATTCGGCGGCGCCGGTGAGGCCGCTGGCGATCGCCCGCACCCCCAGGTAGCCCATCGCCAGCGGCACGATCAGGCTCAGCATCTCCGCCTGCAGGTACTGCTCGACATTGCTCAGCTGGCCGATCCCGAAGGCTTCCTTCAGTCCCTGGGGGTAGCCCTCGACCGCTTTGGAGATCGAGTCTTCGACCGAGGGGAAGATGGCGACGATGAAGGCCGACATCAGGCCCAGCGGCAGCCCCCAGGCGAGGACCGAGCGGCGCCGGTCGAAGAAGTGGAGGCCGGCGAGGGCGTGGATCTGCCGGCTCATGGACCATCCCCCTCGTCGTAATAGCCGAGGAAGACCTCCTCCAGCGAGGGGTGCGTCGCCTCGACGTCGACCACGTGGTGCGCGGCCAGCTCGCGGACGACGGCGTCGAGGTCGCCGCCGGCGCTGAAGGTCGCGCGGTTGCCGGCGATCTCGAGGTCGGTGACGCCGGGCAGCGAGCGCAGGCGCTCGAGTCCCGCTGGGTCGGCGACCTCGACCGCGAACCGGCGCCGCGCCCTGCCGAGCAGGTCGGCGATCCGCTCGACCGCGATCAGCCGCCCGCCGCGGACGATCCCTACCCGGTCGCAGACCCGCTCCACCTCGTCGAGCTCGTGCGAGGAGAGGAAGACGGCGCAGCCCCGGTCGCGTTCCTCAGCGACGAGGTCGAGGAACTCCTCCTGCATCAGGGGGTCGAGGCCGCTGGTCGGCTCGTCGAGGACCAGCAGCTCGGGGCGGTGGAAGGTGGCGAGGATCAGCCCGACCTTCTGGCGGTTGCCGCGTGAGAGCTGGCCGAGCGGCCGGTCGAGGTCGGCGCGGAAGCGGCGCGCCAGCTCCCCGGCGCGGACGGTGCCGTCGACCCCGCGCAGGCGCGAAAGCAGCTCGACCGCCTGCCGGCCCGGGGTCTCGCGGCCGAAGCCGAAGTCGCCCGGCAGGTTGCCGAGCCGAGCCCGGATCGCGACGCTCTCGCGGCGGCTGTCGAGACCGAAGATCCGGGCCGAGCCGGAGGTCGGGTGGATCAGGTCGAGCAGGGTGCGGATCGTCGTCGTCTTGCCGGCCCCGTTGGGTCCGAGGAAGCCGAACACCTCACCCGGCTGGACGGTGAAGCTGACCTCCTCGATCCCCCGGTGGCGGCCGTAGCGCTTGGTCAGCGCCTCGGTCTCGATCGCGGGTGCGCCCGGGGTCACGCGGTGATTATCGTCCCAGCGCCCTAACGACGTCTTCGATGACGGCCGCGGGTTCCAGCTCCAGCTGCCGTTCGGTGAAGCGGTGGACCGAGTAGCCGAGGCGTCGCAGCCGCAGGTCGCGATCGTGATCGTCCTCGAAGGCGACGGACCCACCATGGGTCGCGTAGCTGTCGGTTTCGACGACGAGGCGCTGCGCGCGCCAGAGGAAGTCAACGGTCATGCCGCCGATCTCGACGTTCACCTCAGGCGCCGGCAGTCCATAACGGCGACATAGGCGCAGGAAGTAACGCTCGAGCTCGCTGCGAGTGCGATCGCTTTTCACCTCACCCAACCCCAGGCCGAGAAACTCGGCCTGGCGGATCGCGCGCCGCACGAGCCGCGGCGGCAAGGTCGAGGGGAGATCGCCAAGCGTGCGCGCCACGGTCGTCACGGGGATGCCGTCGCGGATGGTGACCAGCGGGGTGGGGCGTTTTTGTAAACCCCTGGTTGACAAAGGCGCCCCGCTGCCGAAGACGGCGCGTCGGTGGACGCGAATCCCACGTTGACGCTTGCGACCGTTGTGAGTAGGGATCGTGATGTCGATTGGGCCTGCGAGCGGCCGGAGCAAGCCCCAATGCACCGCAGCGGCCCCGTGACTCAAGGCGGCACCGGGACCGCTGGCGAGGACCGCCGCCATCCAACCTGCCTCTTTAGCGATCGGTGCATGACCGACTGCGTAGACACCACGGTGAACGCGGTGTAGACGGCCTCGCTGCGCGCGCTTGGCGATTGCGCTCCTCGTCAATCCCAACTCGACGAGCTGTCTCGTCGTGACGATCCCATGCTGCTCCCGCGCGATGCGCGCGATTCGCCAATCGATCGGGGCGCTTTGGTCAACCACGAGGACACTAAGGCGCCCCGCGCTCGAACTCTCCCCCTAGCTGCCGAAGACCGCCTCTAGCTCCGTGAGCTGGGTCTCGATTCCGGCGGTGACGCCGTCGCAGAGTTCGTGGACGCCGGGGTCGGCGATCCGGTAGAGCGAGCTGGTGCCGCGCTTGCGGCGGGCGACGAAGCCCTCGGCTAGCAGTGCCGAGAGGTGCTTGGAGACGTTCTGCTGCGAGGTGCCGAGCGTCTCGGTGATCTCTCCCACCGAGGCCTCCTCGTGGTTGCGGAGGTGGTCGAGGATCCGCAGCCGGGTCGGATCGGCAAGGGCGCGGAAGCGGCGCGCGATCAGCTCCGCCGCCTGCGGGTTGAGCGGGCTGAGGACCTTTTTCTTTGCCGCGGTTGCCATCTCCGTGTTATTGTACCTTGTACAACTGTTAAGTTGTGTAGCTGTAAACGGGTAGATTGGAGAATCTGATGACTGGCGACACCGTAGCGGGAGGCTCACTCGGACCGATCGGGCGGCTGGGGAGGCTCGCCGCCGAGCACCGCGGCAGGGTTTTCGCGGCCTGGGCGGTGCTCGCGGTCGCCCTCGGCTTCCTCGCCCCCCGGGTAGAGACCGCGCTCTCCGGCGCCGGCTGGGAAGCAACCGGCTCGGAGTCGGTCGCGGTGCGCAAGCAGGTCGACGCCGAATTTGGCGGCGCTGGCGCCTACGGGTTGCAGGTCGCGGTCCACTCGCGGCGGTTGACCGCCGCCAGCCCGGGCTTCCAGCGCACTATCACCGCGGTCGAACGCGCCCTCGGCGAGGACCCGGCGGTCGCCAGGGTCGTCCCGCCGCGACCCGGCGTCTCGATCTCCCGCGACGGCCATACCGCGGTGGTCCGCGCCGCCGCCGCGAAGGACGCGAACGCGATGGTCGCCGCCGCCGGCGAACTGAAGGCGGAGGTCGCCGACCTCGCCGGGCCCGGCGTCGAAGCCAACCTCACCGGCGCCGCCGGGATGTGGTCGGACTTCAACGAAGCCAACAAGGAGGCGATGCTGAAGTCCGAGCTCTTCTCCTGGCCGGTGACGCTGCTGATCCTCGTCCTCGCCTTCGGCTCGCTGGTCGCCGCCGGGCTGCCGCTGCTGCTGACGATCACCGGCCTCGTCCTCTCCGCCGGCCTCCTCTACCTCGGCACCCTGGTCTCGCCGATCTCGATCTGGGCGATGAACTTCGCCCTGATGTTCGCCCTGGCGCTGGGGATCGACTACGCCCTGTTCGTGACGATGCGGTTCCGGGGCGCGCTTTTCGGCCAGGGTCTGGACCCAACCGAAGCGGTGGCGAGGACGATGGACACCGCCGGCAAGGCGGTCCTCTTCTCCGGGCTGACTGTGATCGTCTCGCTGGCGGCGGTGCTGCTCGTCCCCAGCCCGGCCTTCCGCTCGGTCGCGCTGGGGATCATGGTTTCGGTCGGATTCGTCCTCGCCGCGACCCTGACCCTGCTGCCGGCGGTGCTGGCCAAGCTGGGACCGCGGATCGACCGGCTCTCGCTGCCCTGGGCGCACTCGGGCGAGCACCGCTCGCCCCGCTTCGCCCGCTGGGGCGAGTTGCTCTGGCGCCGGCCGCTGCTCTTCGGCGGCATCGGCCTGGCGGTGCTGGTTCTGCTGGCGCTGCCGCTCCTCGGGGCGCGGACGGGGATGCCCTCGATCAAGGTCGTGCCCCAAGGCGACCACTCGCGAATCGGCTACGAACAGCTGAGCGACGCCTTCGGCCCGGGCGCGCCAGGACTCCTGCAGGTGACGGCGCCGACCGCCGAAGCCAAGCGGGTCGCGGCCCAATTGCGACGGGACCCCGACGTGGCGATGGCGCTGCCACCGCGGGTCGGCCCCGGCGGCACGGCGCTGGTCGAGGCGATGCCGGTCGCGGCGCCCTCGACTGTCGCCTTCAACGACACGGTCGACCGGCTTCGCTCGGAGCTGCCCCCAGCGGCGATGGTCGGCGGACCGGCGGCCGAGAACCGCGACCTCGAGGCGGCGCTGGCGGCGAAGACGCCGCTGGTGATCGGCGTCGTGCTGGGCCTCGGCTTCCTGCTCCTGCTGATCGCCTTCCAGGCGCCGCTGGTCGCCGCGCTCGGCGTCCTCACCAACCTCTTGTCGACCGCCGCCGCCTTCGGGGTCGCGAAGCTGATCTTCCAGGACGGCAACCTCAGCGGCCTGCTCGGCTTCGAATCGCAGGGCTTCCTCGACGCCTGGGCGCCGGTCTTCTTCTTCGCGATGGTCTTCGCGATCGCGATGGACTACACCGTCTTCCTGCTCTCCTCGGCGCGCGAGCACTGGGAGCGGACCGGCAGCGCCCACGCGGCGATGGTCGGTGGCCTCGCCCACTCCGGCCGCGTCATCCTCGCCGCCGGCGGGGTGATGGTCGCGGTCTTCTTCACCTTCGCCCTCTCCGGACCGTTGCCGCCGAAGGAAATGGGCGCGATCCTCGGCACCGCCGTCCTCCTCGACGCCTTCCTCGTTCGCCTCCTGCTGGTTCCGGTGCTGCTGCGGCTGACCGGCCCCGCCGCCTGGTGGCTGCCGGGCTGGCTCGACCGGCTACTGCCGAGCGTCAGCTTTGGCCACGGCGCAGGGACTGACGGGGCGCTCGTTCCGCCTGGTCCCGTCCTCGAAGCCGGAGACGACGCGGAGCGCGAGCTCGCCGCCCACGCAGGTCGCTGAGAGGAAGCGCTTGCCGATTCCCAGCGAGTACTCGGTTATCCAGATGCCCCCGCCGAAGATCCGCGGGATCGACGGCCGGATCTCCCAGCCCATCCGGCCCCGGTCGATCCGGCGGATCTCGATCGGGATCTCGACCGCCCCGGTCAACGGCGCCCGCAGGTAGGCGAAGGCGAGCAGCCGGGCGCCGTCCCGGAAACGACCGCGGTTGTAAAGGGTCATCCCGCCGGTCGCCGAGATCAGCTGATCGCCGGGGAACGCGCCGGTGGCCGTGAGCCGGCCGTGGCCGATCGCGGCATCGCCGCAGATCCTTTCCATCTCCTCCAGGTTGCGACGGACGTCCCGCCCGAGCCCGTCGCAGACGGGAACACCCTTGAGATCGAGGTGGAGTTGACGGTCGGCTTCGAAGCGCAGCGACCGCAGGGCTTCGAACTGGGGGCCTCCCGCCTCCAGCCGGTAGCTACCCGCGACCGACATGCGGGCGGGCGCGGGCTCGGAGCGCGGCAGGATCGACGGGGCGACTTCGAAGGCGGTCCGCGGAGGCTGAGGCCTCGAGCGCAGGTCGCAGGGACGATTGAGGCGGGCTTGGAGTTGGGTGCCGTCGGCGAAGACAGCGGACTCTTTCGCGCTAAGCCGGCCGGTCGCGCAGGTCGCGGTGATCCCCTTTCGCAAGCTCAGGTTGAACGAGGTCAGCGAGCCCTGGCCGGCGGCGATGCGGGGGATCGTCGCCACCACCGACAGCCCATAGGGACCCGAGCGAACCCGTTTGGCCTTTACCGTCGCGACGAGCGTTTGGGGAACCGGCCCTTCGAGATAGGTGTGAACGAAGAAGGTGGTGACGCCCTTCCTCGCGCCGCCGTTGAAGACGAGTAGCCGGGGACCGACTATCGGCGTCGCCCTTCGTGCCGCGATCTGGACCTCGGTCGTCAGCGAACCGACGCCGACCAGTGCCGCACGGCAAGCGTCTTCCGCTTCCCAGCTGAACTTGCCCTGGATCTCGCTCCGGCCGCAGACCGGGATCCCCTTCACGTCTACGTCGACGTTCTTGTCGGCCAGGATCTTGAGCCGACGCAAGGCCGGGAGGTGACTGCCGTCGCGGGTCGTGAACCTCGCCGAGAGCACGGCAGCGGCAGGGGTGGATCGCGTTTTCGAGGGCGCCTTCAGGTAGACGGCCCCGTTGAAGAGAGCCTCCAGATTTCCCTTCGCAGCACGAACCGGCCTCGAATACCGATCGGAGGAAGCCGCGCCCGCCGTAACGACAGCCACCAGCAAGACAGCGACGCCGGCCGCCATCCCCGCCAACCTCGAGCCGTTTCCAGCCGTCCCCCGCATCCCTCGTCAGGATAAGCGCCTCTGGGTACTCTCGCGTAGATGCGAGTCCTCGCGGTCGTGCAACAAGCTGACGCCGGGCCGGGCGTCTTCGCCGGGGCGATCCGCGACTGGGGCGGCGAGCTGGACGAGTGGATGCCGGCTGAGCAGCGCCAGCCGCCCGCCGATCCGCTCGGCTACGACGCGGTCCTCGTCCTCGGCGGGGCGATGAACGTCGACGAAGAGAAGGGGCACGGGTGGCTGGCCGAGGAGAAGGCGCTGCTGCGCGAGCTGCTCGCGCGCGAGGCGCCGCTGCTGGGCCTCTGCCTGGGCGGCCAGCTGGTCGCCGAAGCAGCCGGCGCCGAGCCGCGGCGAGCAAGCCGGCCGGAGATCGGCTGGCACCGGGTCGAGGTGACGCCGGAGGGCGCGGCCGACCCCCTGCTCGGCCCGCTTGCCCCCTCCTTCGAGGCGTTCCAGTGGCACAGCTACGAGTTCCCGCTGCCCGCCGGCGCCGTTCCCATCGCCCGTGGCGAGGTCTGCCTGCAGGGGGCCCGCGTCGGCGAGCGCGCCTGGGCGCTGCAGTTCCATCCCGAGGTAAGCCGCGCCGACGCCCTCCACTGGGTCGAGGACTTCGAGGCCGACCCCGACGCGGTGCGGATCGGCATCGACCCGGCGGTCCTTGGACCGGAGACCGAAGCGAAGATCGGGGGCTTCAACGAACTTGGGCGAGAACTCTGCCGGCGCTGGATCGAAGTCAGTCGACCTGGACCGGGGTGAGGTAGGCGGCAGAGAGGCCGCCGTCTACCAGGAAGGTGCTGGCGGTGACGAAGCTGGAGTCGTCGCTGGCGAGGAAGAGGGCCGCCTTGGCGATCTCGTCGGGCTCGCCGAAGCGGCCCATCGGGATGTGGACGAGGCGCTTGGCGGCTCGCTCCGGGTCCTTGGCGAAGAGCTCCTTCAACAGCGGGGTATTGACCGGGCCCGGGCAGAGGGCGTTGACGCGGACGCCGCGGTCGGCGAACTCGACCCCGAGCTCGCGCGAGAGCGAGAGGACGCCGCCCTTGGAGGCGGTGTAGGAGATCTGCGAGACGGCGGCGCCGGTCGTCGCGACGAAGGAGGCGACATTGATCACCGAGCCGCCGCCGGCGTCGAGCAGGTGGGGGATGCCGTGCTTGCAGCAGAGGAAGACGCTGCGCAGGTTGACGTCCTGGACCCGTTGCCAGGACTCGAGGCTGGTCTCCAGCACCGAACCGTCGTCGGTCGGATTGATCCCGGCGTTGTTCATCAGCACGTCGACGCGGCCGAACCGCTCGCGCGCCTCGGCCAAGGCGTTACGAACCTGCTCCTCGTCGGCGACGTCGGCGGCGATCGTCAGCCCCCCGACCGCCTGCTCGGCGTCGAGGTCGACACCGACCACCTTCGCCCCCTCGGCGGCGAACAGCCGCGCCGAGGAGGCGCCGATCCCGCTGGCGCTGCCGGTCACGACGCAGACCTTGTCCCGCAGCCGTCCCGTCATCAGCTTCCCCCAGTCGCGTAGAAGACGTTCTTGACGTCGGTGTAGTGGTCGAGCGCGTCGGGGCCGAGCTCACGGCCGACGCCGGACTGCTTGAAGCCGCCGAAGGGGGTGGAGACGCGGACCGAGGTGTTGGAGTTGATCGAGATCACCCCGGTCTCCAGCGCCCGCGCGACCCGCAGCGCCCGCGCCCCGTCTCCCGTCCAGACCGAGCCCGTGAGGCCGTAGATGGTGTCGTTGGCGCTTTGCACCGCGTCCTCCTCGGAGTCGAAGGGGATGACGCAGGCAACCGGCCCGAAGATCTCCTCGCTCGCGGCGCGGTCGTCATTTGAGACTGGCGCCAACACGGTCGGCGGGAACCAGTAGCCGGGGCCCTCGGGGACGCTGCCGCGGATCGCGACCCGCGCGTCCTCGGGGACGTAGCCGGCGACGGTCTCGCGCTGACCGGCGGAGATCAGCGGGCCCATCTCGGTCTGCTCGTCCAGCGGGTCGCCGACCGCGATCCCCTCCACCGCCGGTCGCAGGGCGGCGAGGAAGTCGTCCAGAGCGCCGCGCTCGACGAGGATCCGCGAGCGCGCGCAGCAGTCCTGGCCGGCGTTGCCGAAGACCGCCATCGGCGCCGCGGCCGCGGCCGCCTCGATGTCCGCGTCGGCGAAGACGACGTTGGCAGACTTGCCGCCCAGCTCCAGCGTCACCCGCTTGATCGTCTGAGCGGCGCCGGCGGCGATCCCGCGGCCGACCTCGGTCGAGCCGGTGAAGGCGACCTTGGCGACGTCCGGATGCTCGACCAGGCGCCGGCCGCAGACGCTGCCCGGTCCGGCGACGACGTTCAGCACCCCCTCCGGGATCCCGGCGTCGAGGGCGAGCACCTCCAGCTCCAGCGCGGTCAGCGGCGTCAGCTCGGCCGGCTTGAGGACGACGCAGTTGCCGGCGGCCAGCGCCGGCGCCACCTTCCAGGAGGCGATCGTCAGCGGGAAGTTCCAGGGGACGATCAGGCCGACGACGCCGAGCGGCTCGCGGAAGGTCATGTCGATGCCGCCGGCGACCGGGATCGTCTGGCCGAGCAGCCGCTCCGGCGCGCCGGCGTAGTAGCGGAAGGTCTCGACCACCATCCCGATCTCGCCGCGGGCGTCGCCGATCGGCTTGCCGGCGTTCCGCGCCTCCAGCAGCGCGAGGTCCTCCAGCCGCCCCTCGATCGCGTCGGCGAGATCGCGCAGCAGCTTCGCCCGATCGGCCGGCGCGACCGCCCGCCAGGCCGGGAACGCCGCCTTGGCCCGCGCCACCGCCGCGTCGACCTCCTCGGCCCCGGCCCGCGGCACCTCGGCCATCACCTGCTCGGTCGCCGGCTCGATCACCTCGATCGCGCTCACTCGTGGTTCCTTTGTCCGGCCATAGAGGACAAAGGAACCGCGCGATTGGCCGCGGCCTCCACCAGCGCCTGGATCACCCTGCTGCTCTCGTCCTCCTCGGGGTGCCAGATGACGCCGAGGGCGAAGTGCTTTCCGGGCAGCTCGATCGCCTCCGGCAGGTCGTCCTCGGCCGACCAGCCGCTCACCTTCAGATTCTCGCCGAGCCGATCGACTCCCTGGTGGTGGTGGGAGAGGACGACGAAGCTCTCGACGCCCGCCGCGGCGCAGGCGAGCGATTCCGGCTCCAGGCGGACGTGGTGCTGGCTGAAGGTGCCGGCCACGGTGCGGTGCGCCTCGTTGCCCAGCGTCTCGGGCAGGTGCTGGGTCAGGGTCCCGCCCAGGGCCACGTTCAGGAGCTGCATCCCGCGGCAGATCCCCAGCACCGGCATGTCCCGCGCCAGCGCCCGGCGCGCCAGGGCCAGCTCGAACGCGTCGCGGTCGGGCCAGGTGCCCAACGTCTCCGGGTGGGGGTCGGCTCCGTAGCTGGACGGGTCGATGTCGGCGCCGCCGGCCAGCATCAGCGCGTCGACCCGGTCGAGCAGCAGGTCGGGTTCCGCGGCCGCCGCTGCGTCGGGCGGCAGGACGATCGCCACCCCGCCGGCGCGCTGCACGCAACGCACGTAGCTGCGCGGCGCCAGCGTCACCTCGTAGCCGTCCCAGACCCCCCAGCTGACCCGCTCGACGGCGGCACAGATCCCGATCGCCGGCGCCTCGCTGCCGCCCGGCCCGGTCACAGCCGCTCGAAGCCCCGGTAGCGCTCCCAGTCGGTGACGGCCGCCTCGAAGGCCTCGATCTCCACCCCGGCCCGGTTCAAGTAGTGGTCGACGACCTCGCCGCCGAACGCCTCCCGCGCCACCTCGCTCGCCGCGAAGGCGTCGCGCGCGGCGTAGATGTTCGACGGCACCCGCGGCTTGTCGGACTCATACGCGTTGCCCTCGAAGGCCGCCTCCAGCGGCAGCTCCTCGTCGATCCCGCGCAGGCCGGCGGCGATCATCGCGCTCAGCGCCAAGTAGGGGTTGACGTCTGCGCCCGGCAGCCTGTTCTCGACCCGCAGCCCCTCGCCGTGACCGACCACCCGCAGCGAGCAGGTGCGGTTGTCGTCCCCCCAGGCGATCGCGGTCGGCGCGAAGGAGCCCACGGCGAAGCGCTTGTAGCTGTTGACGTGCGGCGCGTACATCAGCGTCAGCTCCTCCATGCAGGCGAGCTGGCCGGCGACGAAGTGGTCGAACATCGCCCGGTCGGCGGCGAAGGCGTTCGCCCCGTCCTCACTCGCCAGCGAGCAGTGGATGTGGCAAGAGTTGCCCTCGCGCTCGTTGAACTTGGCCATGAAGGTGATCGCGTGCTCCTCCTGGGCGGCGATCTCCTTGGCCCCGTTCTTGTAGATGACGTGGTTGTCGGCGCTGCGCAGGGCGGTGTCGTAGCGGAAGTTGATCTCGTGCTGGCCGAGGTTGCACTCGCCCTTGGAGTTCTCGACTTCCATCCCCGCCCCGGCCATCTCGTTGCGGATCCGCCGGATCAGCGGCTCGACCCGCGCCGTCCCCAGCAGCGAGTAGTCGATGTTGTAGAGGTTGGCCGGCTCAAGGTCGTGGAAACCCTTCTTCCAGGCCTCCTCGTAGGTGTCGCGGAAGACGATGAACTCCAGCTCGGTGGCGGCCTTGGCGCTCATCCCGCGCTCGGCAAGCCGGGCCAGCTGGCGGCGCAGGATCTGCCGCGGCGAGGCGGCGACTTCGCGCCCGTCCCCCCACTGGATGTCGGCCATCACCATTGCCGTCCCCGGCAGCCACGGCACCATCCGCAGGGTGTCGAGGTCGGGGACCATCTCGAAGTCGCCGTAGCCGGTGTCCCAGGAGGACATCGCGTAGCCGCCGACCGTTTCCATGTCGACGTCGACGGCGAGCAGGTAGTTGCATCCCTCCGCCCCGTGATCGAGCACCTCACCGAGAAAGTGGCTCGCGGTCAGCCGCTTGCCCTGCAGCCGCCCCTCCATGTCGGCGATCGCGAGCAGCACGGTGTCGACCGTGCCGTCCGCGACCGCCTTCTTCAGCTCCTCGACCGTCACGGTCGCAACGTTACGCCGCCGCGCTCACGGCGCGCCCGGACCCACTTCGGGCTCGGGGCCGATCGCCTCCTCGATCTCGATCTCCCGCACCTGCCCGGTGAAGTGTTTGCGGGCGCTGGCGAACCAGGTGATCGCGGCGAAGAGGATCACCACCCCGACCATCAACGGCGCGTAGTTGAACGACTCCCAGGTGAATTCGTCGTTCCAGGGCACCGCCAGGGGCGTGAACGGAAGGCAGAAGA